>JBEKVE010000132.1:0-8280 GCA_049514335.1 Acidimicrobiales bacterium
TGTCATCGGGCTGAGCCGTTGCTGTCCTGACGCGTTGGTCAGGGGTTGCTGATCGAGCTACCCACGTTGTTGAGGGTGTTGGACACTGATCCACCCAAGAAGTGCAGCGCCACGAGTGCGATCACGGCGATGAGAGCGAGGAGCAGCGCGTACTCGACAAGGCTGGCCCCGACCTCGTCCCTGCGGTTCCACGTGCGGCGGATCGGGTCGACCACGCTCATGACAAGCGAGACGATGTTCACGGTTTCCCCCCCTTCGTGGTGTTTGGAACGCTCGGGCATTGGCTGCCCGCACGTTCGACCATGGACCCACTATCGGGGAATCCGGCTTCCACCGCCATAGGTCAGGAGGCCCAAATCGTGGCCCTGGGCAGGTACGACGTGGGTCGGAGGACCTAGATGGTCGTCGGTCAGTCGAGGGTGATGAGCCCCATGCGCACGGCCTTCAGCACGGCCTGGGCGCGGTCGTGGGAGTCGAGCTTCTGGTAGATCGACGACAGGTGGTTCTTCACCGTCTTGACGCTGATGTACAGCCGCCGGGCGGCCTCGGGGATGGAGACGCCCGTGGCCACGAGGCGCAGCACCTCCTCCTCGCGCTTGGAGATGAGGGGGCGGGTGGAGCTCGGGGTGTCAGGTCGCAGGTGGCCACCGGGATCGGTCCCCATGGTGCGGCCGGAGCTCACCACGGAGGCGAGGACCCGCTCGCCATCGGCGACACGGCCCACGGCATCGGCGATCTCGGCCGTGGTGCAGTCCTTCACCAGGTACCCCTGGGCACCGGCGCCGAGCGCCGATGACACCGCCGTCTCGTCCGACAGCATCGACAGCACGAGGACCGACGTGTCCGGTGCCATGCCGCGGATGCGCTTGGTGGCGGCCACGCCCGACAGCACGGGCAGAGAGAGGTCCATGAGGACGACGTCGGGGTGGAACTCCTCGACCATCTCCACCGCCTGCTCCCCGTCCGCCGCCTCTCCCACGACGTCGTGGCCGGCGTGCTCGAGCGCCCAACGCAGGCCCTCGCGCACCATGGTGTGGTCGTCTGCGATCAGTACTCGTGCCATCAGGCTGCCCTCATTCTCATCCGCACCACCGTGCCCTTGCCGGGTCCGGAGGTGATCTCCAATTGGGCGCCGACCGCGTCGGCACGCTCGCGCATGCCGAGCAGGCCGTAGCCCGACGCACCTACTGCCTTGCCCGCCGACAGCCCGATGCCGTCGTCGGCCACTTCGAGGAGGGCACCGTCGGTGTTGCACTGCCACAGCACCGACACCCGCGACGCCCTGCCGTGGCGCTCGGCATTCATGACCGCTTCGCGCGCCACGCGCCAGAACTCGCGCTCCACCGGGATGGGCATGCGGGCCTCGGCGTCGGCCACGAGCGTCACCGCCACGCGGTTGCGCTTGTTGACCCGGTCGAGGAACGACTCGAGCACGCCGTCGACACCTTGGGACTCCGACACGTCGCAGCGCAGGTCGACGAGCATGTCGCGCAGCTCCTCGACCAGGTCGCGCAGGTCGCCCCGCAGGACCAGCAGCTCCTGCTCGACGGGCTGCCCGTGGTTGAGCTGGACCAACCGGTCGAGCTCGAAGCCGAGGTGGACCACCGACTGGCCGATGTGGTCATGCAGCTCGCGCGCCAGCCGGCTGCGCTCCTGCTCCATGCCGAGGGTGTGGATCCGTTCCAGCCAGCGGGCGTTGTCGACGGCGAGCGCCGCCGCCCGGGCCAGGTCGCCCATGCGCCGGCGGTCCTGGGAGGACACGCGATGGCGCTCCTCTCCCTCCACCGCCAGCACCCCCACGATCTCGTCGCGGGTCCGCATGGGGCAGTACATCCCCCACTTCGAGCGGTAGCTGAGACCCTGATCGAGGTCCTCGGCCACGACGGTGTCGGTTCCGAGCACCGCCTCGGCCACGCCCCGGGGCAGTGTGAAGGGGGTGTCCTGGGTGAGTCGGACCCCGTGGGCCGCCGTCACCTGCCACGAGCCGGTCACCGGGTCGAGGAGCACCACGGCGGCGATGTCGGGGGAGAGCAGCTCCTCGAGCCGCTCGAGCGCCCAGCGGGCCGCTCCCTCGGTGTGCATGGGGGTGACCTCGTGCTCGGTGGCCCGGTGCAGGTCGAGAAGAAGGTCGTTCACCTCCGACAGGTGCTCGACCCGGTCGGCGAGCCCTGCCCGGGCCTGGTGGGCGTCCTCCACCAGGTAGCGGCTGAAGCCGCCGACCACCCCCACCAGGACGAGCTCCACCGCGAATTGCACGCTGGCCACGGCGTCGCCCCCGTGGGAGCCGACGAGGAGGGTGGGCAGCGCCACGGCGATGCCCGAGATGACGGCCAGTCCCGACACCACCCGCAGACCGCCGGCGAACCCGGCCACCAGGGTGGCGACACCCAGGCTGACGAGGAAGGGCGAGCCGCTGAAACCGCTCAGCTCCACCACCGCCACCCCGACCGTCACCTCCAGGAGCAGAGCGGCCGTGGTGTGCCAGTTGGTTCGCTCCCGCCCGATGGGCCGCAGGGTGCGCCACACCGTGTAGGCCACCAGGACCCCGCCCACCACGGCCACGTGCGGGCCCAGGTGTTCGACCCAGGCCAGCGCCAGCCCGAGGCACACCGTCGCCCAGCGCAGCGCGCTCAGCATGGGGGCGAACCCGGCCAGCAGGTCCGGAGAGGCGGGAGGCAGGTTCCGCCAGCCGAGCTCGGCACGCCAGGACCGCGCCGCGTGCTGCGGCGTCCTGTCGGAAAGTGGCTCTATGACCTGCACTGCGGCGTCCACCCCCATTCGCGTGGGCCGCTCCAGCCCTGATTCTACTACGGAGAGTCAGATTTCGATCACGATATGTGGTATTAGCACCGGAATCCCGGGGGAGCTCGCTGATCTTTCGGCCAGAGGTCGTTGGACCTGTAGGGCGAGAGTCCTAGGGACGCGGAGCCGGACGGGCCCGAAACGGACGCCGGCAGTGCCCGGAGAGACGCCGGAGGTGCCCGGAGGGGACGCTTTCTGGCGCACCCCGACATGGGGGATACGACGAGGGGCCCGAAACGAAGACCCGAAAGAGACGGGGGGACCCGAACGGGACGGAGGACCCGAGGCGGGCCGCGGGCGGGCCCTCAGGAGGTGGCGGCGCCGGCCGACGGGGCAGCCGGGGTCCGGGCCACGGCCACCACCCAGTGGCGGTCGCGGAGCCGGATCTCCCAGGCGTGGCTCTGGGCCAGGAGACGGGCGAGCGGGTCGGACCGGGGCCACAACACGGCGTCCACGTGGTAGCGGGCGAGCACGGTCTGCCACCCGCTGCGCCCGGCCAGGAGGGTCTCGTAGTCACGCACCAGGGGCAGCGGGAACATGTCCACCCGGTCGTCGAAGAAGGCCTGGGCGCGGGCCCCGTAGCGGAACTCCAGGTAGTTGCCGACGTAGTCCGGGGTGGCCACCCGCCCCGGCACGAGCCCGCGATCCTGCATCCACGTCACTTCCCGCACCGGGTACGACGACAGGTCGTAGGCGGGGCGGTGCAGCGCCCCGGTGACGAGCACCGCTCCGAGCGCGGCCAGGGCGACCAGGGCGAGCGCCGCCACCGGCCCGCGCCCGGACCCCTCGAGCGAGCCCAGCCCGGCCAGACCCCGGGCGAGGACCGGGGTGAGGACGAGGGCGGCCACCGCCACGTTGCGGGCCGCCACCAGCGCGGCGGCGCCGAAGACCAGGGTCACGAGGACGTCCTCGGCTGTGCCGTGACGGGCGAAGGCGAGGAGCAGCGCCAGCACCGCGCCGGCCAGGAAGGCGGCGTTGACGGGGTCGGAGAAGCTGGGCGACTGCCATTCAGCCACGTGGGCGAACGCGGCGTGGTGCGTGAGCAGGATCAGGGGGTAGGCGAGCAGGCGCAGTCCCTGGGGGTTCGCCGCCGCCAGGAGGATCCCCACCACCGCCGCGCCGGCGATGCGGGGGAGCCGCCCCACCGAGCGCCCGTCCAACCGCCGACCGATCATGCGCAGGGCCAGGTAGACGAGGGCGAAGGGCCAGCTGCCGTGCACGTTCACCCACACCCACAGAAGCGGCACCGCCATCCAGGTCGCCCCCGACCCGGTCTCGACCATCGCCACCAGCAGCCCGAACAGGAGCAGGGCGATGAGAAGCGGGCGCGGCGACCAGTAGCCCGACCCCACGGCCAGGACGGCGGCCACGGCGACCACCCGCCCCACCAGCTGTCGGGCCGGCCGGGTGAGGACCCACGCCACGGCGGCCAACGCGGCGCACAGCGCGGCGTGCAGCACCTGCAGGCCGTGCCCGCCGGCGGCCCGTTCCACCAGGGCGTAGAGCACCGACGCCAGCCACGATTCGACCACCCAGGGGTGTCCGTGGGCCGTGAAGGTGTAGGGGTCGCTGGAGGGGACACCGTGGGCCAGGATGAGACGGCCCGTGGCGACGTGGGTCAGGAACGAGTTGTCGTGCAGGCGCGCCAGCCCGATGGCGAGGCCCCACAGCACGGCGGCCCCGCCGACGGCACTCGAGCGCCGCAGACCGCGTCGTCGACGTGGCTCGGTGCCAGCGGCGCGCCGGGGCGATCGGTCGGACGGCGCGGCGACCGGCGCAGAGACCTCGGTGGGGAGCGGCGGGGGGCGCACGGCTCCGGGAGCCGGCGTCAGTGCCCGCGGAACGCCTGATAGATGCCCAGGACGGCGGGGCCGGCGATGATGATGAACAGGGCCGGCATGATGCAGAACACCATGGGGAAGAGCATCTTCACCGGTGCCTTCTGCGCCTGCTCCTGAGCGAGCTGGTGGCGCCGCACACGCATCTCGGCTGCCTGGCTGCGCAGGATGCCGCCGACCGACACGCCGAAGGTGTCGGCCTGCAGCAGCGCCAGCACGAAGGAGCGCAGCTCCGGGATCTCGGTGCGGGCGTCGAGGGCGGTGAGGGCGTCGGCACGGCTGGATCCGGCACGCATCTCGCCGAGCATACGGGCGAACTCCTCCGACAGCGGGCCAGGGACCATCGTGACCGTGCGGGCGAGGGCCTGCTCGAAGC
Source organism: Acidimicrobiales bacterium (assembly GCA_049514335.1). Lineage (GTDB taxonomy): Bacteria > Actinomycetota > Acidimicrobiia > Acidimicrobiales > UBA8190 > JBEKVE01. The sequence continues at coordinate 5,017 of JBEKVE010000132.1, forward strand.
CGAGGCCGGCCTCGACGCTGATGGTGAGGAGGTCGAGGACGTCGGGGAGCTTGCGCCGGATGAGGAAGCGACGGGCCTCGACCTCGCGGTTGAGCCATGCGTCGGGCCCCACGCCGCCGGCCACGCCGACGAAGACGATCACCGCCAGCAGGGTCGTGCCCGTCAACGACGTCGCCTTCCACACCACGAGCCAGAGCACGGGGATCGCCACCAGCGAGAGCAGGCGCACCACCAGGAAGCGGTCGACCTCGTCGGGCTGTCCCCGTCCGGCCAGCACGAGCTTGTGCCGGAGCTTGTCGAGGTAGTCGGAGGGCAAGAGGCGCTTCAGGGTGTCGATCATCGCCCCACCCACCGGAGCCAGCACGCGCTCGGCGAAGGGCTCGCGGAGGTCCTCCTCGTGCTTGAGGCCGGGGGACTCGTAGTCGCCCAGCCGGATGCGCGCGGCGCGCACGCTCAGTCGCTCGTCCGCCTTCATGGCGGCCGCGTACACGAGCAGCGTTGCGGTGAGGAAGGTGGTGACGGCGGTGAAGATCAGCATGTCAGACCTCGATGTTCACGAGCTTGCGCAGCCAGAAGATTCCCAGCACGGCCATGATGATCGACCCGTAGAAGAGGATCTCGCCGAACGCCTCGTGCAGCAGCGGGCTCAGGTAGCCGGGGTTCACGCTGTAGACGAACAGCCCGATGGCCACGGGGAGGATGGAGATCACGACCGCACCGATGCGGCCCTCGGCGGTGAGCGTGCTCGCCTCGCGGCGCAGGCGGGCCCGGGAGTTCATGGTGTCGGCCACGATGTCGAGCAGCTCGGCCAGGTTGCCCCCGACCTCGCGCTGGATCCCGATGGAGGTCACGACCCACTGGAAGTCCTCGCTGCGCACCCGCTGGGCAACCTCGGTGAGCGCCTCCACGAGCGGCCGGCCCAGGCGGGCCTCGGCGCACACGTGCCGGATCTCCTTGCCGATGGGGTCCTTCAGCTGCTGCGACACGGTGTCGAGGCCCTGGAGGATCGAGAAGCCCGATCGGAGGGTGGTGCCGAGGAGCTGGAGCATGTCGGGAAGCTGGGTGGTGAAGGCCTTGGTGCGCCGCGCCGCGGCGGCCTGCAGGGCCATCCAGGGGAGCACGGCCAGGCAGGCGAGGCACACGAGCCCCACGAAGGCGTTGGCCACGAGCAGCCCGATGGAGCCGCCCAGGAGCACGCCGGCGACGTAGACGAACAGGGCTTCGGCCGGACGGATGGGCAGGTCGGCCTGGTCGAGGAGCCGCTTCAGGTACTGCAGCACCCCCCGGCGCGAGGCCATCTCGGCCACGGCGGCCACGTAGCGCTGCAGGAACGGGGTCTCGACCAGATCGCCCCCCGGCCCCGCGATGGTCCCCACGGCGGCGTCGGACGGCGTGCTCACCGAGTAGGGCGCCAGCGTCTCGTGCAGCGGGCGCGTGCGCTCGCGCGTCGCCATGGTGATGACGCCCCACGCCACGACGGCGCCGAGGGGCAACACCAGCAGGGAGATGAGCAGCGTCATCGCCGGGCCCCCCGTGCACGGGTGAACTCTTCGGCCTGGAACAGCTCGGGGTCGAGCTTGATGCCGAAGTCCTCGAGCTTGTCGGCGAAGGCGGGCCGGATGCCGAGCGACTTGAGCGAGCCGCGGTAGCGGCCGTGCTCGTCGAGGCCCATGGAGAAGTCGAACATGAAGAGGTCCTGCATGATGATGACCTCCCCCTCCATGTGCTGCACCTCCGACACGTGGGTGACGCGCCGTGTGCCGTCCCGCAGGCGCGACAGGTGGACGACCAGGTCGATGGCGGACGACATCTGCTCGCGGATCACCCGGATGGGCAGGTCGAAACCCGACATGAGGGTCATGGTCTCGATGCGCGACAAGGTGTCGCGCGGGCCGTTGGAGTGGATGGTGGTGAGCGAGCCGTCGTGGCCGGTGTTCATGGCCTGGAGCATGTCCAGCGCCTCACCGCCACGGCACTCACCCACGATGATGCGGTCGGGCCGCATACGGAGGCAGTTGCGGACGAGATCGCGGATGGTGACCTCTCCCCGGCCCTCGATGTTGGGCGGCCGGGCCTCGAGCGACACCACGTGCGTCTGGCGGAGCTGGAGCTCCTTGGAGTCCTCGACGGTCACGATGCGCTCGTCGTCGGGGACGAACGACGACAGGACGTTCAGCATCGTCGTCTTCCCTGCGTCGGTTCCCCCCGACACGATGATGTTCATGCGCCCCACCACGCAGGCCTCGATGAAGCGGGCGAGCGCAGGGGAGAACGTCATGTTCGTCACCAGGTCCTCGACCTGGAGCGGGTCCTTGGAGAACTTCCGCACGGTGAGGAACGGGCCCCCGATGGCGAGGGGGTGGATGACGGCGTTCACGCGCGATCCGTCGGGCAGGCGGGCGTCCACCATGGGTGACGCCTCGTCCACGCGCCGGGAAACCTCGCCCACGATCTTGTCGATCACCCGTCGGAGGTGGGTCTCGTCGATGAAGTTGGTGGGCGTGCGCTCGATCTTGCCGCCGCGCTCCACGTAGACGTTGTCGGGCCCGTTCACCATGACCTCGGAGACCTCGGGGTCCTCGAGGTAGCGCTGGATCGGCCCGTAGCCGAGGATGTCGTTGGCGATGTCCTCACCCAGGCGGGCCTTGTCGGCCAGCGACAGAGGCGTCGTCTCGTCGGCCAGGGCGGCCTGGAGATGGGCGTTCACCCGGGGACGCAGGTCCTTGGCAGTGAGCCGTCCCTGTGACAGCGCCGGCCCGAGCTCCTCGATGAGGCGCTGGTGCACGCGCTGGTGGACGTCCTCGAGCAGGCGCGCCCGTGCCTCCTCGGTGGTGAGGAAGGTTCCGGCTTGCCGCAGGTGGTCGGAAAGGGTCATGACGTTCCCCTCACACGGTTTGTCGGGTCTGCGTCGACGCCGGGGCAGGGGCCATGAGGGCGTCTGCCAGGCTGTCGATGCTCTTGGCGAACTTCGAACGTGGAGCACTCGTCACCACGGGGACGCCGCGGTTGACCGACTCTGCGACCAGGATGTCGCTCGGCAGCGCCGTGTCCACCTTGAGCTGCACCGCCCGCTCGGCGTCGGCCTCGGTCAGGCCCACCCGGGTGTTGGCCCGGTTGAGGACGAACTTGGTCCGGGTGAAGGGGATCCCGAGGACCCGCATGGTCTGCAGCCCGATGCGGGCGCTCTTGAGGCTCATGACGTCGAGGCCGGCGAGGACCAGGATGTCATCGGCGGCCTCCAGGGCGGCCAGGGTGACCTCGGCG
>JBEKVE010000133.1:0-8217 GCA_049514335.1 Acidimicrobiales bacterium
GCACCGGCACCGGCACCGGCACCGGCACCGGCACCGGCACCGGCACCGGCGTCGGGGTCGACAGCGCTCCGCCCGGAGGTGGGGAGGCGGGCCGGTATCGTGTCCGCGGTGGCATCGGACGACTTGCTGCGGAGCTTGCTCGCAGCCGTGGCGGCCGCCCCCGACGACCTGGCGCTGCGCCTGCACCTCGCCGACATGCTCGCCACCGCGGGCCGGCGCTCGGAGGCGGTGCAGCACGCCGCCGTGGTGCTGCAGCACGATCCGGAGAACGCCGCCGCCCTCGCCATCGTGCAGGGGACGGCCCGCCCCGCCCACACCGAGGGCCAGCCCGAGGACGGCTTCACCGACGACGAGCGCGAGAGCCTGCGTCGGCTCGAGGCGGAGCTGGGCGACATCCTGCCGCCCCCCTTCGCCGGTGCCGGCGCCGAGCCCGCCCCCCGGGACGTCTTCGACGTGGACCAGTCCGTCGTCCGCCTCGACGACGTGGCCGGGTTGGACGAGGTGAAGCGCCGGCTCGAAGCCGGCTTCCTGGCCCCCATCCGGAACCCCGACCTCGTCCGGGTGTACGGCAAGTCGTTGCGCGGCGGCCTCCTGCTCTACGGGCCGCCGGGATGCGGCAAGACGTTCATCGCCCGGGCGGTGGCCGGAGAGGTGGGTGCGCACTTCCTGGCTGTGTCCCTGGCAGACGTCCTCGACATGTACGTGGGCCAGAGCGAGCGCAACATCAGGGAGATCTTCGAGACCGGGCGCCGCAACGCGCCCTGCGTGATCTTCCTCGACGAGGTCGACGCCCTGGGACAAAAACGCAGCCAGCTGCGAAACAACGCGGCGCGCGGCACCGTCAACCAGCTCCTGTCGGAGATGGACGGCATCGCCGCGGACAACGAAGGCGTCTACGTGCTCGGTGCCACCAACCACCCCTGGGACGTGGACGTGGCCCTGCGCCGCCCCGGTCGCTTCGACCGCATGCTCCTCGTGCTCCCCCCCGACGAGGCGGCGCGCCAGGCCTTGTTCCGCTACCACCTCCGGACCCGTCCCATCGAGGCGATCGACGTCGGTCGCCTGGCCAAGCGCACCGAGGGGTACTCCGGGGCCGACATCGCCTTCGTGTGCGAGAACGCGGCGGAGCATGCGTTGCTCGACTCCGCCCGGTCGGGGACGGTGCGCATGATCGGCATGACCGACCTCGAGAAGGGGATCGCCGACGTGCGCCCCTCCATCGGCCCGTGGCTCGAGACGGCCCGGAACGTGGCCCAGTTCTCCAACCAGGACGGAACCTACGACGACCTCGTGCACTACCTGCGCCAGAGGCGGATGGTTTGACCGCTGGCCTCGACGGCACGTCCAGCGCCGCGGCCCGCGCCGCTGCGCTGTGCGATCTGGGGCGCTTCGAGGACGCCATCGCCGTGCTCGGTCCCTTGGCGGCAGCCGAGCCCGACGCGCCCATGCCGTGGTGCCTGCTGGCCCGGGCGCAGATCGGCGCCGGCCACAACGAGGACGCCCTCGTGTGCGCCACCCGGGCCGTGGCGCTGCGCCCTGACGACGAGTGGCCCCACCGCCTGCGCAGCATCGCCCTCGGACGCCTCGACCGCCACGCCGAGGCGGTGACCGAGGCGCGCCAGTCGGTGCGGCTCGCCCCCCACCTGTGGCAGACGCACCACCGCCTGGCCTATGCCCACCTGGCGGGGGGATGGCACGGCACCGAGGCGCGCCAGGCCGCGGCCGAGGCCTGCGCGCTCGGCCCCCTGGAGGCGGTCACCCACACCGCGGTGGGGGCCGTGGCGCTGGCCGCGGGGGACCGCGACAGCGCCGAGGCGGCCTTCCGTCACGCCCTCACCATCGATCCCAACAGCGACGTCGCCCACAACGAGCTCGCCCGTCTGCACCTGCGCCGCCGGAGCCTGGCCAACGCCGGCGGTCTCGCCGACGCTGCATCGGGGTTCGCCTCGGCGCTGCGGGCGAACCCCCGGGCCGGCGCCAGCCGGCGCAACCTCGAGCTCGTGGTCCAGGTGTTCCTGGCCCGGGCCGCCTACTTCATCTTCCTGGACGCCTTCTTGGTGGCCCGTCTGCTCGGGTCGTCGGCGAGCGCCCCTGCCCGGGTGGCGCCGATCGTGGCCCTGGCGGTGCCGGGCGCCTTCGTGGCGCGCTTCGTGGGGCGCCTTCCACGCGACCTGCGCCGTTACCTGCGCGGCGCCATGACCGGCCCCAGGGCGCGCGTGGCGGCGGCCATCGAGGCCGTCGCCGTGCTGGCGCTCGGAGCCGGTGCCGTGTCGCCCGAGGCGGTCCGCCCCGACCTGGCCGTGGCCGCCGCCATCGCCGCCTTCGTGGGACGCGTGGCGTTGTCGGTCGAGCGTCGCCGCGGCGCCGGCCCGCGCCTGGGCATCCCCGTCCTGTGGCTGCTCGCCGCCACGTTGGGGTTGGCGGCGGTGCTCGCCATGGTGGGTGCGGCGCTGGCACTGGTCGCCACCCCGCCGCAGTACTGGGCCGGGCTCGGGTTGGGGCTCTTCACCGTGGTGGCGGCCGGGGCGTGCACCGTGACGCTGCGAGCCATCGGTGCCCGTCGCCGATTGTCGGCACCGCCCGTCCCCGGGGGTTGAGGCCCGGCACCGGGAGGGCCCGACCCCAGCCGCCAGCCGTCAGTCGTCGTCGGGCCGCCGCCGGGCCTGGGCCACGCGGGTCTGTGCCGCTCCTCCGCCCACCACCGGCCCGGTGCGGGGCGCGGCCGCCTTGGTGCCGACGTCGGCCCCCTCCGGAGCGGGTCGTCCCGTGACCGCCCAGTGCAGGATGCGGGTCTGGCTGTCCACCATGGCGGTGGTGCGGATCCCCCAGAACTCGAACCCGTAGCGGTGGGCGGCCACGTGGGCCAGCATCGAGATCAACGTGGCGGCGACGGCCATGGCGTCGGTGCCGGCCGGGCTCGGGCTCCCCGTTCCCGAGGCGATGACGCGGGCCAGCGTCACCGTGACGGCGTTCAGGGCGCGCACCCGTAGGCCCTGGAAGCGCAGATCGCCCTCCTCGGTGGCCAGCTCCACCACCCGGAACACCGCCCGGTTGGTCTCCCAGTAGGCCATGAAGCCCTCGACCACCCGGCGCGCCGTGTCCCAGCTGGCCGCCTCCGACCAGTCGCCGTCCACCAGGTCGGCGAGCGTTCCCGCGCCCTCCATAAGCTCCTCGGCCATCACCAGGATGGCCTGCTCCACGTTCTCGAAGTACTGGTAGAAGGTGGCGGGGGAGGTCCCGGCCTGGCGGGCGATGTCGATCACCTTGATGGAGCGCCACGGCGTGGTTGCGAGCAGCTCGGCGGTGCACTCCAGGAGCCGCAGACGTGTCTGGCGTCCGCGTCGGCCCGGCACGCGACCGTCGGTGGCGGCGATCGTGCCAGGGTCGCCCGGCGCGTCGAGGATCGTCTCCAGGGCGGTGTCGCCCGCATCGGGGAGCATCTCAGCGAAGGCTACCCCCCTTTCGCTGACGGCGTGTCAGATTCGCGGACGCCTCCCGGAGGCAGGAAACGCAGGTGGGACAGGGTGCGGGGGAGTAGAACCCGTTCCGTTTCGCGGCCCACCGGGAGTAGGGTGATCGGTCGTGCAGGAGAGGGTGCTGCCCCGATCCCTGACGCGCGCCCAGCAGGCGCGGCGCCAGCGTGTGGTGGACGCTGCCATGAGCCTGGGCCTCGAGGGCGGGTACGAGTCGGTGCAGATGCGGGACGTGGCGGCCCGGGCCGACGTGGCCATGGGGACGGTGTACCGCTACTTCTCGTCCAAAGACCATCTCCTGGCCGCCGCCCTGGTCCACTGGGTCGAGCAGCTCGACGCCCGGCTGGCCCAGGTGCCCCCCCGGGGGATCACCGCCTCGGAGCGGGTCCTCGACGTGCTCGAGCGGGCCCTGCGGGCCATGGGGCGCCAGCCCCGGCTGGTGGCGGCGGTGTTCGCCTCGCTGGCCTCCCCCGACCCGGCGGCCATCGAGTGCCAGCAGCAGATGGGGGCGCTCATGGACGGCATCATCACCCGGGCCATCGGTGAGCCCCGGCCCGCCGATCACGCCGAGCGGACCCGCATCATCGGGCACGTCTGGTACTCGTCGCTGGTCGGATGGGTGAACGGCTGGAGTGACATGAACCGGGTGCGCGACGAGCTGGCGGTGGCCGTGCACCTGCTCCTGCCCGGCGGTCCCGGCACCGACGGGGTGCACCCCACCGGCTAGGGCCCTCGGACCCCGTTCACGCCCCGTCGGGCCGGTCGGCTCCGGGCGCTGTTGCGGCCTCCATCGCCGCATGGTCGAATGCCAGTCGACGTCGCGGCCGGAGTGGCAGGTCGACACCCAGGGAGGGACTTCGCATGCGCGCAGCGATTTTCAACACCGTCGGCAAGGAATTCATCGAGATCTACGACGACGTCGAGGTCGCCGACCCGGGGCCGGGGGAGGTCAAGCTGAAGCTCCACGCCGCCGGGGTGTGCCACTCCGACCTGTCGGCCATGAACGGCACCCTGCCCCAGCCCGCCCCCGCCGTCCTCGGTCACGAGGGTGCGGGCGAGATCATCGCCCTGGGCGAGGGAGTGACCCAGGTGGCCGTGGGTGACCACGTCATCGTGGCGTGGACGCCCCCGTGCGGGAAGTGCCGGGCGTGCCTGCGGGGCGAGGCCAACCTGTGCGTGGACATCTTCTTCAACATCGCCGGGTCCGCCAAGTTCTCCCGCGGTGGGGAGCCGGTGTTCGGCTTCGCCGGCACGGGCACGTTCGCCGAGGAGATGGTCCTGCCCGAGCAGGGTGTGGTGAAGATCCCCGACGACGTTCCCTACGAGATCGGCGCCCTCATCGGGTGCGGCGTCACCACCGGGGTGGGTGCCGCCCTCAACACCGCCAAGGTCGAGCCCGGCTCGAGCGTCGTCGTATTCGGCGCCGGCGGTGTGGGCATCGCCGCCATCCAGGGGGCGCGCATCGCCGGCGCGGCCGAGATCGTGGCCGTCGACATGGTCGACTCCAAGCTGAAGGACGCCCTGCGGTTCGGAGCCACCCGGGGCGTGAAGCCCGAGGACCTGGACGCCGCCAACATGGACATCAACGCCGGGCAGGGCTTCGACTACGCCATCGAGTGCATCGGACTGCCCCAGACCATCCGGGCCGCCTACGACGCGGCGCGCCGGGGCGGCACGGCGGTCATCGTGGGCGCCGGGAGCTCCGAGAAGATGGTGGAGTTCAACTGCTTCGAGCTCTTCTTCATGGAGAAGAAGCTGCTGGGCTCGTACTACGGATCGGCGGACGTCCGCACCGAGTTCGACCGCCTCATCCGGCTGTGGAAGGCGGGGCGTCTCGACCTCGACGGCATGATCTCCTCCCGCATGGACCTGTCCAAGGCGCAGGACGCCTTCGAAGCCATGAAGAAGGGCGAGATCATCCGGCAGGTCCTCACCTTCTGAGCGCGCCGGTCCCGGCCGGTGCCGGGCCCCGGAATTCCGTCCCCGGCGGGTGGCACGGAACTGAAATGTGTTCTAGTTTGCTGCCTCGGACAGGCCGAGGGGCCGGGTCCGGCACCGAGGAGGGGTGATGGCCGACGGCGACGTCCTGCGGGCACCGCACGTCCTCGAGTACCCCTACGTGCGCTCGGTGGGCCCTGTCATCGGCGCCTTCCTGACGGCGCTGCGCGACGGCCGCATCCTGGGTGCGCGGTCCGAGACCGTCGACGGAACCCCCACCGTGGTGGTGCCTCCCACCGAGTACGACCCGATCACGAGCCGCGACGTGGGTGAGCTGGTCGAGGTGGGCCCCGGCGGCGTTGTCACGACGTGGTCGTGGGCGTCCTCGCCGCGCACCGGCCAGCCGCTCGACCGGCCCTTCGCCTGGGCGCTCGTACGACTCGACGGTGCCGACACGGCCTTGCTGCACGCCGTGGACGCGGGGTCCCCCGACGCCATGGCGAGCGGCATGCGGGTCACGCCGCGCTGGCGGCCCGAGGGCGAGCGGGTGGGGGACCTGCACGACATCGCCTGCTTCGTGCCCGAGGGGAGCGCACCGTGACCGACCCCGTCACCACGCTGGCCACGCCCATCCGCGTCGAGTACGCCTACACCGCCGGCATGGCCCAGTCGCGGTACCTGAAGGGCATCTCCGAGGGGAAGTTCCTGGGCCAACGCTGCCCGGCCTGCCACCAGGTGTACGTGCCGCCGCGGGGCTCGTGCCCCACCGACGGCGTGGCCACCACCGACGAGGTGGAGCTGGGCAACACCGGGATCGTGACCACCTACTGCGTGGTCAACGTCCCCTTCCAGGGCCAGTCCATCGAGATCCCCTACATCTGCGCCCAGATCCTCCTCGACGGGGCCAACATCGCTTTCATGGGGCTCATCCAGGAGATCCCCACCGACCAGATCCGCATGGGCATGCGGGTCGAGGCGGTGTGGGTGGACAAGTCGGAGCTGAGCCTCAGCATGACGTCGGTGAAGTACTTCCGGCCCAACGGGGAGCCCGACGCCCCCTACGAGTCCTACGAGAAGTACCTGTGAGCGCCGTCGGATCCCCGAGCGTGCGGCCCGTGGGCGTGGTGTCGTTCGCCCAGTCGAAGTCGGTGCGCAGCGAGGACCACCGCAACGAGGTCGAGATGCTCATGCCGGTGGTGACCGAGGTGTTCTCCAACATCGGCGTCACCAAGAACGACATGGACTTCGTGTGCTCGGGCAGCACCGACTACCTCGTGGGGGCGCCCTTCAGCTTCGTGTCCGCTCTCGACGCCGTGGGTGTGTGGCCCCCCATGCGCGAGAGCCACGTGGAGATGGACGGCGCCTGGGCGCTGTACGAGGCGTGGACGCTGCTGCAGGAGGGTGAGCTCGACACGGCCCTCGTCTACTGCTTCGGGCGGTCGTCGCCGAGCGACCTGCAGCGGGTGCTCGCCCTGCAGCTCGACCCGTACTACATGGCGCCGCTGTGGCCCGACCCCGTGGCCCTGGCCGCCCTGCAGGCGCAGGCGCTCATCGACGCCGGAAAGGCGACGGAGAAGGACTTCGCCCGGGTGGCGGCGGACAACCGGCGCAACGCCCTCGGCAACCCCAACGCCCAGGTGGCCAAGGACCAGCGCGCCGAGGAGCTGCTCGCCGACGACTACGTGGTGGCCCCGCTGCGGCGCCACGCCCTTCCTCCGGTGACCGACGGTGTCGCCGCCGTCGTGTTGGCGGCGGGGGACAGGGCCCGGGAGCTGTGCGAGCGGCCGGCATGGATCACCGGGATCGACCACCGCATCGAGACCCACGCCCTCGGGGCGCGCGACCTGACGACGTCGTTGTCCACCCACTCGGCGGCGCGCGCCGCGGGGGTTTTCGGGCACTCCGGCGAAGCGGCGGCATCGGTCACCGTCGACGTGGCCGAGCTGCACGCCCCCTTCGCATCGCAGGAGCTGATCCTGCGCGACGCGCTGTGCCTGGCCGACTCGGTCAAGGTCAACCCCTCGGGTGGGCCCCTCGCCGCCAACGCCCTCATGGTGGCGGGGCTGCTGCGCATCGGCGAGGCGGCGGCCCGCATCATGGACGGCAGCGCCACGAGCGCCATCGCCCACGCCACGTCGGGCCCGTGCCTCCAGCAGAACCTGGTCTGCGCGCTGGCGGCCCAGCCGGTGGACGGAAGCGGAGGGGCATGATGGCGCAACGCTGCGCGGTCATCGGCGTGGGGCAGACCAAGCACGCGGCCAAGCGCGAGGACGTGTCCATCGCCGGCCTCGTGCGCGAGGCGGCGAGCCGCGCCCTCGAGGACGCCGGCATGGAATGGGGCGACATCGACGCTGTGGTCATCGGCAAGGCCCCCGACATGTTCGAGGGCGTCATGATGCCCGAGCTGTACCTGGCTCCGGCGCTGGGCGCGGTGGGCAAGCCCATGCTGCGGGTGCACACCGCCGGATCGGTGGGCGGGTCGACCGCCATCGTGGCCGCCCACCTCGTGGCGTCGGGCCGCCACGAGCGGGTGCTCACCGTGGCCTTCGAGAAGCAGTCGGACTCCGACGCCATGTGGGCGCTGTCGGTGCCCCAGCCCTTCTCCACGCCCCTGCTGGCCGGGGCGGGCGGCTTCTTCGCCCCCATCATCCGCGCCTACATGCGGCGCTCGGGCGCCCCCGACCACATCGGGATCCTGGTGGCGGTGAAGGACCGGCTCCAGGCGCTCAAGAACCCCTACGCCCACCTGCACCTCGAGGACATCTCCTTCGACATGGTGAAGGACTCGATCATGCTGTGGGACCCC
>JBEKVE010000134.1:0-8215 GCA_049514335.1 Acidimicrobiales bacterium
GGGCCGCTTCCACGAGCACAGACGGGCCCGGCTGTCGGGCCCCTTCGACGTGACGGGCATGGCCGCCGCGCCCCGGGTGCTCGTGTCGGGCGAGGCGGTCGCCTTCCGGCCCACCCGCGGTGTCTACGTCGTGGTCCGCGACGGCGACGAGCCCGAGGATCGGCGCCGGGCCACCACGGCCCGACTGCTCGCCGCCGAAGGCGTGGCCGGTGTGTTGACCTTCGCCGCTGCCGACCGGTTCACCAACCTCGGCTGGAAGGCGGGGCGCCGTGCCATCACCGTGTGCTACCTGGACGAGGCGCCGCTCGAGGTGGCGCCCGCGCTGGGCGAGCTGGTGCGCGGAACCAACTCGCCCGACACACCCGTCGTGTTCGCCGGCCCGTTGGAGACGATCACGCCGTGGGAGTGGGGGTGGTTCGACCACGATGCGGACGCGCCGATCCAGGGGTGAGCACTCTCGAAACGACGCGCGCTGGTGAGGCGGCGTCGGGTCCGACAGCAGCAGTCGCAGGTCAGAGCCGGACGATCACCTTGCCCGTGTTGCCCCCGGTGAAGAGCAGGTTGAGGGCGTCGGGGGCGTGCTCGAGGCCCTCCACCACGTGCTCGGCGTGGGTGATCCGTCCCTCGGCGAGCCACGTGAACATGTCCAGCTGTGCTTCGGGGAACCGGTCGACGTAATCCAGGACGAGGAAGCCCTCCATGCGGGCACGCTTCACGATCAGGTTGAAGATGTTCCCCGGCCCTGCGGCTCGCCGCCCTTCGTTGTACGCCGAGATGGCGCCGCACATGACGACGCGCCCGCGCAGTGCCAGCTGACCCAGGCAGATGTCGAGGATCTCGCCACCCACGTTGTCGTAGTAGAGGTTGATGCCCTCGGGGCACAGTGCGCGCAGGCGTGCCGCCACGTCGTCTGTCCGATAGTCGACGGCGGCATCGAACCCCAGCTCGTCCACGATCCAGGCGCACTTCTCGGGCGTCCCGGCGATCCCCACCACCGTGGTGGCGCCCTTGATCCGGGCGATCTGGCCCGCCACCGACCCCGTGGCGCCGGCGGCGCCGGACACGACCACGGTGTCGCCGGGGCCGACACGGCCGACGTCGATCATGCCGAAGTACGCCGTCATGCCTGTCACGCCGAACACGCTCAATGCCAGCAGGGGGTCGACGCCCGGCGGGACCACCTGCATGGACCGCTCCCCCTCGTCGGCCAGCGCGTAGTCCTGCCACCCCGTCATGCCGAAGACGACGTCACCGACGGCGTAGCGCTCGCTCCCCGATGCCACGACCTCGCCGATCCCCCCGCTGCGCACGACCTCGTCCACGGCGATGGGGGGCAGGTACCCCGGCGTGTCGTCCATCCACGTCCGGATGGTGGGGTCGATCGACAGGTAGCGGACGCGCACGAGCGCCTCACCGGGTCCGGCGGTGGGGACGGCGGTCTCCTCGAGGCGGACCGTGTCGCCGTCCACCATGCCCGTCGGCCGCCGCGCCAGGACCATCCGTCTGTTCGTCAACTGCACCACCCTTTCAGCTGTTCGATCGTGGCCAGCGGATCGGGTCCGACGGCGGTCACGTTGAGCACGGTCACGCCGGCGGCGCGATAGGCGTCGATCCGTTCCCGGACGTACCCCGGGGGACCGATGAGCGACGTCAGCTCGAGCAGCTCGTCGGGCACGGCCGCAGCCGCTTGCTCTTTCTTGCCGCTCAGGTACAGGTCCTGGATGGCCTCGGCCTCGGCCTCGAACCCGTAGCGCCGCGCCAGGGCGTTGTAGAAGTTCTTCCCCCTCGCCCCCATGCCCCCCACGTACAGCGCCATCATGGGCCGGGCGAATTCGCGTAGGTGCTCGAGTCCTTCGCCCACCGCCGCCAGGCCCCCGGCCGCGATCTCGAGCGGAGGAAGCTCGGGGGCGCGCCGGGCGTTCCCGGCGGCGAGCGCCTCGTCCCACACCGCGCCGGCCCGCTCGGGGATGAAGAGGAACGGGAACCATCCCTCGGCCAGCTCCGCTGTCATCTCGACGTTCTTCGGTCCCATCGACGCCAGCCAGATGGGGATCTCGGCGCGCACGGGATGGTTGATGAGCTTGAGCGGCTTCCCGAGGCCGGTCCCGGCCCCGGCGGGCAGCGGAATGGGGTAGAGGCCCTCGTTGGTCACCACCTCGCGACGCCACACTTTCCGGCAGATGCCGATGATCTCGCGTGTGCGCTCCAGAGGCTGGGTGTACGGGACGCCGTGCCAGCCCTCGATCACCTGTGGGCCCGAGGCTCCGAGGCCGAGGATGAAGCGCCCTTCGCTCAGCGCATCGAGGCCCGCCGCGGTCTGAGCCAGCAGGACCGGCGTGCGCGAGTAGATGGGGAGGATGGCCGAGCCGATCTCGATCCGCTCGGTGCGGGCGGCGATATAGCCCATCTGGCTCGGGCCGTCGAGGCCGTAGGCCTCGGCCACCCACACGATGTCCAGGCCGGCGCGTTCGAGGTCGGCGACGTGGTCGGCCGACTGCTTGACCCCTCTCGAGTAGTCGAGCATGGTGCTCAGCCGCACGATCCCTCCCTGATGGTGTGGTGTGTTCCGACCGCCGTCACTGCGTCACTCTGTCCCTGCGTCACCGGGTCCCCACGGTGGCCATGCCGCCGTCGACCGGAATGACGGCACCCGTGAGGTAGGCGCCCGCCCGCGACGACAGGAAGACGGCGGTGCCCGCCATGTCGTCGGGCCGGCCGAGGCGCTTGAGCGGAGCGCTCCGGGCGATCTGCTCGCCGAACGCCTCCAGCGTCGCCGCCATCATCTTGGATTCGAACGGCCCGGGGGCGATGGCGTTGACGGTGATCTCCGGCGCCAGGCGACGCGCCAGGTGGCGCGTCAGATGGTGCACGGCCGCCTTGGACGCCGAGTAGGAGTAGGTCTCGAGCATCGGGACGTGGATGCCGTCGATGGAGCCGACGTTGATGACGCGCGCCGGGTCTTCGGCCGTCGACCCGGCCCGCAGCAAGGGGGTCAGGAACTTCGTGGTGTGGAAGACGCCTTTGACGTTGAGCGACAGCACGCGATCCCACGCCGCATCGTCGAACTCCTCGAACGGGGCTCCCCACGTGTTGCCGGCGTTGTTGACCAGGATGTGCAGCCGGTCCTCGCGCTCGGCCAGGGCATCGGCGAGGGCGCGGCAGCCCGGCTCGGTGGAGAGGTCGGCGGGGAGCGCCGCGCTCTGCCCGACGGCGCCGAGCTCTGCAGCCGTCGCCTCGCACGCGTCGGCCTTGCGCGACGACACGTACACCCGGGCCCCCGCCTCGACCAGGCCGGTGGCGATCATCTTGCCGATGCCGCGCGACCCCCCGGTGACGAGGGCGGTCTTACCGGCGAGGGAGAAGAGGTCGCTCATGGTCCGATCGGGCTGCACGGGTGGAGCCTGCGGACGCTACCGTGGCGCGTCCGTGCGTGCCAGCGGCGGGCACGGAGAAGGAGCGTCCCATGTCCTCGACGATCCGGTTCGCCTCGGTGTCGCTCGACTCCCCCGACGCCCGGGCGCTCGCCGCCTTCTATGCCCGCCTGCTCGGCGTGGAGGTGGCGTTCGCCTCCGACGACTTCTCGGCCCTGCGCGTCGGGCCCACCTGGCTGTCCATGCATCGGGTGGAGGGCTACGAGCCCCCCACGTGGCCGGATGCGGGCGTCCCCCAGCAGGTGCATCTCGACTTCGCTGTCGACGACCTCGACACCACCGAGGCCGCAGCCATCGCCGCCGGAGCCCGACGGGCCGACGTCCAGCCCAGTCCGGAGCGGTGGCGGGTCATGCTCGACCCGGCCGGGACCCGTTCTGCCTGACGACGCTCGTCCCCGAGTGAGCGGCTGAGGATCCGACCCGGCTCGAAGGTGCCTGACGGCGGCGGTCGGGGTACCGCTACCGAGGTGGGACCCCGCCTGGTAACGCCCTTGCCCCCGCCCGCGCCCCTGAGGGCGTTCCCGCTGCGGCGCACGCCGGCAGCCGTCATTGCCATGGCCGTGGCCCTCGGACTGGCGGGATGCGGTGACGCCTCTGTCACCACGGCCCGATCCGCCGGGCCGACCGGTGCACTGCGGTCCCCCTGGGCCCCGAGGCCCATCGTCGCCACCACGACCGCCCCCGTCGCTCCCACCACGGTCCTGACCATCGCGCCCACCACGACCGCCGCAGCGCCGAAGGCGGTCCCGGCCGCCCGGTCCGTACCGGCGCCGGCGTCCCCGCCGACCACCACGCGTCCGCCGACCCCGGCGCCGCTGCTCGTCACGCGGCTCGACGGCGTGGATGGCGCCACGCAGGTGATCGCCGTCAGCGCGTCCGGGTACGGGGTGACGACGGCGACGTTCAGCGCCTACCAGGAGACGAGCTCGGGATGGGAACAGGTCTTCGGTCCGTGGATGGCGCACGTCGGGTACAACGGTTTCGCCCCGCCCGGGCAGAAGCGAGAGGGTGACGGCCGCACACCCTCGGGATCGTTCGGCTTCGATTTCTTCTTCGGCGTCCTCGGCGACCCCGGGGTGTCGTTCCCCTACCGCGCCGTCACCGGGCCCGACATCGTGTGGGACGACGACCCGTCGAGCCCGCTCTACAACCAGTGGGTCGATACCGCCGATCAGGATGCCGGGGCATCACCCGAGCCCATGGACGAGGCACCGGCCTACGACTACGGCGCCGTCATCGCCTACAACACCGCTCCGGTCGTCGCCGGGGTGGGGAGCGCGATCTTCCTGCACGTCACCACGGGCGCCCCGACGTCGGGGTGCGTGTCGCTTCCGATGCCGGAGCTGCTCTCGGTGCTCCGGTGGTTGCAACCCTCCGCGCTACCCCGGATCATCATGGGCACGGCGGCGACGATCACGTCGTAACCGGGCCGCCCCGTTATGGTGGGCGCCGGTGGAGGATTTCTTCGACGTCGTACGCCGGCAGCGTGCGTGCCGCGCCTTCAGCGAGGCGCCGGTGGAGGACGCCACCATCGAGCGCGTGCTCGAGGCGGCCACCTTCGCCCCGAGTGCCGAGAACCGCCAGCCCTGGGTGTTCGTCGTGGTGCGCGACCCTGAGCGCCGCGCCGCGCTGGGCGAGCTGGCCCGGCGGGCATGGGAGGGGGGCGGTCGCGCCCACTCCGAAAGCCGCCTCGCCCCCGGCTTGCTCGCCGACGTCGACGCCGGCGCGCGCGGCGGCGTGGCGAGCGCCCCGGTGCTCGTGATCGTGGGCGGTGACACCCGGTTGGGCAACCCCCGCGTGCTCGAGGCGTCGATCTTCCCCGCCGTGCAGAACCTTCTGCTGGCGGCCACTGCCTTGGGACTGGGATCCTCGCTGACCACGCTGCCGCTCGTGTTCGGCGACGAGCTGGCCCAGCTCGCCGACCTCCCTCCCGAGGTGCGGGCCGTGGCCGTGATCCCGATCGGGTGGCCGGCTCGCCCCCTGGGTCCGCCCCGGCGACAGCCCGTGGCGGACAAGGCGCATCGCGAGACGTTCGGTGCGCCGTGGGGAACCACGCCCTAGACCCACGTCTGCAGCCGGAGGAGGCAACCGACAGATGCAGGTGCACCGCTACGCCGTGGAGGTCGAGGGCACGCCGGCCGAGGTGTGGTCGCTGTTCTGGTACCGCGGACCTCGCCGGCCCACCTCCTCGGGTGTCTCCATCGAGATCCTCCACCCCGGGGACGAGGTCGGTGAGGGTCTCATCCGGCACTGCACGTTCCGCGTGCCGCGCTATCTCATGACCGGCGGCGTGGGGCACTCGTGGGAGTGGCTGACAGAGGTCACCCCGACGACTTCGTGGAAGTACGACGCGGTGGGCAAGCCGCTGTGGTCGCGCGCCGAGGGACGCACCGAGCTCGAGGATCTCGGCGAGGGCAGGACGCGCATCCACTTCACCGAGACCTACCACGCCTTCAACCCGGTCCTGCGGGCGCTGCTCGAGCGACGAGTGCACCGCTTCATCTCCAAGGACAACGACCGGTTGATCACCACCGCCATCAACGACGGGGTCAGGCGACTGCGCGCCGCTCGCGCCCCGAGGACCGAACCGGAGTCAGCCGTCGACGAGCCGTGAGCCCGCGTCCAGCGCAGGGCTCGCGGCAGTCGTCGTCAGGGATAGGCGTGGACGGCGATGCGGTACCGCTCGAACACCGGTGAGGGGGAGCTCGCCGGGGCGCGACCCTGCGCCGGAGCCAGCCCGCTGTCACCGAGTCCGGCCCGGTGCGCCAGGCCGCGGGCGATCGACGCCAGGTGCCGCCCGGCCGAGGGGGGTCCGATGCGCGTCTCGACCCTGCCGAACCCCGCCGCCCGGCACAGCGCATGGAGAGCGGCTTCGGTGGGGACGAACCAGTTGGTGTGGTCGGCGCGCAGCTCGCCCCCGGGGTGGAACTCGAGCACCCGGGCACCGGGGAGGCCGAGGACGCGCACCGCCTCGGTCTCGATCACGGCCACCCCGCCGGTGAGCGCGCGGATGCGCTCCAGGGCGGTGAGCGGTTCGCGCAGGTGGTACAGGACGCCGAGGAACAGCACCACGTCGAAGCGCCCCACCGTGGACGGGTCGACCTCCATGAAGTCACCCACCACCGGTTCCACCCCGCTGCCGAGGACCTCCCGGGCGAGATCGAACCCGCGTCGGCCGGGCATGGTGTCGGGGCGGTAGAAGTCGGTGAGGTCGCGCCGGTGGTCGGGCAGCTCGCCCGCCGCCTCGCACGCCTGCCAGTATTCGAGCCGGGCGTGGAAGTCGACGCACCACGCGTAATGGTCCATGGCCACCACGCGCGCCGCTCCCCGGCGCTCGGCCAGGAACGAGTAGAAGCCGTCCCACGCACCGATGTCGAGGACCGTACGGCCTGCAAGGTCCGGAAGTCCCCGCTCGAGCATGTCCCGGTCGACGGGGTTGCCGGGGGTGACGATCCCGCCACCGAGGTCGATGGAGTGGTACCAGTCGATGGCCCGGACGCGTGCCCGGATGTCGTCGGTGAGCCCCGCCGCGGCGCTGCCCGTGTCGTCCATGGTTCCTCCCGTTGTGGCCGACCATGCTTGCAGGCACCGGTACTGTGCGCCGGTGCCCCTCATGGACGCCGCCGGCCTGCAGCGCTTCCTGGTGGAGGCCTTCCCCGACAACCCCCCTCCCTACGTGGTGGAAGAGGCAGGGGACTGGGGGGTGCGGCTCCGGCTCCCGGTGACCGACGTGCACCGGCGCCCCGGGGGGACGGTGGCGGGGCCGGCGCTCATGGCGATGGCCGACAGCGCGGCGTGGCTCGCCGTGCTGGCCCAGATCGGGCCCGTGGCCCTGGCGGTGACGACGAGCCTCCACATCGACTTCCTGCGCAGACCGGCCCTGGTCGACGTGGTGGCCGAGGGGCGCCTGCTCAAGCTGGGCAAGCGCCTGGGGGTGGTCGATGTCGAGCTTCGCTCGGCCGCCGGGGGTGACCTCGTGGCCAAGGCTCAGGTCACCTACTCCATTCCGCCCCGGTAGCGGCGGGGGGCCTTTCTTGTCGCAAACGGGACGAACTGCCCTTCTTTCCGACCCTGCCGGGCGCGACAACAGGCAAGGGAAGGGAGGTGCGCCATGGTCGTCCCCCTCCAGGACAAGACGAGCCAGACCGAGGCCCACTCCGGGGTCCTCGCCCCACTCGTCGACGTCATCTCGCACCGCATCGACCACGAGCGGTCCGAGCCGTCGTTCCGGCGCGACCCGGCCTTCATCGAGCGCCAGCTGGCGACGGTCGAGCGCCTCACCAGTTATTTCTCGCCCGAGGTGCTGGGGCTCGAGAACCTCCCCGCCACCGGACCGGTCCTGGTGGTGGGGAACCACTCCTGTCTCTTCTACATGCCCGACGCCTGGGTGGTGGCCCTGTCGATCATCCGTCGCCGGGGGCTCGACCAGCCGGCCTACGCCCTTGCCTACGACCTGCTCTTCAGCGTGCCCGGGGTCGGGCCCTTCCTCCGCCGGATCGGTGCCGTTCCCGCTGCCGGAGCAGAAGCCGAGGAGGCACTGCACCGCGGTGCGGCGGTGGTCGTGTACCCGGGGGGCGACTGGGAGGCGTGCCGACCGTGGAGCGACCGCGACCGCGTCGATCTCGCCGGCCACAAGGGCTTCGTGCGCCTGGCACTGCGTGCCGGGGTGCCGGTGGTGCCGGTCGTCACCCACGGCTCGCACCACGCCGTGGTGGTGGTGTCGCGCGGCGAGCGCCTGGCCCGCCGGCTCGGCCTGAACCGGCTGCGGATCAACGTCTTTCCCA
>JBEKVE010000135.1:0-8185 GCA_049514335.1 Acidimicrobiales bacterium
CGGGCCGCGTGCTCGGACCGGTTCTGGCCGTCGTGTCCGACGGCGTGGTCTTCGGCCTGGCGCACTTCGAGCCCCTGGAGCTGCTCGGGCTGGCCGCCTTCGGCGTGGTCCTGGCGGTGATGGCCCTGCGTCTCGGCCGGCTGGGGCCGTGCATCTTCGCCCACGCCACCTTCAACCTGATCGCCATCCTGTCGGTCGCCTATCCGACCGGCGTGCTGCGCTGAGGCCTGGCCGGCAGTGCCTGGTGTCAGCTGGCCCGGGGTCAGCGGAGCCCGCCGAGGGCTCCTGCTCGCGCTTTCGCTCCGGTTTCGGGCACGATTGATCTGATGCGTGGTCTGATCCGCCGCCCCTCTCCTCCTGCGCTCGCCACCCTGATCGTGGTGGTGGCGTGCATCGGCGTCGTCCTGTGGCAGATCGACCCCCGTCTGCTGCTGTCGAACACCGACATCACCGGGGGCGACACCGGCGCCCATTTCGGCCTGGCCGCCTTCCTCAAGTCGAACCTCCTGCCGAGCGGCCACCTCACGGGGTGGTTCCCCGGCGCCTACGACGGTCTCCCGCTCAACACCTATTACTTCCCCCTCCCCGACGCCCTGGCGGCGCTCATGGGGTTCGTCATCCCCTTCGCCGTCGCCTTCAAGCTCGTCACCATCCTGGGGTCGCTGACGCTGCCCATCGCGGCGTGGGCCTTCGGCCGGCTGGCGGGCCTCGAGCGTCCCCGCCCCGCCGTCCTCGCCGTGTTCACCCTGCCGTTCCTGTTCGAGCAGAGCTTCACCATCTACGGGGGCAACCTCTACTCGACCATGGCGGGGGAGTACGCCTTCTCGCTCGGGTTGTCGGTGGCCATCGTCTTCCTGGGGACGGTGGTGCGGGGCATGCGGACGGGGCGGATGCGCGTCCCCGCCATCCTCCTGCTCTCGGCCTGTGTGCTGTGCCACCTGGTCACGACCCTGTTCGCGCTGGTCGGTGTGGTGGCGATCGTCTTGCTGTTCGGCCCCAACCGCCGCAACCTGCGGTGGGCCTTCACCGTGGTCGGGACCAGCTTCCTCCTGGTGGCGTGGTGGGCCGTCCCCTTCATCACCGAGCAGGCCTACAGCACCACCATGGGCTGGCAGAACGTCACCACCTACCGCCAGCTGCTCATGCCCCACGGCGACTGGTGGGCCCTGATCATGGCGTTCGTCGGGCTCGTCCTGGCAGCCGTGCGCGTCGAGCGCGCCATGCTGGGGCTCACCATCGCCGGCGTGTGCGCCGCCCTGTTCGTCCGCTTCGCGCCCCAGCAGTCGCTCTACAACGCGCGCCTGCTGCCCATCTGGTGGATCGTCATCTACCTGTTGGCCGGGTACGCCGTGGCGGAGCTCCTGGTGATGGGCGCCCGGGTGTGGCGCTACCTGCGTGAGGCCTTGCGTTGGGAACCGCCCCCGGTCCCCGCCGTGTCCCTCCCCGGGGGATCGACACCGGCCTTCGCCACGGGGGGCCCGGCGTTGCCCATGACCGCGTTCGGTCCCCGCTTCGGCGCCTCGGTGCACGCTGCGGGCGACGTGGCGGGGCTCGGTGCCGGTCCCCGCGACGGTGCCATGGCGGCTGTCGGCACCTGGCCGGGGGACGTCGACGTCGAAGGGGGGCGCGCCTCGTGGCCCTCGCCGGCACCCGGTGGGCCGCCGCTGCCTCCGCCCCGCCGTCCCACGTGGGCGCCGGGAGCGGTCATGGCGCCGTTCGTGGCCCTGGCGCTCGGAGCGTTGGTCGTGCTGCCTCCGCTGCTCATCACCCCGGGCTCGACCTACAAGCTCGGCTGGGTCCAGGTGCAGACGAGCAACGTGGCCTCGTGGGCCCAGTGGAACTACTCGGGCATGCAGGGCAAGCCCGGCTGGCCGGAGTTCAAGGACGGCATCGTCGCCACCATGGACAGCGTGTCGGCCAAGGACGGGTGCGGACGCGCCATGTGGGAGTACAACTCGAACCTGAACCGTTTCGGCACGCCCATGGCGCCGATGCTGCTGCCGTACTTCACCAACGGCTGCATCCAGTCCATGGAGGGTCTCCTGTTCGAGTCCTCGTCCAGCACGCCGTGGCACTTCATCAACCAGGCGGAGTTGTCGGTGGCGCCGTCGGAGGCCATGGTGCACGCCACCACCGGGATCGTGTACGGGCCCGTCGACGTGCCGCTCGGCATCCAGCACCTCCAGCTGCTCGGGGTGAAGTACTTCCTGGCCTCGTCCCCGGTCATCCAGCAGCAGGCCGACGCCGACCCCGCCCTGACCCTCCTCGCCACGTCCGGGCCGTGGCACACGCCCTACGAGGGCGCCATCGTCACCACCACCTGGGACGTCTACGAGGTCCACGACTCGTCGATGGTGGTGCCCCTCACCGAGCGTCCCGACGTGCTGACCGGGGTGGGCGCCGCCCAGGGGGCGTGGCTCCCCGTGGCGCAGCGCTGGTACGCCGATCCCAAGCGCTGGGACCAGCAGCTCGTGGCCGACGGCCCGTCGACGTGGACCAAGGCGCCCGGCGGCGTTGCACCGTCGGGGAACGTCCCCCTGCCGGCCGTGACCGTCAGCGACGTCCATACCGGTGTCGATCAGGTCAGCTTCCACGTGAGCCGGACCGGGGTGCCGGTGCTGGTGCGGACGTCGTACTTCCCCGCCTGGCACGCCACCGGGGCGGAGGGACCGTGGCGGGCCATGCCCAACCTGATGGTCGTGGTGCCCACGTCCCATCAGGTGACGGTGTTCTACGGCTCCACCAAGGCAGGGGACGCCGGACTCGTGCTCAGCATCGCCGGGGTGCTCGTCACCGCCGTGCTGGTGTGGCGCCGCCACACCTACGCCTGATCCTCGTCCAGCCCCACGCCTGAGCGTCACCCCGACCCGACACCACGCCGCCCCCGGGGTCGCCCGGGCCTCCCCGGGGGCCGGCCACCACGCTCGGTGGTGCTCACGATTCCCTAACGCGCCACTCATGGTCCCCACACGCTTGTGCCCGACGATGGGTGCAGGGCTGAAGGGACGACCTCAAGAGGCCAGCACAGGGGTCCGATGACAGAGGGAACTCCCGGCAGGTCCGAAGGAAGAGAGGGAGAGGGGCGATGACACGGAGGACACCGAACACGCGGAAGCTCTCGGTGGTGGTGCTGTCGGCCGGCGTGGCCGTGACCCTTGCCGCGTGCAGCGCGGGGAGCGCGTCGCACGTCGTGTCGGGGACCTCGGTCCCGGTGACCACGACCACGGCGCCGTCCTCCACCACGACCACGGTGAGCACCGGCGCCACGCCGACCTCGACCGTGGCGCCCGCCCCCTCCCAGACCTTCAACGCAAGCACCCTGAATCAGGTCGCCTCGGAGCTCGGGACCCTCGACGGGAACCTCAGCACCGCCGACAACGACCTGAGTGACCCGCAAGGAGATTCGTGATGAAGCACACGCTGAGGAGCCGGGTCGCACCGGGCTTGGCGGCGGCCGCCGTGGTCGCCGCGCTGGTGGCCGCCGTCCCGGGCGTCGCCGCCGCTGACAGCTCGACCGCCACCACGGCGGGATCCACCGCCACCACGGGGGGCACCACGGCGGGATCGAGCGTGACCACGGTGCAGCCCTCCAACCCGTTCTGCACGCGGGCGCTGTTCGGCGCGGCGCAGCAGCGGGTGGAAGCCGACCTCTCCAACCGCGTCTCGCAGCTCAACACGCTGCTGGCATCTGTGAACAACACGGCCAACCACCTGACCACCGGTGACCGTCAGACGCTGTTGAACGACGTCAGCACGGTCGAGTTGCCCGGGATCCAGGCGCTCGTGCCCCAGGTGCAGCAGGCCACCACCTGCCCGCAGCTGCGGAGCGCGGCACGCGCCATGGTGTTCAACTACCGGGTGTGGGTGGTCATGACACCGCAGACGCACTTCACCGTGGTGGCGGACGACGAGACCTTCATCGAAGGCCAGTTCGCGAGCTTCGAGCCCACCATCGCCGAGGACATCCAGAACGCGCAGGCGAGCGGCAAGGACGTGACGGCCGCCGAGGCGTCCTTCACGGACTTGAAGAACCAGATTGCCGCGGCGCAGAGCGCGACGTCGGGACAGGACGCCACGCTGCTGGCGCAGACCCCCCAGGGCGCACCGGGCAACTGGTCGGTGTTCCTGGCCGCTCGCAGCAGCCTGGCGAGCGCCCGCAACGACCTGCGCGCCGCCTACAACGACGGCCTGCAGATCAAGGCCGACCTGCAGTAGCGCCACACCTCGGCATCGCACCTGCCGGGCGCTCGGCGTCGGGCACCGACCCCGGTCGTCTATCTCCCTCCCGGGCCGGCCCACAGGGCCGGCCCGAGACGCGTCCGGGTGTCGGAGAGCGGGGTCGGTGCCGCCGGTCCGCCGCCCGGTGGCGTGCTGTCCCCCCTCCGGGGCCCCGGGGAGGGGGAGGGGGAGGGGGTAGGCTGCTCACGCCATGTCCGCACTCGGCGCCGTGTTCAAGGCCTACGACGTGCGCGGGACGGTTCCCGACCAGCTCGACAGCCGTGCCTGCCACGCCATCGGTTGGTCGTTCGCGCGCTTCGCCGGGACCTCGCGCATCCTGGTGGCGCGCGACATGCGCCCGTCGGGGGTCGCCCTGGCCGGGGCCTTCGCCGACGGGGCCCGCACGGCGGGTGCCGAGGTCGTGGACCTCGGGCTCGCCTCCACCGACATGCTGTACTTCGCCTCGGGCCTCCTCGACGCCCCCGGGGCCATGTTCACCGCCTCGCACAACCCGGCCAACTACAACGGCATCAAGCTGTGCCTGGCCGGCGCCCTGCCCGTCGGGCAGGACACGGGGCTGGCCGACATCCGGTCCGAGGCCGAGGAGGCGCTCGTCTCCGGTGCCGACCAGGGGCCCGAGACGGGTGGATCGACCCAGCGCGACCTTCTCGACCAATTCGCCGACCACGTGCGCTCCTTCATCGACGTGGCCGCCCTCCGACCCCTGAAGGTGGTGGCCGACACGGCCAACGGCATGGGGGGCCTCGTGGTGCCGAAGGTCTTCGAGGGCCTGCCGGTCGACCTCGAGATCCTGTTCGGGGAGCTCGACGGATCCTTCCCCAACCACCCCGCCGACCCCATCCAGGAGGAGAACCTGCGCGACCTGAAGGCCGCCGTGGCGCGCACGGGGGCGGACATCGGCCTCGCCTTCGACGGCGACGCCGATCGCGTCTTCCTGGTGGACGAAAAGACACAGCCGGTGTCGGGCTCGCTCACCACGGCCCTCGTCGCCCGGGCCATGCTGCGCAAGAACCCCGGTGCCACGGTCCTGTACAACATCATCTGCTCCCATGTGGTGCCCGAGACCATCGAGCAGTACGGCGGCACACCGGTGCGCACCCGCGTCGGGCACTCCTTCATCAAGCAGGTCATGGCCGAGACGGGTGCGGTGTTCGGAGGGGAGCACTCCGGGCACTACTACTTCCGGGACAACTACCGCGCCGACTCCGGCCTCATCGCCGCGCTGATCGTGCTCGAGGAGCTGTCCGCCGCCGACGTCCCGCTGTCGGAGCTGCTCGCCCCGTACCGCAAGTACGCCGACTCGGGTGAGATCAACACCGAGGTCGACGACCCGCCCCATGCCGTGGAGGCCCTGGCCGAGCGCTTCGCCGCCCAGGGACTCGCCACCGACCGCACCGACGGCCTCACGGTGGAGCTGGGCGACTGGTGGTTCAACGTCCGCCCGTCCAACACCGAACCGCTGCTGCGGCTCAACGTGGAGGCCCCATCGCCCGAGGCGTGCGAGCGTCACACGCGGGAGCTGCTCGATCTGGTGGACGAGGTGTCGGCCGCCACCCCGGCCGCCGGCCGCTGAAGACGCACCGAACGACGACGACGACCGCACCGAACACCACACCACGGGGAGCACGACACGCAATGGCATTGGACCCTTTGCTGCTTGAGGTACTGGCGTGTCCCGAGGACAAGGGCCCGCTCTTGTACTTCGAGGACGAGGACCGCCTCTACAACCCGCGCCTGCACCGCAGCTACGAGGTGCGCGACGGCATTCCCGTCATGCTCGTGGACGAGGCGACGACCGTCGACGACGCCGAGCACGAGCGGTTGACGGCCAAGGCCGCGGCGCAGGGCATCACGCCGACGCTTTCGAGCCGCGGGGATTCGTGACCGCCGTGCCGATGCCCGGGGGTGCCGAGGCACCCGACTCGCTCGGCATGTTCGAGGCCACCGCCGGGCTGCCCGAGCAGGTGGGCGCGGCGGTGGGTGCGGCGCACGGCCTCGACGGCCTGCCGTCGCGCGAGTACGTCGAGAACGTGGTGGTGCTCGGCATGGGCGGCAGCGGCCTGGCCGGCGACGTCATGGTGGCGGTGGCCGGCCCTTTCGTGCCCGTGCCCATCACGGTGGTGAAGTCCTACGACCTCCCCGACTTCGTGGGCCGCGGCTCGCTCGTCTTCGCCGTGTCGTTCTCGGGCAACACCGAGGAGACGGTGGAGGCAGCGGGCGAGGCCGCCGACGCCGGGGCGAGCCTGGTGGCGGTGACGACGGGGGGCAAGCTGGCCGGCCTGGCCGAGGAGTGGGGGGCGCCGACGGTGCCCGTGCCCGACACCATCCCCCAGCCCCGTGCCGCGCTGGGTGCCATGGCCATCCCGCCCCTCGTTGTCCTGGAGGACATCGGCCTCTTCCCCGGCGCCGCCCAGTGGGTGGCGCTGGCGGTGGACCAGCTCAAGTACCGGCGTGACCGCCTGGTCCAGCCGGGCAACACCGCCGAGGAGGTGGCCCGGCGCATCGGGCGCACCATCCCGGTCATCCACGGGGCCCAGGCGGTGGGGGCGGCCGCATCCCTGCGCTGGAAGAACCAGGTCAACGAGAACGCCAAGTCGCCCGCCTTCGCCGGGACCTACCCCGAGCTGTGCCACAACGACATCGCCGGCTGGGGCCAGCACGGGGACGTCACCCGCCAGGTCCTGAGCCTGTGCAACCTCCGCCACGACACCGAGCACCCCCAGGTGGTGCGCCGTTTCGCCTTCGTGTCCGACCTGTTCCAGGAGGTCGTGTCGGACGTGATCGAGGTCCGGGCCCAGGGGGAGGGGGAGCTGGCCCAGCTCCTCGATCTCATGCTCATCGGCGACTTCGTGTCCCTGCACCTCGCGGCGCGCGAGGGCATCGACCCCGGACCCGTGCCGATTCTCGAGGAATTGAAGCATCGCCTCGGCGAGGCCTAGACCGTCGTCCGTCCCATCACACGAGGAGCTCACATGCCCACGCCCGATATTGACCACGATGTCGCCGATCTCGCCCTGGCCGAGCTCGGGCGCCAGCGCATCGCGTGGGCCGACGCCAACATGCCGGTGCTCGCCTCCATCCGCGAGCGCTTCACCAAGGAGCGGCCCCTGGCCGGCTCCGTCGCCGCCGCCTGCCTGCACGTCACCACGGAGACGGCCAACCTGCTGCGCACGCTCAAGGCGGGCGGCGCCGAGGTTCTCATCTGCGCCTCGAACCCCCTGTCCACGCAGGACGACGTGGCCGCCTCGCTGGTGGTGGACGAGGGGATCCCCACCTACGCGGTGAAGGGGGAGGACACCGATCTGTACTTCTCGCACATCGACGCCGTGCTCGACCGGCACCCCACCGTGACCATGGACGACGGCTGCGACCTCGTGTCGCGCATCCACCAGCACCGTCCCGACCAGGTGAGCGAGGTGCTGGCCGGAACGGAGGAGACGACGACCGGGGTCATCCGGCTGCGCGCCATGGAGGCCGAGGGGGCGCTTCGGTACCCGATCGTGGCCGTCAACGACGCCGACACCAAGCACATGTTCGACAACCGCTACGGCACGGGGCAGTCGACCCTGGACGGGATCATCCGGGCCACCAACGTGTTGCTGGCGGGCAAGCGCATCGTGGTGGCCGGCTACGGCTACTGCGGCAAGGGCGTGGCCAGCCGGGCCCGTGGCATGGGCGGACAGGTCATCGTGACCGAGATCAACCCCCTGCGGGCGCTCGAGGCCGTCATGGACGGCTTCCGGGTCGAGACCATGGAGGACGCCGCGGCCGAGGGTGACATCTTCATCACCGTCACAGGGAACCGTGACGTGCTGCGGGGCGAGCACTTCGAGCGCATGCAGGACGGTGCCATCGTGGCCAACTCCGGCCATTTCGACATCGAGATCGACCTCGTCGCCCTGGGCAACCTGTCAGAGGGCCGGCGGCGCCCGGTGCGGCCCATGGT
>JBEKVE010000136.1:0-10620 GCA_049514335.1 Acidimicrobiales bacterium
CCGTGACCACCACTGGGGAGACGCGCCAGATCGGCGCCGGGTTGGCGGCCGGCATCCTCCTCGACACGTTCCTGGTGCGGACGTTGCTCCTGCCCGCCCTGGTCGTGATGCTCGGACGATGGAACTGGTGGCCATCTGCTGCTCCGGGGGAGGAGAAGCGGTGAACGCTCCTCCTACGAGCAGCCGGTGGTGTCCCCCTCGTCCACCCCGAGCGTGACGTCCACTCCGCTGTATTGCGGCGGCGAAGAGGAGTCCTGGACATCGAACTGGATATCCGAGCACCCGACCGTGGTCGGTGTCCCGGTGATCTCGCCGGAGGACGTGTCGAGGTGGAGCCCATCAGGCAGTGGCCCGAATCCGACCGACCACGTGTACGGCGTCGTGCCCCCGGTCGCCATGAGCGTCTGGTCGTAGGGACTTCCCACCGTGCCGTCGGGGAGGGACGCGGTGGTGACGTTCAGCACGTTGACGACCGTCACCGTCGTCGAGCCCGAGACCCCGTCGAACGTGGCCCGAATCGTCGCCGTGCCCGGATTGACGGCCTGAATGTCGTTCTGATCGGCGGTTGCAACGCCGGGCGCCGAGCTCGAGAACCCGACAAGGCCGGTGACGTCCACGTGTGTCCCATCGGGAAGTGTGGCGATGGCTGTGTAGTCCTGCCCGTCCCCGGCGACGAGCGTGGAGTTGGCCGGCGTCACAGCGATCGAGCTCGGACGAACGCCGAAGTCGACGTAACCACTCTGGAGTGCCACGGTGGCGAGCCCCCCGCTCGAGATGCACTGCAGCCCGAGTTGGTCGGGGTTGAGGGTGCCCACCATCTGGAGGATGTTGTTACCGGCGGCGTTCCCTGCGGTGAATGACTTGGAGACGTTGCCGCCCGTGTTGCCCGGGATCGAGAAGATGGACGCGTCGTTGATCGTGGCGTCGTCAGCGATGCTCTTCACCGACAGCACGCTCGTGGACGATTTCAGGCTGGGCGACGTGTGCCACGTGACCTTCAACTTGCCCTGGAACGCCACGCTCTGCGCCGCCAGTACCGTCGACGTGCATGAGTTGGCGTCCGACGTCTTGAGTGTGAGGGTACCCGAGACCGATCCACTGGTGATGGTCACGGGAGTGCCGTTGGAGGTCGGTACCGCCGTGCAGCCGGAAAGCGTCGCCGTTATCGAGGCCTTTTCCTTCTTGACCGAGCTCGTCCCGTGCGCCGTCACCGGCGGATTGAGCGCGGCAGAGCCCGAGAACGTCTTGCAATCGACGGAGTAGTTGGCCCCGTTGACCTTCACCGAAGACTCCACCCGCTTGGCGGCAGCGGCACTGGCGGCAGCGCCGATGGTGGGAATGCTTCCCGGTCCGGTCGACACGACGACGGCCACGATCGACATCGAAGCCACGAGCATGCCAGCGGTGAGCACAGGAACCGTGCGGATCTTCCCCATCGCGGACCCTTCCCCTTGTCGGTGATCTGCCTTCACGCGTCTGTTCTCAGTGAACGTGGCAGGCAACAGGGCTTCGGGGTCGCAGAGCACAGCGATCGTCGCTGTCCCCGCTCCTTGTTGATCGTCTTTCCCGCCATCGCCAGCCCGCCTGCGCGACAACGCTCGCAACAAGGTAGTCCCACGCCGCCGCAGCAGGTAAGACCATAGCCAAGGCCGGATGACCAAGGCCGGTTTGCTCACCATCCTCAATTTTGAGGAGCCCGAAGCGGCACCGCCAGGTCCCCCGACCAGGTGCCGCAGGTCACCCGTGGTGGGGTGCGCCTCCCCGGAAGAAGCGATCGAACAACCCGTCCACGCCCGCACCGTGCAGCGTCATGCCCCCGTCCACGACGAGGGTCTGTCCGGTGATGAAGCGGGCGAGGTCCGAGCACAGGAACAGCACCACGTCGGCCACGTCCTCGGGCTCGCCCACCCGCGCTGCGGGGGTCATGCGGGCGTAGTGCTCGTCGGCGTCGGGGAGGAGCTCGAGCAGGGGCTTGGTGAGGTTGGTGCGGATCATGCCCGGCGCCACGGCGTTCACCCTGATGGTCGGCCCGTACTCGAGGGCGGCCGAAGCGGTGAGGGCGATGACACCGGCTTTGGCGGCCGAGTACGGGGTCTCGCCCGCCGACGGGCGGGTGGCGCTGATCGAGGCCGTGTTCACCACGGCGCCGCCGCCCGATGCCAGGATGTGGGGCACGGCGGCACGCATGCCGTTGAAGACGCCGGTGAGGTTGAGACGCACGATGCGGTCCCACTCCCCGGGGTCCCACCCGGCCAGCGGTGCCATGGTGCTGCCACCGGCGTTGTTCACCATGATGGACAGTCCACCGAGGTGGCGTGCCGCGTCGGCCACCGCCTCCTGCAGGGCGTCGGCATCGGTCACGTCGACGGCGATGGCCGTGCCGCCCACCTCTTCGGCCGTCTGCTTGGCACCGTCCCCGTCGACGTCGAGCACCGCCACGGCCGCGCCATGGGCGGCGAACCGCCGGGCCACTGCCCGGCCGATGCCCGACGCACCACCGGTCACCACCGCCTGTCGACCTTCGAGCAGCGCCATGTCAGCCGATCTCCTCTTCCGGGGGCTCCTCGCCCGCCTCGCCCGATCCCACGAGCACGTCGCGCAGCTCCCGCTTGAGCACCTTCCCCTGGGGGTTGCGCGGCAGCGGCTCGGACCGGAACCAGATGTGGGTCGGGACCTTGAAGGCCGCCAGCCGATCGTGGACGTGGCGGGCGAGCTCGTCGGCCGACACCTTGGTGCCCGGGCGCAGCACGACCGCCGCCCCCACCTCCTCTCCGAGCACGGGGTGGGGCACGCCGATGACGGCCACGTCGGACACGGCCGGGTGCTCGAAGAGCGCCGACTCGACCTCGACCGAGTACACGTTCTCGCCGCCGCGGATGACCATGTCCTTGGCCCGGTCCACGATGTAGACGAAGCCGTCGGCATCGACGCGGGCCACGTCCCCGGAGTGGAGCCATCCCCGGGTGAAGCTCGCATCCGTGGCCTCGGGCTTGTTCCAGTAGCCCCGCACCACGTTGGGCCCCTTGATCCACAGCTCTCCGGTGACGTCGGGCCCGGCGGGGAGATCCCCGGTCGGCTCCTCCCCCTCGAAGCCGTCGGGCACGACGCGCACGTCGCACACCGGGACCGGCGGTCCCACGCTGTCGGGGCGCTGCACGTAGTCGTCGCCGGTGTTCATGGTCGTCACCGAGGACGTCTCGGTGAGGCCGTAGCCGTTGGAGGGCGCGCCCACGGGGAAGTGCTCGGTGATCCGTCGGACGAGGTCGGGGGGACAGGGGGCGCCGCCGTAGGCGATGGCACGGACCGACGAGGTGTCGCGCGTGGCGAAGGCGGGGGAGTCGATCACCTGCATGACCATGGCGGGCACGCCCCCGAAGGTGCTGATGTGCTCGCGCTCGATGAGCTCCAGGGCCCGCTCGGGGTCCCAGTGGTGCATCATCACGAGCTTGTTCCCCGCCGCGGTGTTCGCCACCAGGATCGAGTGGCAGCCCGTGGCGTGGAACAGGGGCACCGACAGGAGGTAGGCACCCTGCTGTCCCTCGTCTGCATCGGCCAGGGTCCGACCCGAGGGCGATCGCAGTGCCGCACGGGAGTTGAGGAAGAAGAGGCTCATCAGGTTGGTGCACATGTTGCGATGCGTGCCCACCGCCCCCTTGGGCCGGCCCGTGGTCCCCGACGTGTAGAAGATGGTGGCATCGTCCTCGGGCTCGATCACCACGTCGGGCATGGCCGCATCCGCCGTCGGGGTGCCCACCAGCTCGGCGAAGGAGAGTACGAGGACCGGGGCCTCGGGCCACGACGTCACCGCCGTGCGGTCCTCGTGGGTCACCACCACGGCGCGCAGGTCGGGCAGCTCGCCCAGGTGGGGCACGATCCGCTCGAGACGGGCTGCATCCACGAAGAGGACCGAGGTGCCCGAGTCGACCAGGCCGTAGTGCAGCTCGGGGCTCGTCCACCAGGCGTTGAGCGGCACCACCACGCCGCCCGCCACCTGTGCCCCCCAGAACGCCATGGCCCACTCGGGCAGGTTCCGCATGGCGATGGCCACCCGGTCGCCCTTGGTCAACCCGAAGCGGTCCCGAAGCGCATGGGCGATGGAGCACGCCACGCGGAAGTGGTCCTCGAACGTCGTGCGCTCGTCCTCGTAGACGAGGTAGTCCTTGTCGCCGTGGCCCCGGGAGAGCTCGAGCACGACCCGCAGGTTGGCGGGGCAGTTCTTCCACACCCGGGTCGTGACCCCGCGGATGTCGACGTCCTGCATCTCGAACATCGCTCCCGGCGCGATGAGGGTGCGGGTGGCATCGTGGATCGACAGGACGGGGGAGTCGGGCACGGCGTCGTTCCTCAGGTCCTATGCGCCGCGCGTGGCGGCCGGGCGCCGGCGGCGCCAGGCGTCGGCCAGCGCCGGGGGCGTGAAGCCCGCGTCGGACGGGTCGAGATCGGTGCCCGGTGCCACCACGGCATCGATCCGGTCGAGCACGTCGTCGGTGAGCGCTACGTCCGCCGCCCCGAGCGTGGTGGTGAGATGCTCCATGGTGCGGGGCCCGATGATGGCCGCGCTCAGGGCGGGGTGCGTGAGCACGAAGGCGAGCGCCAGGTGGGTGAGCGGCACCCCGGCGTCGTCGGCCACGGTCACCAGTGACTCCACCGCGTCGAGCTTGGCCGCCACCTCGGGCCGGTCGGGAGAGAAGCGGGCCGGCATGCGGGCGGCCCGGCCACCGTCGGGAAGCGGCGCATCCTTGCGGTAGCGCCCCGTCAACCAGCCACCGTTGAGGGGGCTCCAGGCGATGACGCCCATGCCGTAGCGCTGGCACGCCGGCAGCACGGCGGCCTCGATGCCCCGGGCCAGGATCGAGTACGGCGGCTGCTCGCAGGTGAAGCGCTCTCGACCGCGGCGCTCGGCCACCCAGTGCGACTCCACGATCAGGTCGGCGGGGAACGTGGAGCACCCGATGGCGCGTACCTTGCCCTGGTGGACGAGGTCTGACAGCGCGCCCAGGGTGTCATCGATGTCACAGGTGGGATCGGGCCGGTGGATCTGGTAAAGGTCGATCCAGTCGGTGCGCAGGCGTCGCAGGCTCGCCTCGACCTCGCGCGCGATCCAGCGCCGCGAGTTGCCCGCCATGTTGGGATCCGCACCCATGGCCCCGTGGACCTTGGTGGCGAGCACCACGCCGTCGCGCCGACCACCCGACAGCGCCTTGGCCACGATCTCCTCGGACTCTCCCATGGAGTAGACGTCCGCAGTGTCTATGAAGTTGATGCCGGCGTCGAGGGCGGCGTGGACGATGCGCACGCAGTCGTCGTGGTCGGGGTTGCCCCAGGCCCCGAACATCATGGCTCCCAGGCACAGCGGCGATACCCGCATGCCGGTCCGTCCGAGCGTGCGCAGCTGCATCGTCGGTGCCTCTCCTCGTCCTGTGCCCTACCGGCCCGGTTCGGGCGGGGACGGATCCGTGCCCACCGGGGCGAAGATGGTCCGTCGGTAGAAGGCCAGCTCGGCCACGGACTCACGCACGTCGTCCAGCGCCCGGTGCGTGGTCTTCTTGGCGGGCGCCTTGTGCAGCTGGGCCGGGTACCACCGGCGGCACAGCTCTTTCACGGTGGAGACGTCCACCGAGCGGTAGTGCAGCCAGGCCTCGATGTCGGGGAGCTGCGCGGCCAGGAATCGCCGGTCGGTGCCGATGGAGTTCCCGCACAAGGGCACGGTGGCCTTGTCGGGGACGTGCGCCCGCAGGAATTCCAGGGTCTGGCGCCCCGCCTGCTCCAGACTGAGCTCGGAGGACTCGATGGCGCGCAGGAGCCCCGACTTGGTGTGCATCTCCCGCACGACGGGCTCCATGGCCGCCAGCTGCGCCGCGTCGGCGTGGACGACGAGGTCGGGTCCCTCGGCCAGCACCGTGAGATCGTCGTCGGTGACGAGGGTGGCGATCTCGACGATGGTGTGACGCACCGGGTCCAGGCCGGTCATCTCCAGGTCCATCCACACGAGCACCCGGGCATGCTACCGGGCCGCTCCCGCCCTCCCCGAGCCCGAACCCGGGCCGTGTCGGTGCCGGGCCCCGGCCACCGGGTGCTGCACGGACGATAGGGTCATGCGGTGCTCGAGGTGCCCCTCGTCCGCCTCGATCCCGACCTGCCGGTGCCCTCGTATGCGCACCCGGGCGACGCCGGGGCCGACCTCTATGCGCGAGAGGACGCCGTTCTCGCCCCCCGGGGCGGGCGCGCCCTCGTGCCCACGGGGGTCGCCCTGGCCCTGCCCCGGGGCTACGCCGGCTTCGTGCAGCCCCGCAGCGGGCTGGCGCTGCGCCACGGTGTGACCTGTCTCAACACCCCGGGGCTCATCGACGCCGGCTACCGCGACGAGGTTCGGGTGCTGCTCGTGAACACCGACCCCTCGGAGCCCTACGCCGTGCAGCGCGGGGACCGCATCGCCCAGCTCGTCATCAAGGCGGTGGAGGAGGTCGTCTTCGTCACGGTGCACGATGGGGACCTGCCCGACTCGGCGCGGGGGCTCGGTGGCTTCGGCCACACGGGACGATGACCGAGCGCCTGAGCGGCATGGACGCCGCCTTTCTGGCCCTCGAGACCGACGCCATGCACATGCACGTCGGGGCGGTCATGGTGTTCGACCCCTCCGAGGACAGCGGCGACCTGCCGCCGCTGCACCTCGACCGCCTGCGCTCGGTGCTCGAGGAGCGGATCCACCTCGTACCCCCGCTGCGCCGGCGCGTGGTGCGCGTGCCCTTCGGCCTCCAGCACCCCGTGTGGGTGGAGGATCCTGAATTCGCGCTCGACCACCACCTCCGGCGGGGGAGCCTGCCTGCCCCCGGCGGCCCTGGCGAGCTGAGCGACTTCATGGCCGACGTGGTGGGCCGGCCCCTCGACCAGAACAGCCCGCTGTGGGAGATGCACCTCGTCGAGGGGCTCGAATCGGGGCACGTGGCGGTGATCCCCAAGGTGCACCACGCCCTGTTCGACGGCGCCTCGGGTCTCGAGGTGGTGGGCGCCTTCCTCGACGCCGCGCCGGTGCCGCGGGCGGTGCCGCCCCCGTCGCGGCCGTGGCGACCGGAGCCCATCCCCACCGAAGCGGAGCTCGTGGGGTCGGCCATGTCGTCGTTCCTGCGTCAGCCCGAGCAGGCTGCGGGTGCGCTGCGACGGACGCTCGGGGTCGTGCGCGACCTGGCGGAGCGCAACCGCCGCCTGCGTGAGGAGGACGAGCTTGTTCCGCCTCCGGCGCCGTTCCGCGCACCGCGCACCTCGCTCAACGGTGCCATATCGCCGCACCGGCGCTTCGCCTTCACCCAGGTCGCGCTCCAAGACGTCCGACGGGTGTCGGAGATCTTCGGGGGGACCGTCAACGACACCGTGCTGGCCGCCGTGGCCGGAGCGTTGCGCCGATTGCTGGCCGAGCGGGGGGAGCGGCTCGAAGATCCCCTGGTGGCGTTGGTCCCCATGTCGGCGCGCACCGAGGCCGATCGGGGAGCCCTCGGCAACCGCCTGTCGGCCATGCTCGTGTCCCTGGCCACGTCGGTGGCCGACCCGGTGGAGCGTCTGACCACCATCGCGGCGGGGACGAGGCTGGCCAAGGACCAGGCACGCCTGTTGTCGGAGGACCTGGTGTCGCGATGGGCCCAGCTCGCCTTTCCCGCCCTGTCGGCGCGGGTGGCGCGCCTGGCGGGGAACCTCCGGGTGTTCGATCACGTGCCGCCCCTTTTCAACGTGGTCGTGTCGAACATGGTCGGACCGAGCTTCCCCCTGTGGTGCGCGGGAGCGCGGCTGGTGGCCCTTTACCCGACGGGACCGATCA
Source organism: Acidimicrobiales bacterium (assembly GCA_049514335.1). GTDB lineage: Bacteria > Actinomycetota > Acidimicrobiia > Acidimicrobiales > UBA8190 > JBEKVE01. Next base: position 7,811 of record JBEKVE010000136.1, read on the forward strand.
TCGAAGGTGTGGGGCTCAACATCACGGTGGTCAGCTACGAAGGCACCCTGTACGTCGGCATCCTCGGCTGCCGGGACCTGGTCCCGGAGGTCGACCACCTGGGGGAACACCTGTCCGACGCCTTCGGCGAGCTCGTCAAGGCCGCCGTCCGCAACGGTGGGCACTGGGCCTGACCGCAGTCCGGCACCCGGCGAACTATCCGTCCTGACCAGGGCGGAGGCCCGGAGCGCCGGGGCCGCGGTCGGGGGCGTTGTAAGGTCTGCACAGTACGCGGACGTGGCTCAGCTGGTAGAGCATCACCTTGCCAAGGTGAGGGTCGCGGGTTCGAATCCCGTCGTCCGCTCCAAATGTCGTGAGTCCCGCCGACGATCGTTCCAATGGTTGTGCAAAGTCCGACTCCGGAGCACGCCGAGCAAACGGAACGTTCCGGGGGCGCGAACGATCCCCATTTCGAGGAGTTCCGATGACTTGACTGAGGCTGGCGGGTGCCCCAATCGCAGTGATCTACGCAGCTCTTCGGTAGTACTCGTGAATCAGGCCACCCAAGAGGTCCCGACGTCTGACCGAGTCGTCGATGGTTAGCGGCGAGACGTTCTTCGGTCCCTCCGGGGCAACAAGGTCGAGCCCGCGATGGGGTCGCTCACAGTTGTAATGCTCGACGTAGGTCTCCAACACTGATCGAAGATGCCGTTCGCCCAGAAGAAGCACCCGATCGAGGCACTCGGTGCGGACCGTCCGGATGAACCGCTCGGCATAGGCGTTGGCCTTCGGTGCCAGCCACGGTGTGCGCAGGATCTCGATCCCCTCGGCCCGGAATACCTCGTCGAAGATTGGGCAGAACCGCTTGTCCCGGTCATGAACCAGGTAGCGAATCGGTTCGTCACGGCCTGCTCGCGCCTCGGTCAGGTTGCGGGCGATTTGGGCGCACCAGGCGGCGTTGGCGGCGCCGTCGGTTACCCCACCGATGAGGACCTTCCTCGCGTGCAGGTCGATGAAGAACAGGACGTGGAGGGTCTTCAAGCGAACGGACTCGACGGTGACGAGGTCACAGGCGATGATCGACGAGGCTTGGGTTCGCATGAACTGACGCCAGGTCTCGCGCTTTGCCGGGGGTCGACGCTTCTCGGCCACGATTCGTCGGATGCTCGTCGTCGAGATCTCGGCACCGAGCGTCTTGAGCTCTCCTCGGAGGCGGCAGTAGCCCCAAGTCGGGTTCTCGCTCGCCAGACGCCAGACGAGAAGCCGCACGTGGTCGGGGATCCGGCCCCGGGAAACGACCCGATGACGGTAGTGCCACTTGGAGCGGACCAGCTCACGATGCCAGCGGCGGATCGTGTCGGGCGTCACGAGAGTTGACAGACGATCCCGGACTGGTCGCAGACGCTGGAGAACGGTGAGCACCCATCGCTCCTCGGGTCGGAACCGTGGCCGGGGCACCTGACGGTGGAGCACGTCGAGCTCGTGGCGCAAGACCAACAGCTCGAGGTCTTTGGCCCGGGAAGAGCGACACCTGAGCAGGAGGAGGCGAAGGATCTGTCGGAGACCGATAGCGGCGAGACGAAAAGCCATGGGGTCATTGTCGCGGTACGACGAGAGGAACGCAGGGGAGGAAGAAGTGCCTGGTAGCGAGCCGACCCGGGTGGCACCCTTCAGGTGCACGTGTCGTCATCTTTAGTCGTCTCCGTTGGGGCCATGCTTGAGATACGACTGAATCAAATCGATAAGGATTGCTCGTTCATGGGTGGATTCGAGCGGTTCACGAGTGACCATTTGGGCTAAGACCAGGCCGCGGAGGGCGGCCCACATGACCTCTCCAATAACCCGACCCAGGGCTTGGTTCCCCTGTCCATCTCCGACAAGGATCGAACCGAGTCGACGCATGTCTCTCGCCATCTCCTCGAGTTCGGTTGTCTGCGCAGAATCACGACTAGATCGCGTGGCGATGAGGATCTCGAGGCTGGCGAGAGATTCGGGTGCCGAGAAGGCATTCCAAGCGGCGTCGACAACCGAGGCCACCCTCAGGTGGGAGTCACTCTCCGCCGCGCTGACTGCTTCGATGGCCACGCGAAAGTTTTCGTAGCCGTACGCGACTACATCGGCTAGCAACCCGTTGCGATCACCGAAGTGATATTGAATAACGCCCCAGCTTACGCCGGCTCGCTCAGCAATGTGTTTGGCGCTCGCGGCCGCAAATCCCTCTTCCAGGACACACCGGATCGTCTCTTCAACGATAGCCATGCGGGTGCGGTCGCCCCGTTCTTGAACACGTCCCGCGTTTCGAGTCGGCTGGACCCGGGCCAAAATCGAAGGTGGCCGTCCTGTCACCTCAGAAGGCTCCGAACCTGAGAAACCGGTAGGTCCCGAAGGGAGACCAACCCCGGGGGAAGGCCGCATACCGACGGGATGGCGTTCACCACCTTTGCCGCGGTGGCGATGACTCCCGCGACATTGTGATCAACACCATCCAGCCCGAGGTGTGCATTGATCTCGACCCCCGGCTGTCCTCGGACCACGACGCGATGGACGCCCGGACGCCCTTCGGGCGGCGTTGGCCATTCGGGAGCAGCCGCGGCGGTCAACCGGTTCACGTGTTCCATCACGATCGCCGGGCGCCCTCCGACGATGCCCTCGACGGTGAATCGGACCGCGGCGACTCTTCCAGGCTCGACTCGCATCATCGTGCAGTCGATCGGCTCCTCGGACACCCAGGTTTCATGGTGCTCGCGGAGCTCGCCGATCTCGACGCCAAGCTCGTCTGCCAGCAAACTGATCGGACCGCCCCAGATCGAGGCGAGCACTCCGGGGAGGAA
>JBEKVE010000137.1:0-8154 GCA_049514335.1 Acidimicrobiales bacterium
CGTCGCGGGGCGGCGACGCGCTTCCCCCACGGGCCGGCGCGGATAAGCCGTACGATGGCCCACGTGCGAGTGGGGCCACGTGGGTAGGGATCTGGCCATCGATCTCGGCACGGCCAACACCCTCGTCTACGCGCGCGGCAAGGGCATCGTGCTCAACGAGCCCACCGTCATCGCCCTCAACACGAGGACCCACGAGGTCCTGGCCATGGGCCAGGACGCCTGGCAGATGATCGGGCGCACGCCGGGGTACATCGTGGCCGTGCGCCCGCTGCGACAGGGGGCCATCACAGACTTCGACATCACCGAGCGCATGATCCGCTTGCTGCTGCACCGCTGCGGCGTGTCGCGGCTGAATCGGCCCCGGGTGCTCATCTGCGTCCCGTCCGCCATCACGTCGGTTGAGCGCCGGGCGGTCAAGGAGGCGACGCATCGCGCCGGGGCGTCGGCCGCCTACCTGATCGAGCAGCCCATGGCGGCCGCCATCGGCGCCGGGCTCCCCATCCACGAGCCCATCGGCAACATGGTGGTGGACGTGGGGGGCGGAACGTCGGAGACGGCCGTCATCTCGCTCGGCGGCGTGGTGGCCTCCGAGGCCATCCGCTGCGGCGGCTTCGACATCGACACCGCCATTCAGACCTACGTCAGGCGCGAGCACGGTGTCGCCATCGGTGAGCGCACGGCGGAGGAGATCAAGCTGGCCATCGGCTCGGCCGCGCCCTACACCGGCGAGGTGAAGGCCGAGGTGCGCGGGCGCGAGCTCATGACGGGCATGCCCAAGACGGTGGTGCTGTCGCCTGCCGAGCTCCGTGGTGCGGTGGAGGACCAGATCCGCCAGATCATCGCCGCCGCCGTGGAGTGCCTCGGCGGCGCGCCGCCCGAGCTCGCCCAGGACATCATCTTCCAGGGAATCCACCTCGTGGGTGGCGGTGCACTGCTGCGGGGCCTGGCGCGGCGCCTCGCAAACGAGACCGCCGTCCCCGTGCACCTCGTGGACACGCCGCTCGAGTGCGTGGCGCTCGGTGCCGGGCACTGCCTGGAGTCGTTCGACACCCTGCGCCAGCTCTTCGTGGCCGCCGAGGCCTGAGCACCGGGGCTGATCACCGGCGATCGGCCCGGGGCGGCTCAGGATTCGTCGGTCAGCTCCTCGGCTGCCTGGCGCACCTGCCAGTCGCGGTCCGTCAGGCAGCGGCGCACGCCTTCGTCGGCCCGGGGATCGTCGAAGGCCGCCAGCGCGATGACGGCCCGCCGCCGGATGGCAGGTTTCTCGTCGAGCGCCCGCAGCACGGCGCCGAGGGCGGCGGTGTCGACGGGCCCTCCCGGCGCCGCCACGGCACCGAGCGCAGCGACCGCCGCCTCGCGGCACAGGGCGTCGGCGTGGTGCGAGGCCACGGCCACGAGTGCATCGACAGCCCGCCGGTCGGCGGTGCCACCCTCCCCGACCGCCCAGGCCGCCACTTCGACGACGGACGGGTCGGTGTCGGTGAGGAGCGCCACCAGTCCCGCCACCAGGTTCCGCTGGTGCGCGAGACCCGGGAGCGCAGGGGCGGTCCCATCCGCCGTCGGCGCAGGCGTCGGCGACCGGGCGAGGCCCAGCATGCGACCGGTGAGCGCACAGGCGCGGCGACGCACCCCGGGTTCGGGATCCTCGAACGCCGGGCCGAGCTCGGCCGGGCCCAGCTCACCGAGTCGTCCGAGCGCCCCCAGCGCGGCGGCGCGGACGGCGGGATCGCCGTCGTGTGCGAGGCGACGGGCGGTGTCGAGATCGCCCCGGTGACCGGCGAGGACGGCGTCACGCACGCGGGCGCGGCTATCGGGGGCACGAACCGTGGCAGGCTGGGGTCCCGCCTCACGTTCCCTCGCCATGTCGACCTCCCAATCCACGCTACCGGTCACCGAGCCGATCCCGAGACGTCGCCGACGCTGGCCCGTGGTGCTGGTTGTCGTGCTCGGGCTCGTGGCGGCGCTCGTCATCGCCTCCACGATCATCAGCGTTCCCTATTACTCGCTCGTGCCCGGCGACGCCCAGCCGGTGTCCCAGCTGATCACCGTGCCGGCAAGCCGCCACCACAGCGTGAAGGGCCAGATCCTGCTCACCGACGTCGGGGTCATGAACCTCAAGCTGATCGGGCTCATCCCCGCCTACCTCGATCGCGACGCCACCGTGGTGAAGACCGCCGACCTCACCGGCGACGTCCCCGTGAGCGAGTACTACGCCGAGGGGACCGTGGACATGGCCGAGTCGCAGCTGACCGCGCACGCTGTTGCACTGCGCCAGCTCGGGTACTCGGTTCCCGAGCACGACGCCGGCGTGACCATCTACGTGATCGAGCCCGGCTCGCCGGCGTGGCGGACGTTGCAGGTGGGCGACGTGGTCTCCTCCATCGACGGCACACCCACCACCAACCCCCAGGCTCTCCAGAACGCCATCCGCTCGCACCGGCCCGGCGACGTGGTGACACTGCGCGTCGGGTCGATCATGCAACCCACGCCCGGCCACGACGTCACCGTCCGCCTGACGGCGACCATGGTCGACCACAAGAAGGTGGCGCTGCTCGGCATCGGCGATCCCCAGGCTCCCAACGTGCCGTCCATGGGGACCCAGGGCGCCTACGACTTCCCGTTCCCCGTCAGCATCAACAGCGACAACATCGGGGGCCCGTCGGCCGGGCTCGCCTTCACCCTGGGGATCCTCAACACCTTGACCGGTGGCGAGCTCACGGGGGGACGGACGATCGCCGCCACCGGGACCATCCGACCCGACGGGTCGGTGGGAGACGTGGGGGGCGTCAAGCAGAAGACCGTGGCCGTGGAGCAGGCCGGCGCCTCGGTCTTCTTCGTTCCCGACCCCGAGCTCGCCACGGCCCGCTCCATGCAGACGCCCAGCCTCAAGGTCTACGCCGTGTCGTCCCTCGGGCAGGCGCTGCAGGACCTGCAGCGCCTCGGCGGCCACCTCGGTGCTGCGGCAAAGGGCCCGGTGTCGGGACCGGGGGGCAACAGCGTGCCCACCGACTGGCAGGACTCGCCCTGGACCTGAGGCGCCCAGCCGGCGCGAGGCGTCCAACGCTCCCGCGCCAGCGCGTGGCGTCGTAGGCTTCGGGCCATGCCCGAGGACCGCCTCACCATCTCCTCGACCGCCCGTACGCACCCCGACGAGGTCGCCAGACACACTTTCGGCACGGCCCGGCGTGGTTTCGACCCGGCTGAGGTGCGCTCGTTCCTCGAACACGTGGCCCGGGAGCTGATGGCAGCGGCCGACCGCGAGCAGGAGCTCCGCCGAGCGGTGGCCGAGGCTGAGCACCGGGCCGCGCATCCGGTCCTCGACGACGCCACGCTGACCGCGGCGCTCGGCCAGGAGACGGCCCGGGTGCTGCAGTCGGCCCACGACGCGGCGGCCGAGCTCACCGCTCGTGCCGAGCACGACGCCGCCCAGCTGCTGACCCAGGCCAACGAAGAGGCCGACGAGCTCCAGCAGCGCACCGAGCAGGCAGCCGGCGAGCGGACGGCGCAGTCCGAAGCAGCCGTGGCCGAGATGCGTCGGCGCGCCCAGGAGGAAGCGGCCTCGAAGCTCGAGGTGGCCAGGCTCGAAGCCGAGGCCCTCCTCACCCAGACGCGGTCCGAGTGCCGTTCGATGGTGCAGGAGGCCCAGGAGCTGCGTGCCCGGGTGCTCTCGGACCTCACGCGGCGCCGGCGCGTGCTGCACAGCCAGATCGAGCAGCTGCGGGCCGGGCGCGAGCGCCTGGCGGAGACCATCGGCGACGTGCGCACGGCCGTCGACCACATCACCGACGAGCTGTTCCGGGCCGAGGACGAAGCGCGCCTCGCCGCCGAGGAAGCGGGCCGACAGGCGGCGAGCGGAGAGCTGGCGGAGCTCGCCACCAACGGCGACGGCATACCCGAGGACGCGTCCGACACCACCACCGACGGCGTGGTGGAAGGGCTCGAACGCCGCCAGTCCGTGGACGAGCTCTTCGCCCGGCTACGCGCCGAGACGGGGGCGTCGGGTCGGACAGATGACGCCACGGTCGCCCGCCAGGCGCACAACGCTCAACCCGACACCGCCGATGCGGGCCCGGCGCCGGCAGGACCGGCGGGAGAGCCGTCGGGCCGGACCGCGGCGGCCAGCGCCGGGGTCGTCAGCGCGACCGGTACGGGCCGAGTGGGAACGGTCGGATCGGCGGGATCGGCCGGCGACGATGCGCAAGGCCGGGGGACGGATGCCCCCGCGCCCGGGTCGGGGGCCGAGGAGCCCCGTCCCGGCGCCGAGGAGCCCTCGAGCGAGGACGAAGACGACCCGCTCGTGGTGCAGCGCGACGAGATACTCGTGCCGCTCGTCACCGCGCTGGCCCGGCGGCTCAAGCGGGCGTTGCAGGACGACCAGAACGACATCCTCGATCGCCTGCGGGCAAAGGGTGGGTGGGGGCCGAACGTCCTGTTGCCGGCGGACGAGCACGCCCAGCGCTACGTCCGGGCCTCGATCGACCAGCTCGTCGAGGTGGCGCGAGCCGGGGCCACCTTCGGCGGCGGCAAGCCCGACGACGCACCCGGGGTCGACGAGATCGCCACCGCGCTGGCGAACGACATCGTGGGCCCGCTTCGTCGCAGGCTCGACGGGGAGGGCCAGGCCACGGAGGTGGGTGACGAGGCCGCGCTGGTCGAGCTGGTGGGGGCAGCCTTCCGGGAGTGGAAGGGGACCCGGGTCGAGCGCCTGGCCGGCGACCAGGCAGTGTTCGCCTTCGCGCGGGCGGTGTTGGCGGCCGTGCCTGACGGCACCGCCTTGCGCTGGATCGTGGACGACGACGGCGTGGAGTGCCCCGACTGCGACGACAACGCGTTGGCGGGACCGGTCCCCGCCGGCGAGGAATACCCCACCGGGCATCGGCATCCTCCGGCACACGCCGGGTGCCGATGCTTGCTCGCTCCCGCTAGCGCCTAGGCTGCCGCCCCGTGCGCACCCCGCAGGATCTGCCGCGCCGACCGCGGCGCGCCGTGCGGCGTGGGCGGCTGTGGCTGGTCGTGGCGATCGTCGTCCTGGTCGTCCTGTTCGCCTCGCTGCGGACCATCGCCACCTTCTACACCGACTATCTCTGGTTCGGCTCCGTGCAGCTGGGGCAGGTGTGGCGCCGGACGTTCGAGGTCAAGCTCGAGCTGTTCTTCGGGTTCGCGGCGATCTTCTTCATCCTGCTGTGGGTGAACCTGGCCGTCGTGGACCGGTTGGCCCCCGGCGAGCTCGCCCTCGGTCCCGAGGACGAGCTCGTGCGGCGCTACCAGCAGCACGTGGCGCCCCGTGCCCGCCTGGTGCGCACCATCGTCGCCGTGATCATCGCCCTGATCGCCGCCTCGGGCGTGATCGGCCAGTGGCGCAATTACCTCTTGTTCACCAAGGGCGGGTCCTTCTCCGCTTCCGACCCCCAGTTCCACATGAACATCGGTTTCTTCGTGTTCAAGCTGCCGTTCCTGTCGTTCCTCGTGAGCTGGTCGTTCGTCACGTTGGTGGTCGTCGCCGTGTTCACCCTGATCGCCCACTATCTGAATGGCGGGATCCGGATCCAGTCGGGGTCGCCGAGCGTCGCGCCCCAGGTGAAGGTGCACCTCTCGGTCCTGCTCGCCGCCATGGCCGTCGTGAAGGCATTCGGGTACGTGCTCGCCCGCTACAACCTGGACCTGTCGCAGAACGGGTACGTCCAGGGTGCGGGCTACACCGACGTGCACGCCCGGCTCCCCGCCCTGACGCTTCTCATCTGGATCTCGGTGCTGTCGGCCCTCATCTTCCTGGTGAACATCAGACGGCGGGGGTGGGCGCTGCCCGTGCTCGGCCTCGGACTGTGGCTGTTCGTCGCCATCGTCGTCGGCGCCATCTACCCCGCCATCGTCCAGACCTTCAAGGTGAACCCGGCGCAGAACTCGCTGGAGCGGCCCTACATCGGCCGCAACATCGTCGCCACCCGTGACGCCGTCGGGCTCGACGACGTCAAGCAGGAGACGTTCAACGCCGGGCAATCCCTCACCCCGGCCCAGGTGGTCGCCGATGCGCCCACCCTCGACAACGTGCAGCTGTGGGACCCCACCGAGACGGGGCAGACCTACACGAAGCTGCAGCAGACCAAGTCCTATTACTCCTTCAACACCCTGGCGGTCGACCGCTACACCATCAACGGGAAGCTCGAGCCCATGGTGGTCGGGGTGAGGCAGGTGAACGACAACGACCTGCCCTCCCAGGGATGGGTGAACACCCACCTGCAGTACACCCACGGCTACGCCGGGATCCTGTCGCCCTCCAACACGGCTAATGGCACCAATCCCGCCTTCGACGTGTCGCAGATACCGGTGCAGACCTCGCCGGGGGCGCCCCCGATCACGCAGCCGCGCGTGTACTTCGGCGTGCAGAACCCCAACGGGGGCGACGCCAACTACGTCCTGGCCAACACCCGCCAACCCGAGATCGACTACTCGACCGCGTCGGGGACACCGGTCACGAGTACGTACCACGGCACCGGCGGCGTGCAGCTCAAGAACTCCCTCGTCAAGCTGGCCTTCGCCATCCGGTTCAGCGACTTCAACCTGTTCGTCTCCGACCTGGTGACGCGCAACTCGCGCCTCATGTTCGTGCGCGACGTGACCCAGATGGCCGAGAAGGCCGCCCCCTTCCTGAGCTTCGACTCCGACCCCTACCCCGTGGTGTCGGGGGGGAAGATCTACTGGGTCCTCGACGGGTACACCACAACGGACAACTACCCGTATGCCCAGAACGTCGACACCTCGGCACTGCCGCTCACCAGTGGTCTGCAGCAGAACTTCAACTACGTGCGCAACTCGGTGAAGCTTGTCGTGAACGCCTACACGGGGCAGATGACCTTCTACGACGTGACCGCCCTGACGAGGACACCCGACCCCATCCTGCAGACCTGGGAGCGGGTGTTCCCCGGCATGTTCCACCCGGTGTCCACCATGCCGGCCGGCCTGCGCGCCCACCTGCGCTACCCCGAGGATCTCCTCACCGTCCAGGCAGCCACCTACGGCCGCTACCACATCACCCACCCGCTGGCTTTCTACAACGCCACCAACGGCTGGAACGTGTCGCAGAGCGCCGGCGCCGGGTCACCGAGCCAGGCGTTGCCCAACACCATCACCACCAACGCCCAGGGCAACATCGTGAACACCGGGCAGGTCATCCGCATGGCCCCGGAATACGAGGTGTTCCAGGTGCCGGGGGAGACCGGCCAGTCCTACAACCTGGTGGACGCGTTCAGCCCCGTGTCGAAGGGCGACGTGATCCAGACCATGTCCGGATTCATCGTGGCGGGGTCCGATCCCGCCCATTACGGCCGGCTGACGGTGTTCAGCACGCCGACCCCGATCGACGGGCCGGCCCTGGTCGATGCCGATATCGCCGCCACCCATCAGATCTCGTCGCAGATCAGCCTGCTCAACCAGAACGGCTCGAGCGTGCAGCTCGGTACCCTGCAGTTCGTCCCGGTGGGAAGCTCGATGCTGTACTTCCGGCCCTTCTACGTGGAGTCGTCGCGCAACCCCTTCCCACAGCTCAACTACTACATCGTCGTCTACGCCGGCGCCCAGGGGCAGAGCCAGGTGGCCTTCGACACCACCTTGTCGGCGGCGTTGAACGACCTGTTCCAGGTGACCGTGCCGGGCCAGTCGGGCTCGACCCCGAGCTCCCCGACGACGCCGAGCTCTCCGACGGCGCCATCCTCCCCGTCGGTGAGCCAGAAGGTCCAGAGCCTCATCACCCAGGAGAACCAGGCCTTCCAGCAGTCTCAGACCGACCTCAAGGCGGGCAACTTCGCCGCCTACGGCAACGACATCCAGACCCTGTCGAGCATCATCCAGCAGCTGGTGGCGGCGTCACAGGGCTCCTCGACGTCGACATCGAAGGCCAGCACGTCCACCACCACCGCCAGCAGCGCCGCCACCACGAGCACGATGCCGAGCGGCGTGGCACTGGGTCCGGGGTTCTCGGGGGGCCGGACCCCCTGACTCCGTGCCCCGGCGCCCTGGAACGGGTGCCCGGGCCGGGTGGTAAACTGTCGTCCGCGCCGCGGGGTGGAGCAGTCTGGTAGCTCGTCGGGCTCATAACCCGAAGGTCGGAGGTTCAAATCCTCCCCCCGCCACCAAAGAAAGTGCAGGTCGGGGCCGGTC
>JBEKVE010000138.1:0-8115 GCA_049514335.1 Acidimicrobiales bacterium
ACCGTTGTCGGTCTTGTCGGGGCGATCGCCGGTTTCGTGCTCGGCCTCGGCGCCTGGCTCGCCTACCGACCGAGCCTGGAGCAGAGCTCGCACCACGTCATCGGAACGTGGGCGCTGTCATGGACCGTGGTCATCGCCGCCATGCTGCTGGCAGTCGTGGCTGCGTTCTTCGCAGCGTCCAGACCGGCTCGGGCGATCACCAAGATACCGATCGTCCAGGCACTGTCCGGCCGGCCGGCACCGCCCCGCCAGATCCACCGTTCGGCCATCCCGGGCATCGTCTTCCTGGTTCTCGCATTCCTCCTCCTGGGCTACTCCGGTGGCACCAACAACGGCAACGGCAGCGGTGGCGCGCCCGAGCTCCTCCTCGGGCTCGTTCTCCTCATCCCCGGCCTGATACTGCTCGCCCCGTTCTTCCTGTCGTTGGCTGCGCGCCTCGGACGCCGCGCGCCCATCGCCACCCGACTGGCACTTCGAGACTTGGCTCGATACCGGGCACGCTCGGGGTCGGCACTTGCAGCGATCAGCGTGGGCGTGCTCGTCGCCGTGATCGTCATGCTCGCCGCCGCGGCCCGCTACGGCAACGTCCTGGACTACGCGGGTCCAAACCTCTCCGCCAATGAGATCGCCATCCACTCCAACACGCCGCCGCCGGTGGGGACGACCATATTCACACCGAACGGACCCCAGGTCGTCAAGCACGCTCCACCCGCCGCCACCCCACAAGACCTGGCGACCCACGCGGAGGCGATCGCCAGAGGGCTCGGGGCACAGCTCATCCCCCTCGACACCCCCAACGCGAGCCTCAATGCGAACCAGGGCGGCCGCAACTGGAACGGGCAGATCTACGTCGCCACCCCGCAGTTGCTACGGGTGCTTGGGATAAAGCCATCCTCGATCGATCCGAACGCCGATGTCTTGAGCTCGCGGCCAGGCCTGTCAGGGGTCTCGGGAATGACGTTCACGTGGGGATCGAGCAGCGGGAACGGCCCCGTCAATTCCGGTCAGGGGCCGCCGACGCAGTCGGGCTGCACCTTGGCGAACGACTGTCTCGCCCACCCTGTGATCCAGTACGTCGGCGCTCTTCCGGCGGGAACCTCGGCGCCGAACACGGTGATCACCGAGCACGCCATGAAGAAGTACCACATCCAATCGGGCACGAGCGACTGGTTGGTGCAGGGCACCCAGGCTTTCACTGCCTCCCAGATCAGCAGCGCGCAGCTCGCCGCGTCGACGAGCCAGCTCTCGGTCGAAGCCAAGAACGATCAACCATCCTCGTTCGCCGTCATCAGCTGGGCGACGATCTTCGGCATCGTGATCGCCCTTGGCGTGCTCGGCATGTCGGTCGGGCTCGTCCGCAGCGAGACGGCAAGCGATCTCCGCACACTGGCTGCGACCGGTGCCTCGAGCTTCACCCGCCGCACGCTCACCGCCGCGACGGCAGGGGCGCTCGGCTTTCTCGGCGCGCTTCTCGGCGTCGGCGGAGGCTATATAGGCATGATCGGCTGGCTCCGGAGTAACTCGTTGAACGGAGGGATCGCCGCGCTCAAGAACATTCCGGTCGCCGATCTCCTCCTCATCCTCTTCGGAATGCCGGCGTTCGCGGCGATCGTCGGCTGGCTCTTTGCGGGCCGCCAGCCATCGGCGATGGCGCACCAGGCGATCGAGTGAGCGACCTCGAGAGAACCGGCTTGATGTCACACGGGGCTGCCACGATGGCACAGTGGTAGTGCCTGCCCTGGGCGCTGCCCATCACGCGTTGGCTCGCCAAATGTGACGAAGATGTGCGGCGACCTTCGGGCATAACATCGGGCCCGATTAGAAGCGGCGACCTTGAAACGTGCCCACCGGAGTCAAGAGCGGAGTCATCCGGAAGCGTCGGAGCGTTTGGTCATGAGACACAAGTGAAAAGGGGCGGCGAGATGACGGTCTCTCGGATTCGTAGCTACTTCCTCCTCGGCTGTGCACTGTTTGCCGTGGTCATCCTCACGGGTACTGGTCTGGCATCGGCAAAGAGGGCTCCCCAACCAAAGGCTCACGCGACACCGCACACGAACCTGACAAACGGGGAGACAGTGACGGTGACGGGGTCGAACTTCGTTCCTGGCACGCAGGTCTACGTCGTACAATGCAGCAAGGGAATCAAAGGGAAGAATACTGCGGTCTCCGGTGAGCCCTACTGCGGGATTTACAACTACGACATCGTCACAGTAACGCCCACCGGCGCCATTCCTTCAGGAACCACATTCACGGTCTACACAGGCGACGTAACGGTCAATGGCACCACATGTGGCACGAGCACGACGGACAAGGTCTGTTATCTCGGAGTGGGGGACGCCCAGAACGATAAGGACGATTCGGCGCTAGCGAGGATCACCTTCGCTCTACCCAAGCCGTAGCGTGCCATAGCGTCAGCCTCACACCCTGCTCAAGTACGGCCCCTACGCCGTCCAGATTCAGTGATCCGTCCAGGGGCCCTTTCGGGCGGGCTCTCGCCCGTAAGCGACCCGCTTCCTCCCGTCTGACCTGGGACTTTTTGGTGGGCGCAGCAGGACTCGAACCTGCGGCCTCAGCCGTGTGAAGGCTGCGCTCTAACCAGCTGAGCTATGCGCCCCTGCTCCCATCCGGGGACTCCCTCTTGGCTTCAGCCCGCGAGGTGCCTGACCGGAAAAGGCTCGTCAGCTTACCGCCCTGCCGGGAGCGGGCACGTTGGCGGCCGGCCGCCGGGGAGCTGCAGACCGTCGCTCCAGCTGGGCCGACCGCCTTGCGCCGGTATGTGCGGCGGGCGCCGGGGGCGGACGGGCAGGCAGCCGCTGGTTCGAGTGCGGCCGCCCCGGTCGGAGGGCATCGGCGCAGGTGAGGTGGGGCGGATTCAATCCGACGTGCCGAGACGCCGATAGTCCACCGAGCCCCCGCCGTGGCTCGTGGCCCTGCGCTGTCCATCGACGGGCCTCGTAGGCGGTGGTGACGGCGACCCGGACACGAGGTTGAAGGCCCGACCGTGAGAACCAACAAGGGGTTCGGGGAGGCGCCCGCCGATCGCTGGCGGAGCCGGCCCGCGCTCGCCGCGGCGGTGAGCGTCACCGCGTTCGTGGTGCCGGTCTGTCTGGCCATCGCGTCGGCCACCGCCACCGCCCACCTCCTGCCCCGTCCTCATGGCGTCGGAGCAACGCTCGGTTGGTGGACGGCGGTCCTCGCCGTCCCGACGGCGGTGCTGATGGTGACCGGGCGTCTCGCCCGCCGCGCCCTCCCCCTGGCTGTCCTGTTGAAGATGACGATGGTCTTCCCCGACCGCGCCCCCAAGCGTCTGGCGGTGGCGAGACGCGCCGCCAGCACGCGCGACCTGGCCCGCAGAGTGGAGCAGGCCCGGACCATGGGGATCGAGGGCGAGCCCGTGCGGGCCGCGGCGGGGATCCTCTCCCTGGCGGGCGCGCTCAACGCCCACGACCGACGCACCCGGGGGCACGCCGAGCGGGTGCGCGCCTTCACCGATCTGATCGCCGACGAGCTCGACCTCCCCACCGCCGACCGCGACCGCCTGCGGTGGTCGGCGCTCCTCCATGACATCGGCAAGCTGGCCGTGCATCCCGACATCCTCAACAAGCCGGGCGCGCTCGACGACGCCGAATGGGAGGTCATGCGGAACCACCCGCTCGAGGGGGCCAAGCTCACCGCGGCGTTGACTCCGTGGCTGGGTCCGTGGGCGGACACGATCGCCGAGCACCACGAGAAGTTCGACGGCACGGGGTATCCCCATCAGCTGCGGGGGGAGGAGATCTCGCTCGGGGGCCGGATCGTGGCTGTCGCCGACTGCTACGACACCATGACCGCCACCCGGTCCTACAAGCGACCCATGAGTCCCGAGGCGGCCCGGGCCGAGCTCGCCGCGTGCGCCGGTGCGCATTTCGACCCTCGGGTGGTGCGCGCCTTCCTGGACGTGTCAGTGGGAAAGATGCGCGCCGTGGCCGGTCCGATCGCATGGGTCGGCTCGCTCCCCTTCGTGAGCGGGGTCCCCGGGCTGGGCCAGGTCATGGCGTCGTTGGCCCGGGTGGGCGCGGCGGCCGTGACGGTGGCGGGGGCCGTCACCGTGGGAGTGGTGCACCGCTCCGGACCGGCGACCCCGACCTCCGGCAGCGTGGCGCTGTCGGAATCTCGCCTGGGCTCGGTGCCCGGTGGACCGACGACCGCCACGGGCAGCACCCTCCACCACGGCCAGGGCAACGCCACCACGAACGGCCAGGCTGGCGACTCGGGGAAGGGCGGGCGCCACGGGACGGTCTCGTCGGGTGACGGCGGCACCGGCGGTTCCTCTTCCTCGGGGACCTCGGGAGCGCCCAGTGGAGCAGGGACCGGCGTCGGGACGACGGGTGACACCGGCACCGCTGGTACAGAGAGCGCAGGCACGGGGAACACCGGCTCCGGAGGGTCGTCGGGGACGGGCACGAGCGGGACCGGAGGCGGGTCGGGTTCGGGCAGCAGCGGCTCTTCGGGATCGGGGGGCGGCTCCTCGGCGCACGCTCCGTCGGCCCCGAGCGCCGTGGTGGCGACGGCGGGCAGCGGGCAGGCCACCGTTACCTGGTCCGCTCCGTCAAACGGAGGGAGCGCCATCACCTCCTACACCGTGACGGCCATGGTCGGGGGCGTGGCCCAGGCGTCGCACACCTTCGCCTCCTCGGCCACGACCCAGGTCGTCACCGGCCTCACCGACGGCTCGGCCTACACCTTCGTGGTGGTCGCCACCAACGCCGTGGGCTCTGGCCCCGCCTCCCCCGCGTCGGCCGCCGTGACTCCTCTGGCCGCCACCCTCACCATCAGAAACGGCGGGACACAGGCCGGTCGGGCCGAGCAGGGCGACCAGATCGTGGTGTCGTTCTTTCCCGTTCCGGCCCCCGGCGCGTTGTGCGCCGGCTGGAGCACAGCGTCACACCCGGAGCTGCTCGGACCCAACGTTGTCGTGAGCGCCGACCAGCCCTCGTCCGGGGACGACACGGTCACCGTGACGGACACCGCCGACTGCAGTGGAGGCTTCCACCTGGGATCGATCGACCTCGGACAGCGGGGCTACTTCACAGGCAGCACCTCCTTCGGCGGAGCGACGCTGTTGTGCAACGGCCTGCTCAACCTGACCGGGTGCAGCAGCATCCAGTGGGACGGCGTGCGGACGTTGACGATCACCCTGGGCCAGGACACCACCACTCAGCCCGTGCAGGCGGCGACGAGCACCGCCGTGCTCACCCCTGATCCGGCGCTCGGGCTCCCGGGGACGGTGAGCGGCACCAAGGAGGAGAACTTCTGAGCCGGCGCTCCCCGTCACCGCAGCCTGCGACCGATTTTCCCCCTGTCGGCCACCCCGGGCGCACGACGGCGCACCGTGCACCGTTCCCACTGGTGGATGCTACGGGGAGGAGTGCTCACCGGGATCGAGCGCGACGACTGGGAACCTCCTGCCTGGGCGCGGCTGCGTGCCGCCACCCGGGAGGCCAACGGTCGCCGCAACGCCGCCACCGTTCTCGTGGTCGACGACACCGAGGCGGTCCGGATCTCTGTGGCCGAGGTGCTTCGCTTCGTGGGCTACACCGTCATCGAGTCCGGCGACGGCCACGACGCCCTGCGCCTGCTGCGCACCATGCGCTTCGACGCGGTGGTGCTCGACCTGTGCATGCCAGGTCTCGACGGTATGTCCCTCCTCGCCGCCGTGTCCCGACCGCCCCCCGTCGTCATCCTCTCCGCCTACGAGCCCGAGCTGGCCGCCACCCACAAAGCGCCGACGGTGCTCATGCACCTGCGCAAGCCGGTCCCGCCCCAACGGCTCATCGAGGCGGTGTCGCTGGCCGTCGAGCGCGCCGGCGGGCGCTGAGGGTCAGGGGCGGGGATCCCCCTTGTCGGTGACCCCGGCGGAATCGAAGGTGGCCATCTCGCCGAGAACCTTGGCCGCCGCCTGCACCACCGACACCGCCAGAGCCGCCCCACTCCCTTCACCGAGCCGCATGCCCAGGTCGAGCACGGGCTCGAGCCCGAGCACGTCGAGGGCCACGGACGCGCCCGGCTCGCTCGAGCGGTGGCCGGCCACCAGGTAGCCCGGTACGTCGGGGGCGAACGCCCTCGCCACCAGGGCGGCGGCCGCGGCGATGACGCCGTCCACCACCACCGGGACCCCGGCGGCGGCGCCACCCACGATGAACCCGCACAGGGCGGCGATCTCGAGGCCGCCCAGCTCCGCCAACACGACCAGCGGGCCGGCCCCGGCCGGCACCCGTGCGAGGGCTTGCTCCACCACCGACACCTTGCGCGCCAAGGTGGTGTCGTCCACCCCGGTGCCGCGCCCGGTCACCTGCGTCGCGCTGCGGCCGGTGAGCGCGGCGATGAGCGCGGCCGAGGCGGTCGTGTTGCCGATGCCCATGTCCCCGGTCACGAGCAGCCGCGCCCCGCGCCCCACGACGGCGGCCGCCACCGCCGCCCCGACGTCGAGGGCAGCCATGGCCTCCTGCGGCGTCATGGCCGGCTCACGGGCCAGGTTGCGCGTGCCGCGGCGAACGTTGCGCCGCAGCAGCGTCTCGGAGCCGTCGTCGCCGGGCACCGGGGTGGCGACCCCCACGTCGACGACGACGACCTCGGCGCCGACATGACGGGCGAGCACGTTGATGGCGGCGCCGCCGGCACAGAAGTTGGCCACCATCTGCGCCGTGACCTCCTGGGGCCAGGGGGTCACACCCTCGGCCACAACGCCGTGGTCCCCGGCGAACACCACCACCGCCACGGGTTCGGGCACGGGGGGCGGACACGTCCCGGCGATGGCGCTGAGCTGCACCCCGAGCTCCTCGAGGCGGCCCAGCGAGCCACGCGGTTTGGTCAACCGGTCATGGTGCTCCGCCGCCGCCGACGCGGCGGAGCCGTCCACGGGCCGGATGGCGCCGCGGGCCGTCTCGAAGCTCCCGGTGTCGGTTGCTGCGCTGTCCATGTCGTCCCCTTCCCGGTCGTCAGTGCGACCGTCTCTGTGTCTGGCGATGCCGCCCGCCATACGGGCCAGCGCGGCGTCCAGGTGTTCGAGCCCACGATGCGAAGGCACGGCGATGCGGACCACTCCGGGCAACCCGAAGCTGGCGCAGTCCCGGACCACCACGCCGAGCGGTGCCAGGCGGTCGCGTAGCCCCGGTGCGTCGACCAGCACCCAGCTGGCGTCGGACGGGCGGGGTGACAACCCGTGCCCGCGCAGCACCTCCACGAGCTCGGCGCGCAGCGCCGTGACCCCGGACGACCAGCCGGCCAGGTCGACCGGCGCCAGGAGCTCGGGCAGCGCCGCGCACGCCAGCCCGTTGACAGACCACGCCGGTTGCCGACCCCGGCAGGCGGCGACGATCGAGATGTCCCCGGGTGGCGACAGCACGTAGCCGACGCGCAGACCGGGACAGGCGAGGAGCTTGGTGAGCGAGCCCACCACGACCGCTCCATGGTCGCCACGCGTCCACCGACCGGCCGCCACGGGGTAGAAGGCCTCGTCCCACACATCGGCCCGTTCCTCGGGCGAGGCCACGAGGCCGCTCGGGTTGTGGGGGTTCGAGCGCCAGCGCGGCGCACCGCGGCGGGGGTGGAGCGAGAACTCGGGCTCGCGGACGTGGCCGCCCCCGAGCACGTCGGCCACGAGCGAGATGGCCTCGGCGCCCCCGTTGGTGAGCAGGAGCCGTTCCTCCTCGACGCCCATGGCGCGGGCCAGGGCGGCGCTGGCCACGGCCGGATCGGGATAGCGCCGCGCCGATTCGAGATGCCTGCGCAGCACGGGCACCGGGTCGGGGGCCAAGGGGTTGAGCGACTGGGACAGGTCGAGCACGCCCTCGGGCTCGAGGCCCAGGGCCAGCGCCACCGCCAGCGCGTCCCCGCCGTGCGCACCGGGGCGGGGGACGCCGGTCACCGGCACCGTCCCGCGTCGGCCCGGCCCGCGTCGGGCCCGGCCGCGCTGCGCCGGCTGGCGCCTGGCTGTGGTGCAGCACGCCTCACCGCCCGCAGAATGCCCACGGTGGCGAGGACGCTGACGAGGGCCAGCTCCACGTGGCGCGACAGTGTCACGGCGCGCCCGATGTCGCGGGTTTCGGGGCGCCGTCCCGTACCGAGCGCAGGGCG
>JBEKVE010000139.1:0-8074 GCA_049514335.1 Acidimicrobiales bacterium
GAGCGCCTGGCCGCCGACATGAACTACCTCGACCTCGACGCCCTGCACGCCGCCATCGGCGACGGGCACGTGTCGCCGCGCTCGGTGGCGCAGCGCCTCACGCGCGACCTGCGCGGCGGCGGGGGCGAGGAGCAGCTCCCCACCACCGTGGCGCCGGGCCTGCGCACGCGGCCCCGGCGCGGGTCGCCCGTCGGCGTGTACGTGGAGGGCCTCGACGACGTCATGGTCCGGCTGTCGCGCTGCTGCACGCCGGTGCCCGGCGACCAGATCGTGGGCTTCGTCACCCGGGGCAGGGGCGTGAGCGTGCACCGCGCCGACTGCGCCAACGCCACGGCGCTCGCCGCCGGCGGCCAGGAGCGGCTGATCGAGGTGGAGTGGGACCGCGAGGGCACCACGGTGTTCGTGGCCTCCATCGAGGTGCTCGCCTTCGACCGCTCGCGCCTTCTGTCCGACGTCACCCGGGTGGTGTCGGAGCACCACCTGAACATCGTGTCGTCGTCGTCGCAGACCGCCCCCGACCGCGTGAGCCGCATGCACTTCGACGTGGAGCTGGCCGACCCCGGCCACCTGGAGTCGCTCATCAGCTCGCTCAAGCACCTGGACGGCGTGTTCGACGCCTTCCGCACGCTGCCCGGCCGGAAGGGCTGACCCCCCGGTGGGCGACGAGCAGGCACAGGGGGCGCTGCGCGCCCCGGCGGGCACCCATGACGTGCTGTGGCCGGCGTCGTCGCGCTGGGAGCAGCTGGTGGCGGCGTTCGCCCACCACGCCCGGCTGGCCGGCTTCGGGTTGATCGTGAGCCCCATGTTCGAGGACGCCGCCCTCTTCCGCCGGGGCATCGGCGACGAGAGCGACGTCGTGCGCAAGGAGATGTACGAGTTCGCCGACCGCGGCGGGCGCGAGGTGGCGCTGCGCCCCGAGGGGACGGCGTCGGTGGTGCGCGCCTTCGTCCAGCACCGGCCGCCGGTGCCGTGGAAGGCGTGGTACGTCACGCCCGCCTTCCGCTACGAGCGGCCCCAGGCCGGCCGGTACAAGCAGCACCACCAGCTGGGGGTGGAGGTGCTCGGCACCGACGACCCCGACGTGGACGTGGAGGTGATCGCCCTGGCCGCCGGGCTGTATGCCTGGCTGGGCCTGCGGCGCGTCGACCTGGCCGTCAACTCCATGGGGTGCGGGGCGTGCCGGGGCGTGTTCGTCGACGCGCTGCGTGGCTACCTGGAGGCACACAGCGACGCGCTGTGCGACGAGCACCGGGAGCGCTTCGCCGTGAACCCCCTGCGCGTCCTCGACTGCAAGCGTCCCGAGTGCCGGGCCGTCACCGAGGGCGCCCCCCGCATCGTCGACTACTTGGACGAGGAGTGTGCCGCCCATCTGGCGCGCGTGCGCCAGGGCCTGGACGCGCTCGGCATCGCCCATCGCCTCGAGCCGCGTCTCGTGCGGGGACTCGACTACTACACCCGCACCACCTTCGAGTTCGCCGCCCTGTCGCTCACCTCGGCGCAGAACGCCGTGGGCGGTGGAGGGCGCTACGACGGCCTGGTCGAGGCCCTGGGGGGCCCGCCCACGCCCGGGATCGGCTTCGGCATCGGCATCGAGCGTCTCCTGCTCGCCTGTGACGCCGAGGACGTCTTCGCCGTGACCCCACCCCCACCCGACGCCTTCGTCGTGGACCTCACCGGGGGCGCGGCGGCGCGCGACCTGGTGGCCGAGCTGCGCGGGGCGGGGCTGGCGGCGGAGCGCGCCTACGATGGGCGCTCGCTCAAGGCCCAGCTGAAGGCGGCCGACCGCTCCGGCGCCCGGTTGGCGCTCATCGTCGGGGCCGAGGAGCTCGCCGGCGAGGTGGTGACGGTGCGCCCCTTGCGCCACGACGGTGCCCAGACGTCGGTGCCGCGGGCCGAGGTGTGCCGATGGGTGGCGGCGCAGACGACGACGATCGGGGACGACGGGTGACGGCGACGGGGATGCGGACCCATGTGTGCGGGGAGCTTCGCCCCGAGCACGTCGGCGAGCGGGTGACCCTGTGCGGCTGGGTGGCACGGCGACGCGAGCACGGGGAGCACCTCGCCTTCGTGGACCTGCGCGACCACACCGGCATCGTGCAGTGCGTCGTCGACGGCGGCGTCGACGTGAGAAGCGAGTGGGTCCTGCAGGTGGTGGGCACCGTCCGCAGCCGGCCCGAGGGAACGATCAACGCCGAGCTCCCCACGGGCCAGGTGGAGCTGGGCGAGTGCACGGTGACGGTGCTGGCCAGCGCCGAGGCACCGCCCTTCCCCGTCGACGACCGGGCCGAGACCGAGGAGGCGGTGCGCCTGCGCTACCGCTTCGTCGACCTGCGCCGGCCCCGCATGCAGCGCAACCTGCGGCTGCGGGCCCGCGTCCTCGGTGCCATGCGGGCCGCCATGGTGCGCCAGGGCTTCTGCGAGGTCGAGACCCCGCTTCTGTGGACCCCGACGCCGGAGGGCGCACGCGAGTTCGCCGTGCCCAGCCGCCTCAACCGGGGCATGTTCTACGTCCTGCCCCAGAGCCCCCAGATCGCCAAGCAGCTGCTCATGGTGGGGGGCATGGACCGCTACTTCCAGGTGGCGCGGTGCCTGCGCGACGAGGACCTGCGGGCCGACCGCCAGTTCGAGTTCAGCCAGCTCGACATCGAGGCCTCGTTCGTGACCGAGCACGATGTGCGCCAAGCGGTGACCGAAGCGGTGGTGGACGCCACCGAGGCGGCCACCGGTGAGCGCCCCGGGGCCATCGGGCACATGACGTGGCGCGACGCCATGGACCGCTACGGCGTGGACAAGCCCGACCTGCGCTTCGCCATGGAGCTCGTCGACCTGAGCGAGGTGTTCACCGGCACCCAGGTGCGGGCCTTTGCCGCCCCCTGCGTGAAGGCGTTGTGCGTCCCCGACGGAGCCGCCCTCGGGCGCAACCGCCTCGACGCCCTGGTGGAACAGGCCAAGGAGCTCGGGGCCAAGGGCCTGGCGTGGTTCCGCGTGGTGGCCGAGGGGGAGCAGTTGTCGCTGTCGTCCCCGCTCGACAAGGTGCTCTCCGACGCGGAGCGCGCCGGCCTCGTGGCCCGCACCGGGGCGGGCGGCGGTGATCTCGTGCTGGTGGTGGCGGACGAGTGGCGTACGGCGTGCGACGTGCTGGGCCAGGTGCGCCTGGGCCTCGGCCGGCCGCCGGTGGCCGAGGGCGAGCGCCGGTTCGTGTGGGTCACGGAGTTCCCCCTCTTCGACGGCCTCGACGCCGAGGGCAACCCCCAGGCCGCCCACCACCCCTTCACCATGCCCAACCCCGACGACCTCGACCTTCTCGACACCGACCCCCTGGCCGTGCGCTCCCAGGCCTACGACCTCGTCCTGAACGGCTGGGAGCTCGGGTCGGGCTCGATCCGTATCCACCGTGAGGACATCCAGCGCCGGGTCTTCGACGCCCTCAGGATCCCCCCCGAAGAGGCCGAGTCGCGCTTCGGGTTCCTGCTCGGTGCCTTCCGCTACGGCGCCCCCCCGCACGGCGGCTTCGCCGTGGGCGTCGACCGCTTCTGTGCCCTTCTGGCCGGCGAGGAGAACATCCGCGAGGTGATCGCCTACCCGAAGACCCAGTCGGGGGCCGACCCCATGACCGGCGCCCCCAAGGCGCTCGCCCCGGCCGCGCTGCGCGAGCTCGGGCTGACCCTTCCGCCCGCGCCGACCCGGCGCGGCTGAGCGCCGACGCCAGGCGCGGGACCGGTCGACAGCCGTGGCCGCCCCACCGCCGCGCCGGTCCGCAGGCGCGGCGCCCGACCTGTTCGCCCAGGCCGCCACCGAGCGCCTGCACTCCCGGGCCCCGCTGGCGGCGCGCCTGCGCCCCCGCACCCTGGACGACATCGTGGGCCAGCGCCACCTGGTCGCCCCCGACGCGCCCCTGCGCGTCCTCATCGAGGCCGACCGGCTCACCTCGGCCATCTTGTGGGGTCCGGCGGGGACGGGGAAGACGACGCTCGCCCAGGTGGTGGCGGCCACCACGGCCAAGGCCTTCGTCCCCCTGTCGGCGGTGAGCGCCGGTGTGGCCGACGTGCGCGTGGCGCTCGAGGAGGCCCGGCGGCGCCTCGGGGAGCAGGGCCAGGGCACCATCCTCTTCGTCGACGAGGTGCACCGTTTCAACAAGGCCCAGCAAGACGCCCTTCTGCCCGCGGTGGAAGAGGGCCTCGTGGTCCTCATCGGTGCCACCACGGAGAATCCCTTCTTCGCCGTCAACTCGCCGCTGCTCAGCCGGGCCACGCTGTGGCGGCTCGAGCCTCTGTCCGACGACGACATCGCCGTGGTGCTCGGGCGCGGCCTCGAGGCCGAGGGGGCGGTTGCCGAGCCCGATGCCCTCGAGGCCCTGGTCTCGTTGGCCGATGGCGACGCCCGGTCGGCGCTCGGCACGCTCGAGGTGGCCGTGGCCCTGGCGGGCGCAGGTGCGATCACCACCGCCGTGGTGCAGCGGGCCCGGGCCGGACGGATGCTGCACCAGGGGGCCGACGCCCACTACGACCAGGTGAGCGCCCTCATCAAGTCCATCCGGGGCTCGGACCCCGACGCCGGGTTGTACTGGCTGGTGCGGATGCTCGACGGGGGTGAGGACGCCCGCTTCATCGCACGGCGCCTCGTCATCCTGGCCAGCGAAGACGTCGGCCTGGCCGACCCCCTGGCCCTGGTGGTGGCGGACGCGGCAGCCCGCGCCGTGGAGTTCGTCGGGCTCCCCGAGGCGCAGCTCAACCTGGCCCAGGCGGTGGTGTACCTGGCCTGCGCGCCCAAGTCGAACCGGGTCACCACAGCCCTGGGGCGCGCCCGCGCCGACGCCCGGGAGGGGCCGCGCACCGACGTGCCCGCCCACCTGCGCGACGCCCACTACTGGTCGGCCAAGGGCCTCGGCCACGGCGAGGGATACCGCTACCCCCATGACGACCCCCGGGGGTGGGTGGAACAGGACTACCGTCCTGCGGAGATCGCCGGCCACGTGTACTACGAGCCCAGCGACCACGGTGCCGAGGCGTCGGTGGGCGAGCGGTTGCAGCGCCGAGGCCAGGGGCGCGCCCCTGAGACCGGACCCAACAGGACGGAGCTGACTGAGCCGTGACCGCCACCAGGTCCCGACACCGGCGACGGGCGCGCCGCGGCGCGCACCGGATGGTCACGACCGTGGTGGCGCTCACCTGCCTGGCCACCCCGGCCACGGTGCTGGGCGTCACGGTGGCATCGGGGGCCACGCCGGCGCTGGCATCGGGCTGGGTGCGAAACGCCGGCAGCGTGCCCGCCCTGCCCGGCGGGACGCGCCGGCTCGGCGCACTGGCGGGCACCACCGCGCTCAGCGCCGACGTGGTGCTGGCGCCGCGCAGTCCCGCCGCGCTCAGCGCCTTCGACACCGCCGTGTCGACGCCGGGGTCACCCGACTTCCGCCATTACCTCGCACCGGGCGCCTTCGCCCGGCAATTCGGGCCCACCGACGCCACCGTGGCCTCGGTCCGCCAGTGGCTGTCGGGCCGGGGCCTGCGGGTCGGGCCCACCGCCTCGGACGGCCTGCTCGTTCCGGTGTCGGGCGACGCCGCGCAGCTGGGCCAGGCCTTCGGGGTGGGCCTCGAGCAGTACCGCCTGCCCTCGGGTCGCGTGGTGCACGCCCCCAGTGCGGGCCCCCTCGTCCCGAGCGCCCTGGCACCCGCCGTGGACGGGGTGGTGGGTCTCGACGACGTGGCCCGCCCCGTGCCCGAGATGGCGCGTCCCGCCGCCGCGCCGGCGCCGCCGGCCGACCGCGCCACGGGCGCCACACCGCACGCCGCCGGCGCCACGCCGCACGCCACCGGCCCCACGCCGTCGGCAGGGTGCCAGAACACCATCAATTCGGGGCGCGCCAGCGCCGGGGCCCTCACCGCCGACGAGCTGGCCCAGGCGTACTCCTTCGACAGCCTCTACCCCGGGACCGAGGGTGCGGGTGTCACCGTGGGCGTGTACGAGCTCGAGCCCTACCTGGTGAGCGACATCAACGCCTTCGAGGCCTGCTACTCCATCAGCACCGTGGTCACCGCCAAGCCCGTCGACCAGTCCCTGGCGTCGGTGAACGACTCGCCGGGCCAGGGCGAGGCGGCGCTCGACATCGAGATGGTGGCGGCCATGGCGCCCGACGCCACCGTGGACGTCTACGACGGGCCGAACGGCGGGACGGGCCCGCTCGACACCTACGCGGCGATGGTGAACCAGGACGCGGTGTCGGTCATCTCCACCAGCTGGGGCCAGTGCGAGGCGCAGACCTCGCCCGTGGTGGCACAGGCCGAGGCGGCGCTGTTCGCCCAGGCGGTGGGGCAGGGCCAGACGATCACCGCCGCCGCCGGCGACGAGGGCTCGGAGGACTGTTACTTCTTCCCCTCCTCGACCGACACGCGCCTCGAGGTGGACGACCCCGCCAGCCAGCCCGGGGTGACGGGCGTGGGGGCCACCACCCTGAGCGCCCTCGGGCCCGCGCCCACCGAGTCGGTGTGGAACGCGGGCCTGTTCGAGGGGACGAGCGGCGGGGGGCTGTCGAGCACCTGGACGCTGCCGTCGTGGCAGCTCGGCCCGGGCGTGCAGAACCCGTACACCAAGGCGCGTGATTCGTTCACGGGCACGTCGCCGTGCCCCGACAGCTCCGCCGCCGGCACGTCGTCGTGCCGGGAGGTGCCCGACGTCTCCTCCGACGGCGACCCCGCCACCGGGTTCGCCGTCTACTGCTCGTGCTTCGCCGGCTGGGCCAAGATCGGCGGCACCAGCATGGCGTCGCCGCTGTGGGCGGCGCTGGCCGCGCTGGCCGACGACACGACCCCCTCGCCCTCGCGCGTGGGATTCATGAACCCCGCGCTCTACCAGGCCCAGTGCCAGAGCGACGACGCCTTCAACGACGTCACGACGGGCACCGACCAACCGGCCGGCTCCGTGCCGAGCGACCCCCCGCACAGCCCCGTCGGCCCGTACTACCCGGCCACGCCCGGCTACGACTTGGCGAGCGGCCTGGGGACGCCAGTGGCCCCCACGGTGGTGAGCGCGTTGCGCGCCCCGCCGACGGGCGTGTGCCCCGAGGTGACGGGCATGTCGGTGACACAGGGCCCCGCCACCGGGGGCACCGTCCTCACCCTGTCGGGCGTGGGCCTGTCGGGGGTGACGCAGGTGGACGTGGGCAACGCCAACCCCGCCACCATCGAGTCGGTGGGCTCGGGCTCGGTCACGGTGCTCACCCCCCCGTCTCCCACCGGCGGGTGGGCGACGGCCGAGGTGCTCGTGAAGAGCGCCAACGACGTCCTCGGGTACGACGGCTCGATGCCCTTCACCTACACCGGGCCCAAGGGCTACTGGACCGTCGCCTCCGACGGCGGCATCTTCGCCTTCGGCCAGATGGGCTTCTACGGCTCCATGGGAGGCACGCACCTCAACAAGCCGATCGTGGGCATGGCGTCGACGCCGTCGTCGAAGGGGTACTGGCTCGTCGCCTCCGACGGCGGCATCTTCGCCTTCGGCGACGCGTCGTTCTGGGGGTCGACGGGGGCCATCAAGCTCAACCAGCCCATCGTGGGCATGGCCCCCACCCCCGACGGGCGCGGCTACTGGCTCGTCGCCTCCGACGGCGGCATCTTCGCCTTCGGCGACGCCGGCTTCTACGGCTCGACGGGCAACGTGCACCTCAACCAGCCCATCGTGGGCATGGCGTCGACGCCCGACGGCGGTGGCTACTGGCTGGTGGCCGCCGACGGCGGCATCTTCTCATTCGGTGACGCCGCCTTCTTCGGTTCGACGGGTGCGATCACCCTCAACAAGCCCATCGTGGCCATGGCCACCACGCCCGACGGCGGTGGCTACTGGCTGGTGGCCGCCGACGGCGGCATCTTCGCCTTCGGTGACGCCGCCTTCGAGGGGTCGACGGGGGACATGAAGCTCAACAAGCCCATCGTGGGCATGATCGCCACCCCCGACGGCCACGGCTACTGGCTGGTGGCCTCCGACGGCGGCATCTTCGCCTTCGGTGGTGTCGATGGCGGGTTCTTCGGCTCCATGGGGGGCACGCCGCTGCAGAAGCCCATGGTCGGCATGGGCGCGGCCG
>JBEKVE010000140.1:0-7970 GCA_049514335.1 Acidimicrobiales bacterium
CGTCGCAACCTCGAGGAGCTCGAGCCGACGCAGCTGACCACCTACATGCCGTCGAACGCGCCCGTGCCCGATGTCGAGGTGATCGTGGAGCGCGGCTCCACGCCGCGCGAGCTCGGGCCCAAGCTCAACCGCTCGGCCGGCGACGTGATCCGCTTCCTGTTCCTGCAGGGCGAAGTGGTGACCGCCACCCAGTCCCTGAGCGACGACATGATCGAGCTGTTCGCGGCCGAGCTCGGCGCCCGGATCCGTCTGGTCGACCCCGGCGAGGAGCAGGAGGCCGAGCTCCAGGCCAAGTACTTCGAAGAGGAAGAGGAAGAGCGCGAGGAGGACCTGCGGCCCCGGCCCCCGGTCGTCACCGTCATGGGCCACGTGGACCACGGCAAGACCCTCCTGCTCGACCGCATCCGCCACGCCAACGTGGTGTCGGGTGAGGCCGGTGGCATCACCCAGCACATCGGCGCCTACCAGGCCGACGCCGGCGGCCACCTCATCACGTTCATCGACACCCCGGGCCACCAGGCCTTCACCGCCATGCGGGCGCGCGGGGCCGAGGTCACCGATGTCGTGGTGCTCGTGGTGGCAGCCGACGACGGCGTGATGCCCCAGACCATCGAGGCCATCGACCACGCCCGCGCCGCTGGCGTCACCATCGTGGTGGCCGTCAACAAGATCGACCGTGGCGACGCCGATGTGAACCGGGTGCTGCAGCAGCTCTCCGAGCACGGGCTCGTGCCCGAGGCGTGGGGGGGCGACACCATCGTGGTCGAGGTGTCTGCCCTGCAGGGCCTCGGCATCGACGATCTCCTCGAGCAGCTCGTCATCGTGGCCGAGGTGGCCGAGCTGCAGGCGAGCCCCGAGGCGCGGGCGCGCGGCGCGGTCCTCGAGGCCAACCTCGAGTCCGGCCGGGGACCGGTCGCCACCGTCCTGGTCCAGAGCGGCACGCTGCGGGTGGGAGACCCCATCGTCGCCGGTGCCGCCTGGGGCAAGGTGAAGGCGCTCATCGACGATCACGGCGAGCAGGTGAAAGAGGCACCCCCCTCGACACCGGTGCAGGTCCTCGGCTTCTCCGAGCCGCCCGCCGCCGGTGACGAGTTCCGCGTCACCACCGACCAGACGACGGCCCGCACCATCGGCGAGGCCCGGGAGCGCCGCTACCGGGTGGCAGGCCACGCACCGTCTCCCACCGCTCCCGGCGCCAAGCTCGAGGACCTCTTCGAGCAGATCCAGCGGGGCGAGGCGGCCACGCTCAACCTCATCCTGAAGGCCGACGTCCAGGGGACGCTCGAGGCCATCACCGACAGCCTGCGCAAGCTCGAGCGGCCCGAGGTGAAGCTGAGCTTCGTGCACCGCGGCGTGGGTGGGATCACCGAGTACGACGTGCAGCTGGCGGTGGCCTCCAACGCCACCATCATCGGGTTCAACGTCCGCCCCGACCGCCGGGCGCGCGAGATGGCCAGCGAGCGCGGCGTGGGGATCCGCACCTACGAGATCATCTACAAGCTCCTCGAGGACATCGAGGCAGCCATGGTGGGCATGCTGACGCCGGAGTTCGAGGAGATCGTCACGGGCGAGGCCGAGGTGCGCGAGGTGTTCCGCGTGCCGCGCGTCGGCGCGGTGGCCGGATGCTTCGTCCGCGACGGCGTCATCACCAGGGGCTCCAAGGTCCGCTTCCTGCGCGAGGGTGTCATCATCTGGAAGGGCAGCATCACCTCGCTGCGTCGCTTCAAGGACGACGTGCGCGAGGTGCAGGCGGGCTTCGAGTGCGGCATCGGGCTCTCTGACTTCCAGGACCTCCACGGCGGCGACATCATCGAGACCTTCGAGGAGCGCGAGATCCCCCGAACCTGACGGGCGCGTCGGGGCCCGGCCGTGCCGGTGCGACGAGGAGGTTCACAGTGCCCGGACGCCGGCGCGACAGCAGGCTCCCGGCGAGCTATCCCCGCATCGCCCGCGTGAACGAGGTCCTGCGCGAGGTGGTGGCGGAGGCCATCGAGCGACTGGCCGACACCGACGACCGGCTCCGGCTCATGACCGTGACCGCCATCGACACGAGCCCGGACCTGTCGCGCGCCACGGTCTACCTGAGCTCGCTGCCCGAGGAGGCGGCCGAGGCGCTCTCGGCCGAGCGGGCGCAGCTGCAACGGGCCATCGGGCGCCAGGTCCGCATGAAGCGCACCCCTCAGCTCGCCTTCGCCGTCGATCCCGCCGTCGTGCACGGCACCCGGGTAGAGGAGATCCTGCGGCGGATCCACGATGACGAGCCCGGGTGACGGCGCCGCCGGCACCGGGCTGACGGGCCTGGTGGTGGTGGACAAAGACGCCGGATGGACCTCGCACGACGTGGTGGCGCGCTGCCGGCGGCTGTTCGGCCAGCGCCGCATCGGGCACGCCGGGACCCTCGACCCCGATGCCACCGGGGTCCTGCTCGTCGGGCTGGGCCGCTTCACCCGCATGCTGCGCTTCCTCACCGCGCTGCCCAAGGCCTACGAGGGCGAGGTGGTGCTGGGCCGGGCCACGAGCACCCTCGACGCCGCCGGGGAGACCACGGGCACGTGGGACATGGGCGCCGTCACCCTCGACGAGGTGCGGCAGGCCGCGGCGTCGCTCACCGGGGTGATCGAGCAGGTTCCCCCCATGGTGTCGGCCCGCAAGGTGGACGGCCGGCGCCTGCACGAGCTGGCACGCCAGGGCATCGAGGTGGAGCGGGCCGCGCGCCCGGTGACGGTGGAGCGCTTCGACGTCACCGCCGCGCCCGGTGCCGAGCCGGGCGTGTTCCGGCTGGCGGTGGTGTGCTCGTCGGGTACCTACGTGCGCGTCCTCGCCGCCGACCTGGGGATCATGCTCGGTGGCGGCGCCCACCTGCGCAACCTGCGCCGCACGCGTTGTGGCTCGTTCGGGCTCGACGAGGCCCGGACCCTCGGGACGCTCACGCCGGACCACGTTCTCGCTCCGGCACGCGCGCTTCGCGACCTGGCCCAGGTCGAGGTGCTCGAGGAGGTGTCGCGCTCGGTCTCGCACGGCTTGCCCCTCGACCGGGTGTCGGTGGGCGCCACCGGGGACGGACCGTGGGCGCTCGTG
Source organism: Acidimicrobiales bacterium (assembly GCA_049514335.1). Classification (GTDB taxonomy): domain Bacteria; phylum Actinomycetota; class Acidimicrobiia; order Acidimicrobiales; family UBA8190; genus JBEKVE01. The sequence goes on from JBEKVE010000140.1 coordinate 3,079, forward strand.
GACCCGTCCGGCTCGCTGCTGGCGGTGTACGAGGCCACCGACACCGATCGGATGGTGGCGGCCTGCGTCCTGGCCGCCGCCGGGTGACCCCGCACCGCACCCCCGGGACGGCGCGCCCCCACGGGTAACCTCGTCGCCATGGAGGTGGTGGTGGGGCCCGAGCACTGCACGCCCCCCGAGGGGGGCTCGGCCGTCACCATCGGCGCCTACGACGGGGTCCACCTGGGGCATCGCCACCTGCTGTCGGAGCTGCGCCGCACCGCCGACGAGCGGGGGCTCGCCAGCGTGGTGGTCACCTTCGACCGCCACCCCGCCACCGTGGTGCGGCCCAGTTCGGCACCGCCGTTGCTCACCGACCTGGAGCAGAAGCTCGAGCTGCTGTCGTCGACGGGCGTGGACCGCACCGTGGTGGTGCGCTTCGACGAGGCCCGCGCCGGAGAGAGCGCCGAGGACTTCGTGCTCGAGGTGCTCGTCGGTGCGCTCGCCGCCCGCCTGGTGGTGGTGGGGGAGGACTTCCACTTCGGCCACGGGCGGCGCGGCACCGTCGACCTGCTGCGCGCCATGGGGACGCGCCACGGCTTCGACGTGACGGGCCTCGCCCTCGACACCGACCCGGCGGGCCTGGCCGTGTCGTCCACCCGCGTCCGGGAGCTGCTCGCCGCCGGGGACGTGGCCGGCGCCGCCGATCTGCTCGGGCGCCCCCACCAGCTCCGGGGCGTGGTCGTCCACGGCGAGGGGCGGGGCGGTCCCGAGCTGGGCTTTCCCACGGCCAACGTGGCCGTTCCCGGAGGCATGGCCATGCCCGGCGAGGGCATCTACGCCTGCTGGTACGAACGGCCCGACGGGTCGGTGCACCGCGCCGCGGTGTCCTTCGGCCGGCGCCCCACCTTCCACGACGGGACCGGCGCTCCCGAGCTCGAGGCATTCCTGCTCGACTTCGACGGCGACCTCTACGGCGAGACCGCCCGGGTCTCGTTCGTGGCCCGGTTGCGCGAGGACCGGCGCTTCGACTCGCTCGAGGCGCTCGTGGAGCAGATGCACCGGGACGTGGACGGCGCCCGGGCCGTGCTGGACCAGGGCGTCCGTCCCGGCCCGAGGGCGTCGTCCGGACCGCCCTGCTAGAGTGAGTTCCCAGCCGGGACGCCGTCCCGGCCGGATCCGGGCCGCGGCGTCCTTGCCAGGCAAGGACGCCCGATCGCCCCCGAGCATCTCCGAGGTCGTTTCCCCCCACATGGCCGACAAGTCCGCGACCATCACCGAGCATCGCCTGCACGACACCGACACCGGTTCTCCGGAGGTGCAGATCGCGCTCCTCACCGAGCGCATCACCCTCCTGACCGAGCACCTGAAGGTGCACAAGGGCGACCACCACACGCGGCGAGGGCTGATGAAGATCATCGGCCGGCGCCGCCGGTTGCTCGACTACGTGCGGGACAACGACGTCGAGCGTTACCGGTCGATCATCGGAAGGCTCGGCATCCGTCGCTAGGCGGCCAACCGCTCCCGGCCGGCCAACGCCGTACGGGGGCCACCTCGGGTGGGACCCACCCGGACAGGGGGCGGACCGCCCGCCCGACACAGACGGACCAGGACATCTGGCCAGCCGTCAGCTGCCAGTCGCCGGTCACCTCGCACCCGTCACGCCACGCTCTTCGGAGCCGCAGACGTCGGGGCGCGGGAGGTGGTCGACCACTGGGAACTGGCCTGGCGGTGTCCTCTGAAACCAACGAGGAGACACCAATGGCTGAGGCCACCACCGTGTCGGGACCCATCACCGGGACCGACCGCACCCTTTCCTTCGAGACCGGCAAGCTCGCCGGACAGGCCGACGGCGCCGTCGTGGGACGCATCGGCGGCACCACCGTGCTCGTCACCGCCACCGCGGCACGCAACGTGCGCGAGGGGGCGGACTTCTTCCCCCTGACCGTCGACATCGAGGAGCGCATGTACGCCGCGGGGAAGATCCCGGGGTCGTTCTTCCGCCGGGAGGGCCGGGCCACCGACCAGGCCATCCTGACGTGCCGGCTCATCGACCGGCCCCTGCGGCCGTCGTTCCCCGACGGGTTCAGGAACGAGATCCACGTGGTGGGGACGATCTTCTCCGCCGATCTCACCAACCCCCACGACGTGCTGGCCATCAACACCGCCTCGGCCGCGCTCATGGTGTCGGGCATCCCCTTCGACGGCCCCATCGGGGCCGTGCGGGTGGCGTGGACGACCGAGGGGCAGTGGGCGCCGAACCCCACCTACCAGGAGGGTGACGCCTCGTGCTTCGAGCTCGTGGTGGCGGGCCGGGCCCTGTCGGAGGACGCCGACGCCGAGATCGCCATCATGATGGTCGAGGCCGGCGGCACCGAGGACTCGTGGCAGTACTACGAAGCCGGCGCCCCCAAGGTGACCGAGGAGGTGCTGGCCGACGGGCTCCAGGCGGCCAAGACCTGGATCCGCGAGTCCATCGAGCTGCAGCGCCAGCTCGTGGCCAAGATCGGGGGGCGCAAGCCCACCATGGCCTACGAGCTGTTCAGCGACTACGGCGAGGACGTCTTCGAGCGGGTGGCGGCGGTGGGCACCGACACCCTGTCCAAGGCCAACACCATCACCGAGAAGGCCGAGCGCAACGCGGCCATCGACGAGGCCACGGCGTCGGTCATCGCCCAGCTCGCCCCCGAGTTCCCCGAGCGCGAGCGCGAGATCAAGGCCGCGGCGCGTGGCCTCACCAAGAAGCTCGTGCGCCGGCGCATCGTCGACGAGGGCATCCGCATCGACGGCCGGGGCACGAGCGACATCCGCCCCCTGTCGGCCGAAGTGGGCGTGCTGCCCCAGGTGCACGGCTCGGGCCTGTTCCAGCGGGGCGAGACCCAGGTGCTGAACGTGACCACCCTGGGCATGCCGCGCATGAACCAGCTCCTCGACACCATCGGCATCGACGAGCACAAGCGCTACATGCACCACTACAACTTCCCGCCGTACTCGACCGGTGAGACCGGCTTCATGCGCGGCCCCAAGCGGCGTGAGATCGGCCACGGCCTCCTGGCCGAGCGGGCACTGCTTCCCGTCGTCCCCTCCGAGGAGGAGTTCCCCTACACGCTGCGCCTGGTGTCGGAGGTCCTGTCATCCAACGGGTCGACGTCGATGGCATCGGTGTGCGGCTCGTCGCTGTCGCTCATGGACGCCGGCGTGCCCATCAAGGCCCCGGTGGCGGGGATCGCCATGGGGCTCGTCTACGACGGGGGCCGCTACGTCACCCTCACCGACATCCTCGGTGCCGAGGACGCCTTCGGCGACATGGACTTCAAGGTGGCCGGCACCCGTGACGCGGTGACGGCGCTGCAGCTCGACACCAAGATCGACGGGCTGCCCGCCGACGTGCTCGCCGCCGCCCTGCACCAGGCCCGTGACGCCCGGCTGCTCATCCTCGACGTCATGGCGGGCGCCATCGCCGGGCCGCGCGACGAGGTGTCGGAGAACGCTCCCAAGATCGTGTCCTTCCAGATCCCGGTGGACCGCATCGGCGAGGTCATCGGGCCCAAGGGGAAGGTCATCAACGCCCTGCAGGCCGAGACGGGCACCGACATCGCCGTCGACGACGACGGGATGTACGGCATCGTGACCATCGGCGCCAAGGACGGGGGCGCCGTGTCCGAAGCCAAGCGCCGCATCTTCCTCATCGTCGACCCGCCCGAGGCGGAGGTGGGTGCGGTCTACCCCGGCAAGGTGGTCAACATCACCAAGTTCGGAGCGTTCGTGAACATCCTCCCCGGACGCGACGGCCTGCTGCACATCTCCAAGGTGGGAGGCGGCAAGCGTGTCGACCGCGTCGAGGACGTGCTCTCGCTCGGCCAGGACCTCGAGGTCAAGGTGGACGACATCGATCCTCAGGGCAAGGTGTCGCTCTCCTTGGTGGGTGAGCCCCCCGCCCCCACGGGCGGCGGCGGTGGCGCACCGGCCGAGGCCGGGTCGCGCAACGGCGGCTCGCGAAACGGCGGGCGTGACCGGGGACCGCGCGAGGGCGGACCCCGCGACAGCGGACCCCGCGACAGCGGCGGATCGGGGGCGCCGGTGGCGTCCTTCGAGGCGGCGTTCGAGGCCGAGCTCGTGAGCGAGCTCGGGGACCTCGGGCCCGGGCCGGGGTCCTCCGGCGGTGGCGGGGACCGTGGTGGTGACCGCGACCGCGGCGGGGACCGTGGCGGTGACCGCGGGCGACGTCCCCGCCGGCGGTGAGGACGGGGCGCGCCTGTACCCACCACCGGGTGGCGGCGGGGTGATCTGCACCGAGGTCCTCGGCTGCGGGGCCCGGCTCGTGACCGAGCCCATGGCCGACGTGCGGTCGGTCACGGTCGGGATGTGGGTGGGCACCGGGTCGCGCGACGAGGACGACGCCCACGCCGGGTCGTCGCACTTCCTCGAGCACCTGTTGTTCAAGGGCACGCCCACGTGGAGCGCGGCCGCCATCGCCGAGTCGGTGGACGAGGTGGGCGGCGACATGAACGCCTTCACCACCAAGGAGTACACGGCGTTCTACATCCGCCTGCTGGCGGAGCACCTGCCGCTCGGGCTCGACGTCCTCGGCGCCATCATGACCGAGCCCGCCCTGCGGGCCCCGGACATAGACGCCGAGCGCCAGGTGATCCTGGACGAGATCCTCATGCACACCGATGAGCCCTCGGACTTCGCCGCCGAGCAGTGCACCGCCGCGCTCTTCCCCCACCACCCGCTCGGGCGCGAGGTGCTCGGTGTGCCCGACAGCGTGGCGGCGCTCGACCAGGACGACATCCGGGCCTTCTTCGAGACCCACTACCGGGCCGGGAACCTGGTGGTGGCGGCGGCCGGCGACCTCGACCACGCCCGCCTGGCGGCCGACATCGACGAGCGTCTGTCGGGGCGGACGGGCG
>JBEKVE010000141.1:0-15177 GCA_049514335.1 Acidimicrobiales bacterium
GCCTGTGGCGTGCCGTGCATCAACTACACCGGAGGGGAGCGCACGCGCGGTGCCTACATGTTCCACTACCCGGTGGGCTCGCTCGAGGAGGAGCCGGCCGTGCTCGTGCGGCACCTCGTCCGCAGCGGCCACACGAGCGTCGCCGTCGCCCACGACGCCACCCCGGTGGGGCGGCGCTACGCCGAGTTCATGGGTGAGGCGTGCGAGGCGGCGGGGATCGAGGTGACCGGCGCGGCGGCGGTGTCGCCGCTGGCCGAGGACGTCACCCCCACGGTGCGGCGCCTGCGGGCCGGGGCTCCGGACGCCCTCGCCTACCTGGGTCTCGGCGTGGCAGCTCGCGCCGTTGCGCTCGGGCTCGAGGCCGAGGGGTGGGACGTGGCGGTGGTGGCGAACTCGGCGCTCATGTTCGGCTACGCCCGGAAGGACTGGCGGGCGGGCTGGGAGGGGTGGGTGTACGTCGACAGCGTGTCGGACGACAACGCCAGCCGCGCCGTGTTGCGGGAGCGCTCGCCGCGCAGCGCGGCGGGACCGATCGGCGTCGCCGCCTACGACATGGGCAGGCTCGTGGCCGAGGCCGCGGCGCGCGCCGCCCACCTCACCCGGCAGGGTCTGCGCGACGGCCTCGAGCGGGTCAAGCTGCTGGCCGCCTCGAGCGGCATGGACGGCACCACCATGGGCTTCGGGCACTACGACCATGGCGCGCTCAAGGGCCGCTATCTCGTGCTGCGGCGATGGACGGGGGGCAAGAGCGTCCAGGTGGCCGAGCAGTGACCCGTCACCGGCGCGTCACCGGACGCGCCACGTCGCCCCGGGCCCGCATGGCCGGTCGCGTGGCGCTCTTCCTGGGCGGCACCACCGTGTCGACCCTGTGCTACGCCCTCACCATCCGGGCCGGCCTGGGCCTGGGACCGCTGTTCGTGCTGCAGGACGGGTTCGCCCGCACCACGGGGATCTCCATCGGCGCCGCCGTCACCGCCACCGGGTTCATGTGCGTGGCCGTCGCCATGTGCCTGCGCTTCTGGCCGGGGCCCGGCACCCTCGCCCAGCCCGTCCTGGGAGGGGTGACCCTCAATGCCGTGCTCCCCCACGTCCCCACCCTGCACGGCTGGCCGCTGCGCATCGCCGTCGTGTTCGTCGCCACGTGGGTGATGGCCCTGGGCGGGGTGATGATGATCCGGGCCCGCGTCGGTGTGGCCGCCTACGACTCGGTCATGCTCGGGCTCCACCGTGTGCTGCGACGCCGGCGCCTGGCGCTCATCCGGCTGGGCATGGAGGCCACGGTGCTGGTGGTGGGCTTCGTGCTGGGCGGCGCCGTGGGGGTGGGCACCCTCATCACCGGCGGACTCATCGGCCCCGGCATCCATTTCTGGCTGCGCCTCACGGGCGGTCCGCTCCCCGTGCCTGCGCCGCCCGCGGTCGCCGTCGCCGTCGCCGATTGGGAACCCTCACCCACCGGCGCCACCGGGTAGCCGCGGCACCTCCCCCAGGCGCTGGATGTAAATGGCGATGTGGGCGATGTGCCCCGCCTCGTCGAGCTCGAACACGAGCGCCTCGGGCGTGTCGAGCGGCGTGCCGCCGGCGTCGATGGTCTCGGTGAGCTCCACCACCGACACGCGCCCGGCGTGCACCACACGGTCGATCCAGGCAGGCGGCCATGGCGTCCCAGTCATGGGCCACCATCCGCTCGAGGTAGCGCTCCACCACGCTGGTCGTCTCAGTGCTCATGTCCCCTCCTGTGGGTGCGGGGATCGAGCACGACGTGCATGTGCTTCACCCCGGCATGCTTGTTGGTGCGGAAACGCTCGAGCGGCGCTGCCAGCGTGATCCGCTCCACGCGCGCCAGCAGCTCCTCGAGCATGATCCGGATCTCGAGCCTGGCCAGGTTGGCCCCCAGGCAGAAGTGGCTGCGGTGGCCGAAGGCCACGTGGGGGTTGGGGGTGCGCCGCACGTCGAATCGGAAGGGGTCGTCGAACAACGACTCGTCGCGGTTGGCCGACGCCCACCACAGCGTGATCTTGTCGCCGGCGCGGACCGTGCGACCGCCGATGTCGGCGTCGCGGGTGGCGGTGCGGCGGTTGTAGAGCGTGGGGCTCGACCACCGCAGCACCTCCTCCACCGCACCGGCGAGGAGGCCCGCATCGCTGCGCAGCGCCTCCCACTGGTCGGGATTCTCGATCAGCGCGGCGACGCCCAGGGCGATGGCGTTGCGCGTCGTCTCGCTGCCCGCCGCCATGAGAAGGTTGAAGAACATGAGCATCTCGAGGTCGCTGAGCGGTGCCTCGGTCCCGTCGTCTTTCTCCACGAGTGCGCACGCCACCGTGCTCATAACGTCCGCGTCGTCCCCCGTGCGCTTGCGCTGCACCAGGTCGGTGCCGTAGGCGGCCATGGCGGCGGCGGCCTGCTCCGAGGCGGCGCTGCGGGTGCCGAGCTCCCGGTCGTCGTAGGTGAGCGTGGCGTTGGTCCACGCCACGAGGTCGTGGCGGTCGCCCTCGGGGACGCCCATGAGCATGGCGATGGCCTGCAGCGGCAGCTCGAGGGCCACGTCCACCAGGAAGTCACACCGACCCCGGGCCACGGCGTCGTCGAGGATGGCGGCGGTGCGGGCCCGCAGCCCGGCTTCGAATGCGGCCAGGGCGCGCGGCGACACGGCGGGCGTCACGAGCCGCCGGATGCGGTGGTGACGGGGGTCGTCCATCATGTTGAGCAACACCCCCGACGCGAACCCATACGGCAGGTCCTCGATGAGGGTGCCGCCTCCGGCCGCATCGGGGGCCCGCTCGGAGGAGAACGTGTCGGCGTCGGCCGCCACGGCGGTGATCTCGGCGTGGCGGCTCAGGACCCAGAACCCGGTGCCGTCCGGGGTGCGGGGCGTGGGCTCGTGCCACCACACCGGGGCCTGGCGTCGCAACCGGGTGAAGGCGTCGTGGGGGAAACCGGCGGTGAACAGGTCGAGGTCGGTGAGGTCCAGGTCGCCGAGGTCCCTGTGGGCGAGGTCCTTGTCGTCGCGCTGCACCGGCCCGTCCTCCCCGTTCGGGCGCCATTGGACCACAGGTGCGGCCCGAGCACGGCCACGCCGGGGGCGCCGTGGGAGCCCTCAGCTGCGGACCACGAGGCGGAACCCTCCGTCGATCGAGTCATGCTCCATGAGGCCCCCGTGGCGGGCGTGCCAGGTGCCGTCGGCCAGATCGGCCCGCAACCGCTCCATACGCCCGTGCACGAGGTCTGACGGCAGCTGCGCCAGGCCGGACGTGCAGGCGCGCACGGCGGGGTCGAGATAAGCGGCGGGGCGGTTCCAGAAGGCCCAGATGAATCCGTCGACACAGTCGGCGGGGACGGGGACGACCTCGATGCGGTCGGCGCCGATGACCTCGGCCACCGCCTCGGCTCCCGGCGTACGGGACGAGTCCAGCCCCCGGACCTCGGGCACGTAGTCGTCGAAGAGCCAGAACCGGAAGTGCGGGGCGGGGTCGAACATGAGCACCACCACACGCGGCGCCACACGCGCCATCTCGCCCAGGCCGCCGACGGGGTCGCCCCAGTGGTGGACGGTGAGCACCGCCATGGCGGCGGCGAAGCTGTCCGATGCGAAGGGGAGGTGCTCGGCCACGGCCCGGACCACCGGCGGACCGTGCGGAAGGCGCTGGGCCACCATGACCGGCGACGGCTCCACCGCCACCACCGCCGGTCCTGTCGGCTCGTAGGAGCCCGCCCCGGCCCCCACGTTCACAACGGTGGCGGCGGCGCCGAGCGCCCGCTCGATCTGGGCGGCGATACGGGGATCGGGCCTTCGGTGGCGGGCGTAGTCGGCGCCGATGACGTCGTAGACCGGTTTCGTCGTGCCCACGCGGCCACCTCCCCACCGGGCCCACCCGGCTTCCCACACACTAGAACAGGTTCTAGTTCAGTGCCCGGAAGCCCGGAAGCGCCGTGTCGTCGGGCTCAGGCGATGGTCGTGGTGGGCGGCTCCGTGGTGGTGGGCGGCTCCGTCGTGGTGGGGGCCGATGTCGTCGTCGGAGGTGGCGCCGTGGTGGTCGGAGAGGGGCGCGTGGTCGTGGTCGGGGGCGGCCGGGGGCGCGTGGTCGTGGTGGTGGGGGGCGGCCGGGGGCGCGTGGTCGTGGTCGTGGGGGGTGGCTTCGAGGTGGTGGTGGTCGTGGGCGGCTTCGAGGTGGTGGTGGTCGTGGGCGGCTTGGTGGTGGTGGGATCCGGTCCCGGACGGGTCGTGGTGGGTGCCGGTGGCGAGGTGGTCCCCGAGGATCCCGACTTGGTGACGGGGGCGTTGGACGTGCTCTTGGTGCTCTTGGTGCTCTTGGTGCTCGTCGGCTTCTTGGCCGGCGCCGTGGTCGTGGGCAGGGGCACGGGGACCGTCCCCACCCCTTCCACCGTTCCCGCCGCCGCCACCGAGGGTGGGATGACCGGCGATACCGGGCTCGTGGTGGCCGGGTCCGGCGTCGACGTCGGTGCGGTCCCCGACGGGGCTTTGACGTCGTGGTGCACGGCGTCGTGGCGTGTCGACGTCGGGGTGGCACCGGAGCTGAGCACGACGGCGGCGATCACCGTTCCCGCCACCATGACCGCCACGGCCGCAGCCGCGCCGATCCCCGCCGCGCCCACGGTGCGCACCGAGGGCGGTTGTGCCCGGCTCGGGCGACGAAGGCGGACGAGCTCCTCACGGCGACGGTTGGGGGCCGTCTGGGTCACGATGGCCGCCCCCCGCAGCACGTGCCCGGCCGGGGCGAGCATGGTCAACAGCACGACCCCGGGGTTCGGCAGCTGGTCCGAAGGCACGACTAGGCGCACCGGCCAGCCGTTCACGATGACGTCGAGCGCCGTGCCCGGTCGTCCGTCGGCCATGTCGCCGATCTCGCAAGCGGTCAGGCCGCTGATGTCGTCCCACGACCAGTGGGTCTCCACGCCGGGCACGAGCAGGTCGACCAGGGTCCACCCGCTGCGCTCCACGCGCAGCTCGTAGGACCCCACGGCACTGCTCTGGCCGCCCGGCCCACCCTCCACGATCGACACCGAGGCGAGGCGCACACCGCTTGTATACCCCAGATGCCCCAGAGGGTCGTGAATCGGCCGCTCTCCACGGTCCGTATTGGCAGCTCGGCGCCCGATTACCGCCGATCCGGACAGCGTCCGGCGGCCGCCACCTCACGAATCGTCAGGGTTGACCACGCAACGTGTCGGATCCGTGCAGTAAGTGGCGGGAGACGTCGCCCAGCAGGTCGGTCACGAACCGGCGCTCCACGAAGCGCCACTCCTGCTCCCGGCGCTCGAACCGATCCCGGTAGCGGCCGGCCACGATGGGCTGGATGCCCGTGTCGTCCATGCCCTGGAAGACGGTCACGTAGGAACGCGACGTCGCCGTGCCGAGCGCCTCGTCCACCTCGATCTGGATGTTGGTGGTGACGTGCTTGGTACGGGGCGTGCCGTCCTCGTAGACGCGCACCATGGACCGGAAGATCCCTTCGATGGCACGGTCTCCTCGCACAACGAGGTCGCCCTCGCCACCGAAGAGCCCGTCCCCCAGGAGGTCGCCGAGGCCGGCGAAGTCCCCGGCATCCACCAGCTCGGCGTAGCGCGCGATCAGGTTCTCGATGGCCCGCTCGCTCGACGGCCCGGCCGAGGGTGTCACGGCCGGGACCGTAGTCCACGCCGCGGGCCGGGCCCGGGATCAGCCCGGCAGGCGCATGAGCTCGATGCGCACCCCGTCGGGGTCGGTGCAGTAGACGAAGTCGAGGGCGACGGGATCGGATCCGAACGTCGTGCGGGTGGCGGTGAGCACCGTCCCCCCGAACGCCTCCACCGTGGCGGCCGTGGTGTCGACGTCGTCGACCCGTACCGACAGATGCGTCAGGCCGAGCTGGTTCATGGGCCGACGGACGGGCGTGCCGGTGTGCCCGGGCGCATCGAAGTGCAGCAACTCGATCGAGACCCCGTCACGACGCACGAAGCGCGACTGCAGGACCACACCCTCCACCTCCATCAGGCGGGCGAACTCCTCCCCCACGGTGTGCGACTGCACCAGCTCGAACCCGAGGCCGTCGCAGTAGAAGCGCACCGACCGGTCGAGGTCCGCCACGCATACCCCGATGTGCGAGAACGACATGCCCACCTCGGACGCCTCTCTCCCTGCCTCGGACCCGTCCGGCAGCCGGCCCCGGCTCCGGGCCTCGTGGCTGTGGATGACGGGCGACTGTACCAATCCCCCCGATCGGTCCCTGCGGCCGTACACGCCGGTAGGCGCCCACCCTGAGCTGCGGTGCTTGACCTCGCCGTGGCGGAGCGGAAGCCTCGCGTCATGTCGTTCCCCGTGATGTACGAGGTCCCGCGCATCCCCGCCTCGGCGGGTGCGTTGATCTTCGATCGTGCGGGCCGCCTCCTCGTGCTGAAGCCCACCTACAAGAGCGGGTGGACCCTCCCCGGGGGGCAGATGGAGGCCGACGGCGAGACCCCGTGGGAGGCGTGCCGGCGCGAGGTGCGCGAGGAGAGCGGGCTCGAGGTGCGGGCCGGCCGTCTGGCGTGTGTCGACTTCCTCCGGCCCCGCTCGGGGCGACCGGGTGGCATGCGGTTCCTGTTCGACTGCGGCGCCCTCGACGACGAGGTGCTGGCCGGTGTCGTCGTACAGCCCGACGAGATCGCCGAGCACCGTGTCGTCGCCCTGACCGAGGCCCTCGATCTGCTGAGCGGGCCGCTGCGCCGGCGGGTGGGCGCCACGGTGGGCGCCGACGGGTGCGTCTATCTCGAGGACGGCCGTCCGCCGACCTGAACCGTGCCGGACGCCGGTCGCCGGCGCCTCCAGCTCCGTATTCCCGCCCCCGCCAGAGCGCCTGACGCCAGGGCGTGCACGACCAGGCCCACCCCGGCGGCGGGTGTCCACCCACGCGGGTGGTAGGTGTTGGGCTCGATGGCGAGCCCGATGATCCCGGCCACCCCCAGGGCGGCGCACACCAGTGCCGCCCGGTTGGTCTCCGGGCCGCCACGGCGCCTCGACGTGACCACGACGGCGGCGAGCGGCATGGGCCACGGTGCAGCCACCGCCGCCCCCCACCCCACCACGATGCCCGTCGCCACCGAGAGCGGCACCCCGACGCCGAAGGGCCGGCCGGGCAGGTCCTCGCGCACCGCCACCGCCGAGGTGAAGGCGGTGGCGCAGGCGAACCCCACGGCGGCCCCTCGCAGCACCCGCCCCGCACCGGACCCGCCACCCTCCATCGCCCGCCACATTGGCGCATGGGCCGCTTGAGGGCGTCCGCCACGGGTGCGAGTGTGGATCCCCGGCACCCGCCGGAGCGTCGAAGCGACGGTCCGGACGACGGGCGGGAACGCACGACACAAGGGCGGTGACGGCGATGGGCTCGAGAACGGCGACCGATGCCGAGGTCGACACGTGGCAGGAGCACGGCTGGGTGCTGTTGGAGGGGCTGGTGGGGACCGACGAGGTGGACGCCGCGCTCGACGACCTCCACCAGTCGTTGCCGCGCGTGGAGGAGTACTTCGCCGATCCCGACGGGATCACCGAGCGACTCCGGGGTCGGCCGGTGCTCGCCAAGCAGGAGTACGAATGGCCCGATACGGGTCCGGGGTTCCGGCCCGCGCAGCAGCGGTGGATGGCGGCGTTCCCCTTCGAGGGCTCCGGTGTGCTCAACCGCCTGTGCGTGCACAGCTCCATCGTCGACTTCGCCGAGCGCGCCCTCGGAACGCCGGACATCCGCCTGTACCAGGCGCACCTCAGCGCCAAGTACTCGGGGCTCACCAACTACGAGCAGCCCATGCACACCGATCGCAACCACTCGTGGCTGCCTGCTGTGGGCGAAGCACCGTGGTGGAATCTCGAAGGGTTCCTCTACCTGTCCGACGTGACGGAGGCCGAGAACCCCACCCGGATGGTGTCGGTGCGCGACTCGGCCGATGTGTCCTCGCCCTTCCCTCTCGTCATGCCGAAGTGGGACCCCGCCCTGTACGGCGCCGAGCGTGCCGCGCCCGGCGTGCGTGGCTCGTACCTCGCCTACCGCTCCGACGTGTGGCACCGGGGAACCGGGTTCGGCGGCCCCGGGACCGCCCGCTTCGTCGCCGCCCTTGCCTTCAAGCGGACGGGACAGGACTGGATCGGGTACGACCAGCAGCAATCCCGCTCGACCGGAGCGCCGTGGACCACGTTCGTCGAGGGCTCCACACCTCGCCAGCTCGAGTTGTTCGGGTTCCCGCCCCCCGGGCATCCGATCTGGAGCGACCGGCTCCTCGACGAGACCGCCCGCCGCTATCCAGCCCTCGACCTGACGCCATGGCGGACAGCGCTGTGATCGGGACGGGACCGGCCGCGGTGGCGCCGAGCGATCCTCGATGAGCGACAGCACCACGCTGTTGGCGGGAGTGCCGGTGTCTGACTTCGGTGCCGCCGTCGAGTGGTACGACCGGCTCTTCGGGCGACCGGCTGACATCTCTGTGCACGAGTCCGAGGTGATGTGGAAGGTGGCCGACGCCGGGTGGCTGTACGTGGTGGCCGACGCGGCGAGAGCGGGGCACGCCCTGGTGACGCTGTCGGTGCCGGACCTCGCTGATGCCCGGACGAAGCTCATCGGCCGGGGCATCGAGGTCGGCCCGATCGAGGCCGTGGGAGACGCCGGCTGGAAGGCCGTGGCCGTCGACGCCGACGGCAACATGCTGAGCTTCATCCAGGTAACGAACTAGTACTCCGCCTTCAGTGACTGGCGGGGGTGGTGGGCGCCCGATCAGCCGCGCACGGCGTAGAGCTGCCAGGTCCCGGGAACACCTTTGAGCGCACGCTCGCCCCGGTCGTCGAAGACGATTCCCGAGCCGGTGACGAGGTCCTTCACCGTGCGCGACACGAGGACCTCACCCGCCGCCGCGGCCGCCGCCACCCGTGAACCGATGTGCACCGCCAAGCCAGCCAGATCGGCGCCGTGCCGTTCGACCTCGCCCGTGTGGAGCCCGGCGCGGATCTCGATCCCGAGGGTGCGGACCTCGTCGCGGATGGCGCATGCGCAGTACAGGGCGCGTGCCGGACCGTCGAACGTCGCCAGGAACCCGTCACCAGTGGTGTTGACCTCGGCGCCGTGGAACCGCTCCAGGTTCCGGCGGATCACGGCGTGATGCTCGTCGAGGACACCTCGCCACCGCCGGTCGCCCACCGCCGCCAGACGCTCGGTGGATCCGACAATATCGGTGAACAGCACGGTGGCGAGAACCCGGTCGAGGAGGGGCTTGGGACGCACGCCGGTGAGAAACGTCTCCACCTCGTCGAGGAGTTCGACGACGTCTCCGGCGTAAGGGATGTGGTCGTCGCCCGGGAGCTCCACGAGCTTTGCATCGGGGATCAGGCTCGCCACATGGCCGCCGTGCTCGTGCCGGACATGGCGGTCTCCGCGTCGGCTGACGACGAGGGTCGGAGCCTGGATGGTGGGCAGGACCCGGGAAACGTCACTGTCGAACACCGCTCTCGTGGCGGCCTCCAGGACGTCAGGCGTGGCCGTCAGGCGCTCGACGCGCCCCCAGCGGGCCGCGGCGTCGTCGGTCGGGACGAGCGACGGCGCCACCATCTCGAAGCACCGCCCCGAGCCCCACAGGTCCTTGATCGCACCGACATAGGTGGGAACGTGCTCTGCCGGCAGACCCCACGGCGTGGCGTCGCTGCGCGTGTAGCGCGCGTAGGCGTTGATGAGGACGAGGCCGGTGGTCCGCTCCGGATGGGTGGCAGCAAAGAACATGGTCGCTCCGGCGGCCTCGCCCCACGTGAGGAAGGCCGCACGCTCGGAACCCGTGGCGTCCATCACCGAGGCGATGTCGTCCTTCCACGTCTGCACGGCCGGGATGGAGTGGGGGTCCAGGCGGCCCGAGCTGCCGAACCCCCTCGGGTCGAAGGTGATGAGCCTGAAGAGCGACGCCAACCGCGACACGAATTCGCTGAACACCGGCTCGTCCCAGATCAATTCGACGGCGGCGCTGCCCGTCACGGGAATAACCAGGTCCATGGGCCCCGTCCCGGACACCTGGTAGGCCAGATACGTGCCCTCCGCCGTCGTCGTGTACCGAGTCGCAAGGGGCTCGGACATGCCGTCATACAGTCTGTCCGGTTCGAGGTCGGTGGTCGACCCCACCGAACCTTCCGCTTCGTGCCGCCCACCCCCGCACGTCAGGAAGGGAGGAATCGCCGAGCCCGCCGTCGGGAACCGCAATGGCACGTCCGGGGACCGGCGTGGAACACTGCCCGCAGCGAAAGGATCGACACATGAGCGAACTGCTCCTGGCAGCTGAGCGACAGGCCGTGGCGAGCGCCAGCCGCCACCTGGCCGAGAAGGGGCTCGTCATCGGGACGGCGGGCAACATCTCCGCCCGCCAGGGGGATCTGATCGCGGTCACCCCCACGGGGTCCGACCTGGGGACGCTCACGGCGGAGATGATCACGGTCATCGACCTCGACGGCGAGGTCGTCGACGGCGATCTCGCCCCGACGTCGGAGGTGCCGCTCCACACCGGCATCTATGCCGGCACGAACGCGCTCGCCGTCACCCACGCCCACGCCATGGCGTCCACCGCGCTGTCGTGCTGTCACGACGAGCTGCCGGCTCTCCACTACAGCTGCCTGGAGCTGGGGGGCACCCCCCGCACGGCGGCGTACGCCACCTTCGGCTCCCAGGAGCTCGCCGACAACGTCATCGAGGCGTTGAAGGGGAGGAACGCCGCCATGATGCAGAACCACGGCTCTGTCGCCTACGGCGCCACCATGGACCAGGCCATCCACCGCCTCGAGCTCCTCGAATGGCTGGCGGAGCTGTACTGGCGGGCATCGTCGATGGGTACCCCGCACGTGCTCACGGACAAGGACTTCGAGGCCATCATCACCGCAGCGATCGAGCGGGGGTACGGCGCCATGAAGAAGGTCGAGAAGAAGTCCTGATCCACTGAGCCGCTCGGTCCGCTGCCCCGCTGTTCGGGTGACACCGGACTCTTGGGGCGCGATGATGGCACCTTGGCCAGGTGGGCTGTCCGGGTCCTTCACACGGTCGTCGTCTGCGTCGTCGGAGCAGCATGCTCTCTGATATGCATGACCGCCGTCTTCTTGGCGCGGGGCTTCGTGAACGTGACGCCGGATTGTGTGCATGGCCATCTGGATCACCCGGGCCAGCTGATGCTGTTCGGCAACGACTGTGTCAGACCACCCGGATATGTTCCCTGGATGGTCGCCTTCGGCATCGTGGGAGCCACAGCGGGAGTGCTGCTCGCCGTCGGGGCCCTGCACCTCGTCGGCCGGTTACGAGCGAGATACGGTCCGACCCGATTCGTGACCGCTTGAGCAGCTTCGTCCCGAGCGGGCGGCCGTCCCGCCGGATGGGATCAGGTGCGGTCTCCCCGGAAGAACCAATGCACGCCGAACCTGTCGGCGAGGTGTCCATAGGTGCCGAACGGCAGATCCCGCAGCTCGTCGAGGAGCTCCGGGTCTGCGCCGGCGGACAGGGCACCGAAGAGCGCCTTGAGCTCGTCCGGTGTGGCGCCGGTCACGTACATGGCGACGGTGTTCCCCTGTCTCGGCGTGCGGGTCGGGTGCATCCAGTCCGTGGCCGAGAGCTCCATGTCGGACGCCTTCAGGTGGGCGTAGGCCACCTTGTGGTGGTTCTCAGGAGGCGAGTCGGCCTTCATCGGGGTGTCGCCGAGCCGGACGAGGGTCAGCTCCCCCCCGAGGCACGCCTGATAGAAGGTCATGGCTTCGGCACAGTTCCCGTCGAACAACAAGAAGGGCATGAGATTCGGCATCGTCTCTCCTCGGCTGCTCCGTGTGTCCGAATCATTGCGCAAGACCGCGTCCACCGCTGACGCGCTATCGTCGAATCGTGCGCTGAGCGACGGTCCCCTGGTCCGGTTGTTCGATCTCGGAGGTTTCGTTGTCCGCGCTTGGTCCACCCCTCTCTGCGACGCTCACCGCCTCGGATGTGTCGCGAGAGCTCGGAGGCCGTGTCGTGCTTCGGGATGTGTCGCTCGCCGTCGGTCCCGACACGCGCCTGGGGGTGGTCGGACCCAACGGCGTGGGGAAGTCGACGCTCATGCGCATCCTCGCCGGCCTCGACCAACCGGACTCGGGGAGCATCGAGTTGGCACCGCGCACCGCCTCGGTCGGCTACCTCGCCCAGGAGCCGGATCGGCGGTCCGACGAGACCGTCCGCGCCTATCTCCGCCGCGCCACCGGCGTGTCCGGGGCAGAGGACGCGCTCATGCGCAGCGCCGACGAGCTGGGTGGTGGTGCGCCGGGAGCAGCCGACACCTACGCCGATGCGCTCGAGCGCTGGCAGGGGCTCGGGGCGGCCGATCTCGATGCCCGCATCGACGCGGTGCTCTCCGACCTCTCGCTCCCCGGGCGCGTGCTCGAGCTCGACACGGCCAGCCTG
This sequence comes from Acidimicrobiales bacterium, assembly GCA_049514335.1. Taxonomy (GTDB): domain Bacteria; phylum Actinomycetota; class Acidimicrobiia; order Acidimicrobiales; family UBA8190; genus JBEKVE01. Next base: position 12,402 of record JBEKVE010000141.1, read on the forward strand.
TCCGGTGGCGAGGCGGCCCGGGTGTCACTGGCCGCCATCCTCCTGTCGCGATTCGACATCACGTTGCTCGACGAGCCCACCAACGATCTCGACTTCGCCGGCCTGGCGCGCCTCGAGCGATTCGTCGTGCAGCGGTCAGGTGGGATGGTGATCGTCTCGCACGATCGCGCCTTTCTGGAGGCGACGATCAACTCCGTCCTCGAGCTCGATGAGCACGACCGGTCGGCTCGGCTCTTCAGAGGAGGCTGGTCGGCCTATCTCGAAGAGCGCGCCACCGCCCGTCGCCACGCCGAGGAGGCCTACGGCGACTACCAGACCCAGCGCCGCACCCTCCTCGACCGGGCCACGCGGGAGCGCCAATGGGCCACGAAGGGGACGAGCCGGGAGAAGCGCCGGCCCAAGGACCACGACAAGGCCCAACGCGACTTCCGCATCAACCGGACCGAGCAGCTGGCGTCACGGGCCCGGCGCACCGAGCAGGCGCTCAATCGACTCGAGGTGGTGGACAAGCCCTGGGAGGGATGGGACCTGCGCTTCACGATCGGGGAGTCCCTGCAGGGCGGGGCCGTGGTGGCCCGGCTGGAGGGGGCGGTGGTACAGAGAGGCGACTTCCGGCTCGGTCCTGTGGATCTCGAGATCTCGAGATCTGAACGCGTCGCCCTCGTCGGCCCCAACGGATCGGGCAAGACGACTCTCATCGGGGCCGTGCTCGGCCGCGTGCCCCTCGTCGCCGGCAGCCGCTGGACGGGTCCGAGCGTCGCCGTGGGCGAGCTGGGCCAGCGTCGGGGGGCGTTTGTCGGGTCGCCCAGCGTCCTCGATGCGTTCGTGGCGGCGACAGCCCTCGATCCTCAGGCGGCGCGCACCATGCTCGCCAAGTTCGGCCTCGGTGCCGACCACGTGACGCGACCGTCATTTTCCTTGTCCCCTGGCGAGCGCACGCGGGCCGAGTTGGCGGCCTTCCAGGCCCGGGGCATCAACTTCCTCGTGCTCGACGAGCCCACCAACCACCTCGATCTCCCCGCCATCGAGCAACTCGAAACGGCGCTCGCCAGCTACTCGGGGGCTCTCCTCGTCGTCTCCCACGACCGGCAGTTCCTCGCTGCGCTCGACGTGGCCACAACGGCGGAGCTCGATGTGGGCGGGCTGACCGTGCGCCACGTCTGAGGCACCTCGTGCCTCGCCCGCCTGACGGTCACCCGTCCGCCGTCAGGACCGCTGGGTCGACGACCGGGCGTGGACCGTGTCGTGGATGAGCATCATTCGCATCGACCACAACCTGGGTCGTGGCTCGGGAAGTTCGTGGCGGCCCCAGAAGAACCCGGCCAACGTGACGGATTCGGCGGCGAGCCAGATGATCACCCCGACGGCGACGATCCACGGTGTGGATCCCACCGACATCCCGACGAGGCCCGCAATAGCCACGGCCAGCCCGACGTACCCCAGCCGGAGGGCCCAGACGGCCGTGCGCCAGTGCCCGTTGTCCAGCAGCTCCCGCGGCTCGTCCATGCAGGAATTCTGCCGCCGCCACGCCGGCTGCACAAGGGTCATTGGTCCTGCGGGCTCGTCCTGTGCGCGGAACCCTCATCGGGCACCCTCCGCCACGGCCTTGACCCGTTCGAGGGTGCGGAGCATGTCACGCCGGTTTCGCCGTTCACGCAGGATGCCGCCGAGTGGACGCCACAGCTTGGTGAAGAGGTTGTCACCGAGGTCGAATGACTCGGTGACCTCGGTACCTCCGTCGTCAGTGGCGCGGAACTCGTAGCGCCAGGTGTTCACGGGCCGGTCGCCCATCATGACGGCGAACTCGAAGACCTCGTCGGGGACGCACTCGGTGACCTTGCACGTGGTCCAGTACAGGACCGGCCAGTTCTCGTTCCGCCTGACGTGACCGCGGTACCGCGCTCCGAGCGCCGGACCCGTGGCACCGTCGATCCACTCGGCCTCGATGACCTCGGGGCTGTACTCACCCATCTTCGTGATGTCGCTGACGAGCCCCCAGACCCTGCGAGGCGACGCATCGATGTGGAGACTGACCGCAGCGCGCATGGAAGCAGACCTTAGGGCGCCGTGCGACGACTGTCACTCGACGGCATCGGCTCCGTCGGTGGCCCATCCTCGGCTTCGAGGCTGATCAGCCTCCCGGCGGCCGGTACGTCGTCGTCTTCTTGGCGGCGGCGGCGTCGACTTCAGCTGGAGTCAGGAGCACCACCGTCCGCGACGTCGCACCACCGCCGGCGCTCACCGCCAGTACGACCGCCGCAGCCGACACGTTGTCGGGCAACTCGGCAGTCAAGTAGACGTCGACCCCACCGAACGCGAAGTAGAAGGACTCCACCTTCCCGCCCAGGCTCTCGATCAGTGCTGTGGCGGCGCTGACGCGGGCCGAGCCGCCCTCGGCCTTGAGGCCCTTGACGCCGTCGAGGGTGTAGCTCACTTCGAACAGGTACTTCGCCATGAGATCTCCTCCCGTCGGATCGACGGTCGCCCACCATAGGCCGAGAAGAAAGACGAGAGCGTCTGCCGCTCATGCCATGCACGGGTGGGGCGCAAGGACCCACCCCGGGAGTGGCGCTGCCGAAGGGGCGTGGGCTCGTCCACGGTGGTGGTGCTCGCACCCTCGAAACAGACGAGCAGGCCTCCTTGCCGACCCTCAGGAGATGCGCGCTTGATTGCATAGCGAACATTGGGAGGTGCCATGGCGCAGATCGGCAGACTCGTGCAGGTGGCCGGCAAGGCCCGAACCCTGGTCACGGTCCTCGCAGTAGAAGTGGCCCTG
>JBEKVE010000142.1:0-7883 GCA_049514335.1 Acidimicrobiales bacterium
CCCGGGGCCGGACGGTTGCGCACCCTTCTACTGTGCCGTGCCGGGGCACCCGATCGTGCCGGGGCGCGGCGGCGACCCGGTGACGAGGGCGGGGGCCTCGGGTGCCCCGGGACGTGGGCGCTCGGGCGACGGGGTGGTCACGGGTCGAGCGAAACGGGTCGTGGGGCGCATAGACTCGCAGGTGAGCGCCGGCCTGGTATCCCGGCGTGCATACCGCTCCGAGGCCGACAACCCCGCGGATGGGCGACCAGGCTGTCCCCGCCGGCCGTAATCGGAGTGCTCCCCGAAGGGGGTTCGACCATGTTCCGGTTGCAACGGGCGCTCCCCGAGCGCTACAGCGACGCGACACCCGACCAGCTCGCCGAGTGGATCGGCCGGGCCAAGGCGGCGCTCGGGCCGCGGCTGCTCGTCCTCGGGCACCACTACCAACGCGACGAGGTCATGCGCTGGGCCGACGCGCGCGGTGACTCCTTCGGCCTGTCGCGCACAGCCGCCGAGCGCCACGACGCCGACTACGTCGTGTTCTGCGGGGTCCATTTCATGGCCGAATCGGCCGACGTGCTCACCGCGCCGCACCAGCAGGTGATCCTCCCGGACCTGAACGCCGGGTGCTCCATGGCCGACATGGCCGACATCGAGTCGGTCGAAGAGGCATGGGAGGCACTGGCCGAGGTGACCGACGTCGAGCGGGTGGTGCCGATCACCTACATGAACTCCTCGGCCGCCCTGAAAGCGTTCGTCGGGCACCACGGCGGGGCGGTGTGCACCTCGTCGAACGCCCGGGCCGTGCTGCGCTGGGCGCTCGACCCCGAAGGCACGGGGCGGGCCCAGGGGGACAAGGTCCTGTTCTTCCCCGACCAGCACCTGGGGCGCAACACCGGGTACCAACTCGGATGGGGCGAGCGCGACATGCGCGTCTGGGACCCCCGCCTGGAGATGGGCGGCCTCGACGACACCGACGTCAAGGAGGCCACGCTCCTGCTGTGGAAGGGCCACTGCTCGGTGCACCAGCGCTTCCGGCCCGAGCACGTCACCGCCTTCCGGGCCGAGCACCCCGGGGGCATGGTGGTGGTGCACCCCGAGTGCGCCCACGACGTGGTGGAGATGGCCGACGAGGTGGGCTCGACCGACTGCATCATCCGCGCCGTGGACGAGGCGCCCGACGGCGCCGTCATCGGCGTCGCCACCGAGATCCACCTCGTCAACCGGCTCGACGACGAGCACCCCACCAAGACCGTGGTGTCGCTCGATCCCATCGTGTGCCCGTGCTCGACCATGTTCCGCATCGACGCCGCCCACCTGTGCTGGGTGCTCGAGAGCCTGGTGGACGGAGAGGTGCGCAACCGCATCACCGTCGACCCCGACACCGCGCAGTGGGCCCGTGTGGCCCTCGAGCGCATGCTCGAGATCACCTGATCCGGCGCCGTCCCCGGTGACGGTGGCCGGCGGGCGCACGAGCGATCACGGCGCGCCGTCCGCCGTGCCGTGGCCGTCGGGGATGCCGTGGCCGTCGGGGGTGTCGGTGGTGAAGGGCCACTCCTCGAAGGCCCGGCACCGCCCGCCCGAGGCGAAGCGCAGCACCCACAAGTCGCGCCACGAGCGCGCCACGCCGTCGTGGTACTCGACGTCGACGCGCACCACAGCCGTGTCGGAGTCCACGGCCAGCACCTCGCTCGCCATGGTGAACGACTCGTCGGGGCCGGAGCGCTCCGCCTCCCAGAAGCGGGCCAGCTCGGCCAGACCCCGCACCGGCTCGGCCCAGGGCGACGGCGCGTACACGATGTCCGGGGTGAACAGCTCGGCCAGGCGTCCGGTGCCCGGCGACCGCCACTGGTCCTCGTAGGCCCCCACGAAGCGCAGCACGTCTTGGCGTCGGACGACCGCCATCAGCCCGCCCGGCGCGGCCGGGCGGGGCGCGCCGGACCCACCGCCGGTCTGCCCCGCACCCCCTTGGTCCCCGACGCGCCACGTGCGCCCGGTGCCGCCTTCGTACGTGGTGCGGCCGTGGTGCGAGCCGCCTTCGTCGGCGGCACCGCCTTCTTCGGCGGCACGGCCTTCTTCGGCGGCACGGCCTTCTTCGGCGGCACGGCCTTGGCACGCGGCACGGCCTTGGTGCGGGCCCGCCCTTCTCCGCCTGCCACTCGGTGCGCCTCGCGGGCGAGGACGGGGGCGAGCACGGCCCCGGTGTAGCTGGTGGCGACGTCGGCCACCTCCTCGGGAGTGCCCTCGGCCACCACCCGACCGCCGCGCTCGCCGCCCTCGGGCCCGAGGTCGACGATCCAGTCGGCGGTCTTGATCACGTCGAGGTTGTGCTCGATGACGATGACCGTGTTGCCCTGGTCCACCAGTCGCGACAGCACCTCGAGGAGTTTGCGCACGTCGTCGAAGTGGAGCCCCGTGGTGGGCTCGTCGAGCACGTACAGCGTGTGGCCGGTGGAGCGGCGCGACAGCTCCGACGACAGCTTGACCCGCTGGGCCTCGCCCCCCGACAAGGTGGGGGCCGGCTGGCCGAGGCGGATGTAGCCGAGGCCCACGTCCACCAGGGTCTGCAGGTGCCGGGCGATGGTGGGCTGGTTGGCGAAGAAGGCCAGCGCCTCCTCGCACGACATGTCGAGGACGTCACCGATGTTCTTGCCCTTGAACGTCACCTCGAGGGTCTCGCGGTTGTAGCGCGCCCCCCCGCACACCTCGCAGGGCACGTACACGTCGGGGAGGAAGTGCATCTCGATCTTGATGGTGCCGTCGCCGGCGCACGCCTCGCAGCGGCCGCCGCGCACGTTGAACGAAAAGCGCCCCGGCTGGTAGCCGCGCACCTTGGCCTCCGGTGCCTGGGCGAAGAGCTTGCGCACGTGGTCGAACAGCCCGGTGTAGGTGGCCGGGTTCGACCGCGGCGTGCGGCCGATGGGCGACTGGTCGATGTCGACCACCTTGTCCACGTACTGCACCCCGGTGATGGCGCGGTGCTGGCCGGGCGTGGTGCGGGCCCGGTGCACCTGGGCCAGCATCGACTGCAGCAGGATGTCGTTGACGAGGGTGGACTTGCCCGAGCCGGACACCCCCGTCACCGCCACCAGGCAGCCCAGGGGGAAGGCGACGTCGATGCCCTGCAGGTTGTGCTCACGCGCCCCGCGCACCACCAGCCGGTCGCCTGATCCGCTGCGGCGCTTCTCGGGTACGGGCACGGTCCGCTCCCCGGCCAGGTACCGGCCCGTCACCGATGCCGCCGTGGTCAGCAGGCCCGGGACCTCGCCGCTGTAGACGACCTCGCCCCCGTGCTCGCCGGCGCCGGGCCCGATGTCCACCACGTAGTCGGCGGCGCGGATGGTCTCCTCGTCGTGCTCGACCACGATGACGGTGTTGCCCAGGTCGCGCAGCCGCACCAGCGTGTCGAGCAGGCGGCGGTTGTCGCGCTGGTGCAGGCCGATGGAGGGCTCGTCCAGCACGTACAGCACGCCCACCAGGCCCGAGCCGATCTGGCTGGCCAGCCGGATGCGCTGGGCCTCGCCGCCCGACAAGGTGGCGGTGCCGCGGGCCAGGGACAGGTAGTCGAGGCCGACGTCGAGGAGGAAGGTGAGCCGGGCCCGCACCTCGCGCAGCACGCGGTCGGCGATGAGGTGCTCGCGCTCGGTCAGGTCGAAGGCGGCGACCTCCTCCGAGGCGCGGGCGATGGACAAGCTGCACAGCTCGTAGATGTTGCGGCCCCCCACCGTCACGGCCAACGACTGCGGCTTCAGGCGGGCCCCCTTGCACACCGGGCACGGCACCTCGCGCATGAAGCTCTCCGTCCACTGCCGCACCGAGTCGGAGTCCGACTCGCGGTGGCGGCGCTTCAGCCACGGCACGATCCCCTCGAAGTGCGAGGTGAACGACCGCTGGCGCCCGTAGCGGTTGCGGTAGCGCACGTGCACCTGACGCTGGCCCGAGCCGTCGAGGAGGATCTTGCGGTTCTTGACCGACAGCTTCGACCACCGGGTGGCGGTGGAGAACCCGTACTCGTCGGCCACGGCCTCGACGATGCGTGCGAACCACCGGCTGTGGCCACCGGTCCACGGCGAGATGGCACCGTCGTCGAGCGACAAGGTGGGATCGGGCACCACCAGGTCGGGGTCGACCTCGAACTGCGTGCCCAGCCCGTCGCACGCCTCGCAGGCGCCGTAGGGCGAGTTGAAGGAGAAGTTGCGCGGTGCGGGCTCCTCGAAGGACAGCCCGCAGAAGGTGCACGCCAGGTGCTCGGAGAAGGTGATGAGCTCCTCGGTGCCGTCCTCGCCCAGCACCCCGATCTCGGCGATGCCGTCGGTCAGGCGCAGCGCCGTCTCCATGGACTCGGTGAGACGCTGGCGGATGTCGTCGCGGCGCACGAGGCGGTCCACCACCACCTCGATGGTGTGCTGCTCGTAGCGGGCCAGGCCCAGCGCGCCGCGCTCGGACAGCTCCACCACCTGGCCGTCCACCCGGGCCCGGGCGAAGCCCTGCTTGGCCAGGTCGTCGAGCAGCGCCTCGTACTCACCCTTGCGGCCCCGCACCACGGGGGCGAGCACCTGGAAGCGCGTCCCCTCGGCCAGGTCGAGGATCCGGTCCACGATCTGCTGCGGGGTCTGACGGGCCACCGGCCGTCCGCAGTTGGGGCAGTGGGGCCGCCCCACCCGGGCGTAGAGCAGTCGCAGGTAGTCGTAGATCTCGGTGACCGTGCCCACCGTCGAGCGCGGGTTGCGGCTGGCCGACTTCTGGTCGATGGAGATGGCGGGCGACAGGCCCTCGATGAAGTCGACGTCGGGCTTGTCCATCTGGCCCAGGAACTGCCGGGCGTACGAGGACAGGGACTCCACATAGCGGCGCTGGCCCTCGGCGTAGATGGTGTCGAAGGCGAGCGACGATTTCCCCGACCCCGACAGCCCCGTGAACACGATGAGCTGGTCGCGCGGCAGATCGAGCGACACGTCGCGCAGGTTGTGCTCACGCGCCCCGCGGATCACCAACCGGTCGGCCATCGGGGCGAGGATACCGGCGGGGCGGCCGGGCGCGGACAGGGTCGTCCCCGCCGTCAGGCCGTCGGCACGGGGACGGCGAGCGCCCCCGGCGTGGCCGTCTCCTCCGCCTCGGCCAGGGCCAGGCGAAGTTCGGCGATGTCGTCGCGCAGCAGGGCGGCTTCCTCGTAGCGCAGCTCCGCCGCCGCCAGCCGCATCTCCTGCTCGAGCCGGACGACCAGGCGTTGCAGCTCGTCGATGGGCAGCTCGGCCAGATCGGCGAGCTCGTCGGCGGCGGACACGCCCGACGGCAGCCGCACGGGGGGCCGGGCCCGCCCGCCGCGCCCGGGCCGCGTGGTGGCACCAGGTCGGTTGCGCCCGCCCCGGCTGCCGGGACCGGACCCCGAGGAGGCGCTCCCCGCCGGCCGGATGCGGGCCAGGATGTCGGTGACGGCCTTGCGCACCGTGGTGGGGTTGATGCCGTGCTCGGCGTTGTAGGTCTCCTGGAGCGCCCGCCGGCGCTGGGTCTCGGAGATGGCCTGGCGCATGGCGTCGGTGATGGTGTCGGCGTAGAGCACGACGAGACCGTCGACGTTGCGCGCCGCGCGCCCCATGGTCTGGATGAGCGAGGAGGCCGAGCGCAAGAAGCCCGTCTTGTCGGCGTCGAGGATGGCCACCAGCTGCACCTCGGGGAGGTCGAGGCCCTCGCGCAGGAGGTTGATGCCCACCAGGACGTCGTACTCGCCGAGGCGCAGGTCGCGCAGCAGCTCGATGCGGGTGATGGTGTCGATGTCGGAGTGCAGGTAGCGCACCCGCACCCCCAGTTCGAGCAGATAGTCGGTGAGGTCCTCGGCCATCTTCTTGGTGAGCGTGGTCACCAGGGTGCGGCCCCCCGCCTCGGAGGCCTTGTGGATGCGCTCCACCAGGTCGTCGATCTGGCCTGTGGTGGGCTGGACCACGACCTCGGGGTCGACCAGGCCGGTGGGCCGGATCACCTGTTCCACCACCTGGCTCGACACGTCGATCTCGTAGGAGCCGGGGGTGGCCGACAGGAACACCACCTGCCCCACCGTGGCATCGAACTCCTCGAAGGTGAGGGGCCGGTTGTCGAGGGCGGAGGGCAGCCGGAAGCCGTGCTCGACGAGGGTCGCCTTGCGGGACCGGTCGCCCTCGAACTGTCCGTGGATCTGGGGGACCGCCACGTGGCTCTCGTCGACCACGGTGAGGAAGTCCTTGGGGAAGAAGTCGAGCAGGGTGTGGGGAGGCTCGCCGGCGCGCCGCCCGTCGAGGTGGCGGCTGTAGTTCTCGATGCCGTTGCACACCCCCACCTCGGCCAGCATCTCGAGGTCGTGCTCGGTGCGAAGGCGCAGGCGCTGGGCCTCGAGCAGCTTGCCCGCCCCCTGCAGCTCGGCCAGGCGGGTCTGGAGCTCGGCGTGGATCGACGCCACGGCGCGCTGCATGGCCTCGTCGCCCGCCACGTAGTGGGTGGCGGCGAACACGACGAGCTCGTCGAGGTCCTCGCCCGCCTCTCCGGTGAGCACGTCAAAGGGGCGGATGCGCTCCACCGTGTCGCCGAAGAGCTCGATGCGTACGGCCTGCTCCTCGTACACGGGGTGCAGCTCCACCGTGTCGCCGCGCGCCCGGAAGTGCCCGCGCGTGAGCACGGCGTCGTTGCGGTCGTAGTGCAGGTCCACCAGACGCCGCAGCAGGGCGCGCTGGTCGACACGGTCGCCGGGGTGCAGGGCCAGGATCCGCTGGCTGTACTCCTCGGGCGATCCCAGGCCGTAGATGCACGACACCGACGCCACCACGATGACGTCACGGCGCAGCAACAGGCTCGACGTTGTGGCGTGGCGGAGTCGGTCGATCTCGTCGTTGATCGACGAGTCCTTCTCGATATAGGTGTCGGAGGTGGGGAGGTAGGCCTCGGGTTGGTAGTAGTCGTAGTACGACACGAAGTACTCGACCCGGTTCTCGGGGAAGAGCTCCTTCAGCTCCGCCGCCAGCTGGGCGGCGAGGGACTTGTTGGGCTCGATGACGAGGGTGGGACGCTGGGCGGCCTCGATCGTCCAGGCGATGGTGGCCGTCTTGCCGCTGCCGGTGATCCCCAGCAAGGTCTGGTAGCGGTCGCCACGCGCCAGGCCGGCGGTGAGCCCTTCGATGGCGCGCGGCTGGTCCCCGGCCGGGCGCATAGGCGTCACGACTTCGAGACGGGGCACCTCTCGATGGTACCGGGGGGGTGTGACACCCCCGCCCGGCGCACGGGGCGGGGCGGGGGCGGGTGAGAGACCCTCAGGAGGGCGCCGGGCGCAGGGCCGCCAACGCGCCCCACACCCGGTCCACCTCGGCCACGAGGTGGCCGAGGTCCGACGAGTTGTCGATCACGAAGTCCGCCCCGTCCAGGCGCTCCTGCCGGCTCACCTGGGCCGCCACCCGGGCCTCGGCGTCGGGGCGGCGGAAGTCGCGGTGTGCCACCAGCCGGTCGATGGCCACCTCCACCGGGCAGTCCACGACGACCACGGCGGCCAATGTCAGCAGGTCGCGGTGGGCCGGTCGCAGCAGCGGGATGTCGAGCACCACCACGGCGTCGGTCCCCTCCTGGGCGGCCCGGCGCTCGGCCATGAGAGCCCCGATGGCGGGGTGGGTGATGGCGTTGAGGGCGGCCAGGGCGTCGGGGTCGGCGAAGGCCACGGCGGCCACGGCCTGGCGGTCGAGCGTGCCGTCGGCGGCCAGGATGCCGGGGCCGAAGCGGTCCACGAGGGGCTGGTAGGCGGGGCCACCGGGGACCACCACCTCGCGGGCGATGCGGTCGGCGTCGATGAGCACCGCCCCCCGCTCGACGAGCAGGTCGGCCACCGTCGACTTCCCCGAGCCGATCCCCCCCGTCAGCCCGACGGCGAGCACGGCCCTACCCCCGCC
>JBEKVE010000143.1:0-10928 GCA_049514335.1 Acidimicrobiales bacterium
GGGAGACGGCGAGACGGGCACGGAGCCCACACCGATCACCATCTCTCCTCCGGCCGGGGTGACATACAGCCTCCTCGTGAGCGGAGGCGCCACCTCCTACGCCTTGAGCACCAAAGGCGAGGTTTACAGCTGGGGGGCAAACTCCGACGGGACAATCGGGAATGGGGTCCACGGGGCAGCCAATGTCCTTGCTCCGGTCGAGGTCGAGTCCGGGGTGTCCCATATCTCAGCCACAGCGCAGAATGTCGTGACGAGCTAGCCCCACCAGGCGCCTGTCAGCATCGGATCGACCCCCAGGGCGCCCGCCTTGGCCCCCGCGGCTGCGTGCGCCTGACAGGACTGTGCGGCCTTCGCAGACGTGCCTTGGAGCGACATGGCCTCAGCGATCCCGACAGACAGGTGCTCGGCCGACGATCAAGGCGTCGACCTACGCTGCGTCTGCCGAGGCTCAATCACCGTTCAGATCCCAGGATCACAGAGTGGAGCGAGCGTGCCATTGCGATGATGTGGATGCGCCCCAACCCCGCCGACAGAGCCTCACGAGGACGATGACGCCTCCGAACGTCACCACTCAAGAAAGGCCGCCCTCGAGCGGATACGTCGAAATGGGCTCACCTTTGGGCACTTGCGAGAAGCGACCCTTCGTTCAGGCCCGAACCCGCCGCTTGCGCTTCAGGAGGACCGACAGACCTCCGAGAGCGAGCACCCCAGATGCGACACCGACAATCCCGGTTGTGTCGCTCGAATTTGCGAGACCGCTGCTCCCAGCCCGAATCGATGCCGACAGAAGTCGACCGGAGTGGTGGCTACTCGATGTGACCACCCAGCCCTTGCCACCTTGGCTGCCCTGGTCGCCCTTGCCACCTTGGCTCCCTTGGTAGCCCGTGCCACCTTGGCTCCCTTGGTAGCCCGTGCCACCTTGGCTCCCTTGGCTGCCTTGGTCGCCCGTGCCACCTTGGCTGCCGCCGCCACCGCTCGTGTACGTGTAGCACCAATGTTGCCCATCCGTGTCGCCTTGCGTCTTCGGTTGGCCACCGGTCGGGCAAACACAGCCCTCAAACTTGAACCCGTGCTGGCCGTCCTTATACCAAGGACCGTGGCCCGGGCACGTGCACGGTTGCGGGTTGTAGGTGGGTGAGTGGTACGGGCAGGAGTACGCGGTGCCGGTTGGCTGGCTGACTGTATGGATCGGCTTCTTCGGGCTGCCGTCGTGGGCGGACGCCACTGATGACATGCACAGTGCCGTTACGACCACCAGGCCGCCCGTGACCACGAGTATCCTCGTAATCAGTTTCATCGGACAGTCCTCCCGCCACCGACTGCGCAATGTCCATCGCGCCGGGTGTATTCCGCATCTTGACCCAGCTGATCAAGCCTGTCCAGCACCAAATCGACCCGCATCTCCCTGGAATCGCTCCAGGTGGTGGACGCCCCCTCACGCTCCGTGACTATCTATTCGAGATTGTTTCAGGGGAGCCCGAGGTTGTGATCGTTGCAGATGGGGGGAATAGCCGCCAATCATCCCGTGGCGAACACATGAACCTGGTCGACACCGGTGCCAGCGATCCACGTCATCTCTGGCCCTCGTGCCCCGTGGCCGTCGGTCGATGACACCCTGGCCTGGAACTTTACCGGGTTCACGGATGGCTGCAGGCGAACATGAAGCTCGTAGGCGGGCCCGGGAAACACCGATCCCGAGAGCGAGAACGCCACCGTCAGGGTCGATTGGGGGGGCACGAGGACCCAACCGCTGTAGACCTTGACACCCAATTCGCGACCACTCGATACGGGTGAGATGGCCCCTTCGGTCGAGATGCCCCGCAACGTGAACGGTGTGTAAATAGACAGCCAGTCGTAGTTGGCGCCCGTCGGGGTCCCAGGGGCGGATGGGCTGTCGATAACAATGGGGGGGAGCCCGCTCGACGGCGCATCGTTTCGGAGCGAGACCGTCACGGTGGCGCTGACTGCCCCGGTGGTCGGATTCTCGAGCACCCGGTCGACGATTGACTGGTGAAGATAGGCATCGATCTTGTTGGCCCCGGCGTTCTGAGCGGACACCGACACCAGGTCTTCGCCGTCGGCTTGCGGAAAGGCGTCGCCTAGGTGCAAGGCGTCGATGAGCGGGAGATCGGCTCGGTTTGCGCTCCACAGCGCAATCCGCCCAGCGCGGACGGCCGGATCGAGAGCCCGTGCGAGCGCCTTTGGGGCTGGGAGCGTTCCATTCACGAGCCTCTGGAACGTTACGTGGAGGGCGTTCTGAAGAAAGTCATGGCGCGTGGCTTGGTTGGCAGCGTTCGTGACGGCCTCGCTCAGGTACTGGTCCTTCAGAAGAACGTCGGCTGCATTCGCACTGGACAGAGGTTCCGGGAGCCCGGGGACCTTTACGGGGCCCGTGATCGACAACAACCGCGCCAGCGCGTAAGGGTCGATCATGAGGACTCCGTCGATGTGCTCGCCCCCGGCCTGGGGGTAGAGCTGGGCGATGACGTTCGCGACCGTGGGGAAGTCCGGCGAAAACGTCACATCCTGGAAGTAGCGCCCGGGATCGAAGCCGCCGTAGCGAGCCAGGTACTCGGAAAGGCCCGTCAAGGCGCCCCCGTCGGAAGGGAGGGCACTGTCCAAGGACTGGTCGGGCCCAGACGCGACCAAGGAAATGTGGCCGTCCGAGGCGGTGAGCTCCCCGTAGGCGCCGATGATCCCGTCGAGCCCCCTCGCTTCCGACGGAGAGACGAACGCCACGAAGTAGTGCTGTGGCCCATCGGCACCGAGCAGGCCGGGGAGCACCGGAATGGCCGTGATCGCCAGGCGAGCACTCGCCTCGGCCTGGTCGAGTTTCTGGTCGAAGGTGACCAGGCTGGCCCGTACCGGCCCGACCAGCCACGGACTTCGCACGGAATCAAGCCGACCGGTGGCATTCTCCAGAGACGCCGCCAAGACCTTCGCCGGCGCAAGCATCGTGCCGATTCGGGTCAGATCGATCTGTCCCTTGTGGTAGCGCAGGAGGTGGTAGTTGAGCAGTGGAGCCTGTTGTCCCGCCACGGTTACGAGGGACTTCGCTGTCGATGAGCCCACGGCGAGCGCCTGACGCTGTTCGGCCACCACCGGGACCAAACGGGCTACCACCGTCCACCAGCCACCCAGCGAGGACGCGGCTCGCGCGAAGTCTGTGCGGGCGGCGCGGAGTTGCGTAGTGGCCGAGGCGCCACCGTGCGCTTGGTCCGGCGCTTCTCACGCGACGACATGCGGCGAAAGCCAGACACGAACAACGGCGCCACCACGGCAGTGGCGACCAGGGCCGTCGACCCGTGAAAGGCAATCGGCGGCCAGCGCAGAACCGCCTGGACCCCGAGCGCTCCCACGACCCCCCCCACCCGGCGCCGCGAGTGCTCGGGAAAGACGGCGGTGAAGGCGATCAGGAGTGCGATTGCAGCTGGAATGTCGAGCCAGGAACGGCTCATGACCACGGCCACGGCGGAGAACACGAGGAGGGTCTCGCGGCCGGCCCGACTGGCGAGGTAGGTGATCAGGGCGGCGAAAACCCCCGTGTAGATGGGATCGACGACGCGGGTCCCCGTCGGATGGCATCCCGCGAACGCGCCCCCCGCACCTGCCGCCACGGCCAACGTCAGGACGATGAGAAACGAGGTTCGCCGCCTCGCCGAAGGTCCCGATCGACGTGAGGAGTGGCCGCTTTGAACCGCGGCCTGCGAGCTGCCCTGGTCGGTCGTCAAGCCCTAGTCCCCTGCTCGAAGGTCGTGCACCTGTTGCACCACACTACGATCACGCCGTGATCCGCACCGGCGGTGATGCCGTTCGGGCCATGCGGCCGGGCATGGGACGTGATCGCTGATGGGCGTGCATGTGCTCTTCGTGTGCACGGGGAACACATATCGCTCCCCGATGGCCGAAGGCTTCGCCCGCGGCGCCATCCGGGAGCGGGGGCTCGACTGCACAGTGTCCTCCGCTGGCATCCTCCCCGGTGAGCGACCGATGCCGTCAACCGCCCTGAAGGTCGTCGAGGTGGCTGACCCGTCGATGGCAGACCACCGCAGCCGGCGGCTCGCGCCCGACATCGTCCGACACGCAGATGTCGTGGTGGGAATGGCCCGCGAGCACGTGAGGGAGGCGGTCGTCCTCGATCCCGACGCCTGGCCCCGATCATTCACCCTCAAGGAGATCGTGCGGCGAGGTGAGGCTGTGGGTGCCCGCCGCGCCGGTCAGCCCTTGCCCAGTTGGCTCGCCCTCGTGGGCGCCGGTCGTGCTCGCACCGAACTCCTCGGCTCCTCCCCTTTTGACGACGTCCCCGACCCGCTGGGGGCCCCCAACGCCGAGGTGCGGCGCACCGCCCGAGAGATTCGGGTTCTCGTCGATCAGTTCCTCGATCTGATCTTCCCAGTCATCCACGGCGGTTGGTAGCCGACCACGCGACAAGGCTCCGCCCCTCGGGACGCGTGCCAGGCAGGCCGGCGGCGGCAGTGCCTGAGCCGCCACGCTGACTGCGAGCGAGCGAAGCAGCGTCCAAAACCGGGGATCTCCATCGCCCCTTGTGCAACAGGAACCACATTCACAACTTCGGTTGGATGAGGTTTCGCCGCGCGGGCCGGCACGACGACCGGGTCCGAAACGAGTCCCCGGCTCATCAATGATGATGAAGAGCACCGTTACGGGCCGATGAACATCGCTGGGCAGCCCCTTTTGCACTAGAAAGTGTGCCGCCGGGGTGACATGCTGAGCGACAGCGCAACGCGGCAAGGTGGCTACTGAGGGCGGGTCAGCCTGCGGGGGGCGACTGGCACGGACTCATCGAAGCGGTTCTCGGGTCGTATCGATGAAGGGCAGCACTGTGCACATTGAGGTCACCACGGTAGGTCCACGGGCCGACGTCAGTCCGTCGGGCCTTTTTGGGGATGCACCGACGGGCACTGTGATGCCAGAACCTGCTCTGCCGAGCGACGTGGCTAGGGGCGCGGCACCCACCATCGCATACGACTCCGCCCGCACTTTCGCTCTCGAGCACAACGGCTCGGGGCTCGCCGGCCTGGCCGCCGACGCCATGGCACTGGTCGTCGCAGCTCTCGGGGCGGCAGCAGCCGGGGCCGCAATCCAACTCCCGGCCACGGCTGGCGTACCGACTGAGACGTTCACCTTCTCCACCATCCTGGTACGCCTACTCGTGTCGGTGCCACTGATCGCCGTGCTCCTGACCGGGTCGCGCGGCCGATGGCGGCTTCGCACCACCACGGGCGAGCAGCTGGCTGCGGCTGCTCCGGCCCTGATAGCCGGCGGGCTGATCTCGGTGACGGGGTGGCGCGTGGCTGGAGCCGCTGGCTGGGTCCGGCCCCCCGACCCCGACGCCGTGATCCTTCTCTGCGCCATGGGCCTCGTGACCGTGACCATGGTCCGCCTGGCGCATCACGCGTCCCCCGCGCCGGGTCGGCGGCTCCGGAGAGCGATCGTGGTGGGCAGCGGGCTGGTGGCCGACCGCGTCAGTGCCCAGATCAGCGCGGGCGGACGTGTGGACGTCGTCGGCTTCGTCGACGACGACCCGAAAGACCCCGCCCGGTGCCTGGGCAAGCTACGCGAGCTCGCCGACGTGTGTGAGCGCGAGCGGGTCGACCACGTCATCGTGGCTTTCTCCCGCTCCAACAGCGAGGAGATCATCGAGGCCCTGCGCCCCGTGCAGGGACGTATGGCCATCACCGTGGTGCCGCGTCTGTTCGACGTGCTCCCTGCCACCGCCAACGTCCACGACCTCGGCTCGGGGCTCACGGGCATGAGCTTCGCCCCGGCCAGCTTTGGCTGGGGTCCCCGGGTGGCAAAGCGGACCATCGACCTCGTCGGTGCCCTCAGCGCCTTGCTCGTCCTCTCCCCGCTCCTGGCGGTGGCGGCACTCCTCATCAAGGTCAGCTCGAAGGGACCCGTGATCTTCCGCCAGACGCGCATAGGCCGACGGAGTGAGCCGTTCTCCATGCTCAAGTTCCGCTCGATGTTCGTCGAGCACTCAGCACCGGACCCAGGCGCAAGGAAAGTCGAGCAGGCCATGGGCCCCTTTCCCAAGCTGAAGAACGATCCTCGGATAACGGCTGTCGGACGCGTGATCCGCCGTACCAGCACGGACGAACTGCCCCAACTGTGGAACGTCGTCCGCGGTGAGATGTCGCTCGTGGGGCCGAGACCCTTCGTTCCCGACGACGCCGTGTGGATCACATCGGACTGGGCCCAGCGTCGATTCTCGGTGCGGCCCGGCATCACCGGCCTGTGGCAGGTATCGGGGCGAAACGACCTCACCTTCGAGGAGATGTGTCGCCTCGACAGCCTCTACGTCAGCTGTTGGTCACCGGGGCTCGACGTCAGGATCCTGCTGCGCACGCTCCGGGCCATCATCGTCCCCCACGGCGCCTACTGAGCAATCTCGCAGGTGGTCCCCGGCCCCGAGGCTCAGCTCCCCGGGATCGAGACCGTCTCGGTGTCGCGTCCCGAGCGCAGCACGATACCCGGGGTCGCCCCCGTCATGTCGCCGTCCGCCACGATCTCGGTCCCGTTGACGAACACATGCGCCACGCCCACCGCTCCGGCGAACAATCGAAGCGCTCCCCCGGGCAGGTCCGGTCGGGGAGAGGCAGGCTCGCTCGCCACGGTGTCGGGATCGAACACCGCCAGGTCCGCCATCCAGCCTGGTGCCACCCGGCCCCGGTGGCGCAGGCCGTAGAGCCGGGCCGGGACGTCGGTGCACATGTGCACCGCCTCCTCGAGCGACAACAGGCCGCGGCGGCGCACGACCTCGCCCAGGACGACGGTCGGATAGTTGGCGTGGCACATGAGGTCGACGTGCGCTCCGGCGTCGGACCCACCCAGCACCACCCGGTCGTCTCGCCACATGGCCACGCGGCGTCGCCATCCCTCGTCGGAGGTGCCGAGCGAGGGGAACAAGGTGGGGAAGACCAAGGTGAGTGCCATGCGCTCCCCCGCCACCGCGTCGACGAGGACGTCGAGGGGATCGCGCCCCTCGTCGGCGGCGATGTCGGTGATAGTGCGGCCCACCCACCGCCGGGCGACGTCGGTCCCCTCGCCGGGAGCACCGCCGAAGTCCCCGGGATGCGCCACCTCCAACAGCTCCAGCCGCGTCATGGCGCCGAGCCCCCCGGAGGCGACGCGGGCCGCGGCCCGACGCAGGCTGTCGCGCACACTGTCGTCCTCGAGCGCTGCCCGACGCGCCGCGGGGGCAAGCCCCGCAACGTCGCGCCAGCCGGGCAGGGCGTCGAACATGGCGCTGGCCCGCATGCGCATGACGTCGGGCAGGGCCAGAGCGACCACCTCGGCGCCGCGGGCACGGGCCAGATCGGTGGCCTCCAGTTGCTGCTCGGCCACCTCCACCGGCGACAGGCTGCCCAGCAGGTTCCAGTTGAGCGGGCGCCCGGCGGCGAGCGACATGTCCGCCATGAGCCGCATCCGCTCCTCGGGGATCTCCCCCAGGGCGGGGATGAACTCGAGGACGGTGCCCGGATGCCTCCCGACCTCGGCCGCCAGTGCCAGGATCTCCGACGCGGCGGCGGCGCGACTGGGCACGGGGTGCCCGTCTCCGTCGGTGTGCGCCTCCCCGAGCGACGAGGACAGCCCGAGCGCGCCCTCCTCCATGGACCGGCCGACGAGCGCAACCATGGCGGCGACGTCATCGTCGTCGGCGACGACACCGGCCCGCTCCCCCATCACCACCCGGCGGACGGTGGAGTGGCCCACGAGGAAACCGGCGTTCACCGCCACCGCCCCGTCCAGGCGCGCCAGGTACTGCCCGAAGCCGTCCCAGTCCCACGGGCCCCCACCGGTCAGCGCCGCTTCGGGGATGCCTTCCACGCGCGCCATCATCCGCTGCACGTAGTCGACGTGGGCGGCGCCGAGCGGGGCGATGGAGAACCCGCAATTGCCGCCCACGACGGTGGTGACGCCGTGCAGCGGAGACGGGCCGGCCGTCGGGTCCCACAAGAGCTGGGCGTCGTAGTGGGTGTGGATGTCCACGAAGCCGGGCGTCACCACCAGGCCCTCGGCGTCGATGGTGCGCCGGGCCGGCTCGTCCACCGTGCCCAGCGCCACGACGCGCCCGTCGCGCACGCCCACGTCGGCACGACGCGCCGGCGCCCCCGTGCCGTCGGCCACCGACGCGCCGGTGATGGTCACATCGAGCACGACGAACCTCTCCCCCGTCCGTCCCGTCAGCTCTCGGCCAGGAAGCGACGCACCGACGTCTCCACCACGGTGCCGTCGAAGTAGGCGGGGTTGGCGCCGGCCAGGAAGCGCACGGGGTTGACGAACACGAAGTCGCGGAAGTCCGCCGGGGTGAACAACCCGTGGTCGACCATCTCCCACGCCTCGTCGAGGACCTCGGACATGTCGGGCACGTCCCAGTGCGAGATGTCGGAGCCGAACATGGCCTTCAGGCGCGAGCCGAAGGGGTTGACGCGCGTGTTGAAGGCAGTGGTGGTGAGCGGGTCGTCGGCCTCGCACCCGAAGAAGAACGATTCGACGAAGCGGTCCCGGATGTCCTCGGGCCGCTCGATGCCGCACGGCGCCCACTCGTCGCGCTCGGATTCCACCACGGGCGCCCGGGTCACCACGCGCCGGGCCTCGGGAGCCGACGACGGCCCGTAGCGCTCCAGGAGGTCGGCGAACAGCGCCCGGTCGATGCCGGCGGGGTCCAGGTGACCGAGGGCCACGACGTTGCGCTTCTCCCAGTGCCCGAGCAGATCGGCGTACAGCGACGCCGCCCAGGCCACACCTCCTTCGAGGAAGGCGAAGCGCACCTCGGGGAAGCGCCGGGTGACGCCCCCCATGAACAGCGACTTGGCCAGGGCGTGCTGGCCCTCGGCCAGGTGGCCGATGTGGTTGTACATGTAGTTGGACACCGACATGCGGCTGCCCCACCCGATCGAGCCGGAGTGGAACGCCACCGGGAGACGCAACCGCCGGCACGCCTCCCACACGGGGTCGTAGTCGTACTCGCTGTCGATGCCGTAGAAGTCGAGCCACCGGGCGTACTCGCCGGCCGCGGTGTCGCCGAGCGCCGCCACCGGACGCTGCACGTAGCCGGCCAGGAGCACCGACCTGTAGCCCAGGTCCACGGCCCATTCGATCTCCTCCACGGCCTCGGCCGGGGTGTGCATGGGGATCGCCGCCACCGGGGCCATGCGGTCGGCGAAGGGACCGAAGGCCTCGGCGTTGTAGCGGTTGAGCGCCCGGCACGCGGCGCGGCGCTCGCCTTCGTCGGGCAGGTGCAGGAAGGCGAGCCCGACGCTCGGGTAGATGACGGCGAAGTCGAGACCCATCTCGTCGAGGCGCTCGTACATGAGACGGGGGAACATGGACGTGGCCAGGTCGCGGGTGTTTCGGGCCGGGGATCCCCACCACGGTGGACGGGCGACACGGCGCGCGGCGCGCTCGGCGGTGCTCAGCGCCGCCCAGTCGGCGTCCGGACCGAACGACGCCGGCAGCAGGCGGCGCAGGCTCGGGCTCGTGAGGTCCACGCCCTCGGCCTCGAGGAACGGCACCAGGGCCGGGAAGTACTCGGCGGTGTGACCGTCGCCGTCGATGACGGGGTGCTCCAACCGGGCGTGGACCTGGCTCGAGCGTGAGGTGAGCGTCTCGGTCATGTGGATGCGCCTCCGTCGATGCTCAGGACCGTGCCGGTGACCATAGCGGCGGCATCCGAAGCGAGGTACACCACGGCGTCGGCCACCTCCTCGACCGTGACGGGGCGCCCGAGGAGCGACACGTTGCGGGCCAGGAGCGTCATGTTGGCGTCCTCGGGCGGGACGAAGCGGCGCAGAAACGCTGTGTCCACCGATCCGGGGCACACGCAGTTGGCCCGCACGCCGCGATCGCTCAGCTCGACAGCGAGGGTCTTCGTGAGCATCACCACCCCTGCCTTGGACGCGCAGTAGGCGGCGTTGTAGGCGGTGGGCTTGAGGCCGCCCGACGAGGCGATGTTGACGATGGACCCGCCCGTCGCCACGAGCGCAGGGATGGCCTCGCGGCACACGAGGAACGTCCCGGTGAGGTTGACGTCCACCACCCGCCGCCACCGCTCGGCCGGCACCGCCTCGCTTCGGCCCATGGCGCCGTCCCCCGCCGCGTTGACCACGACGTGCAGGGCACCGGCAAGCTCCGTGGCGCGGGCCACGGCAAGGCGACAGGCACCCTCGTCGGTGACGTCACCGGCCACCGCCGATGCCGACGCCCCGAGGGCGACGAGCGCAGAGGCCGTCGCCGTGGCGGCGTCGCCGTCTGTGTCCATGCAGGTGAGCACGGCCCCCTGCCGGGCGAGCGCCACGGCGATGGCACGCCCGATGCTCCCCCCCGCCCCCGTCACCAGTGCACCGCGCCCGCTCAGCTGCATGGCCCCCCTCGTCGTCCGGGCGCCGCGGGCCGAGCCGGGTGGCGCCCCGCCATCCTCGTGCGGCCCCGCCGCGGGCGACAAGCGTACGGGTGAGGGCCCCACCCGGCGAAATGCCGGTGGTACGGTCCGGCGCCATGGACGGCGCCGAACCCGGGTCCCTGGACCTGGCCCGTCTGCGTCGCCAGCGCATGGACAAGCTCCAGGCCGCCATGGCCGACAAGGGCATCGACGCCCTGGTCCTGCTCACCTCGGGTGGCGTGCTCTACAGCACCGGAGCCTGGACCCCGCTGTCGGACACGGGGCAGACCCTCCAGCTCCGGCCTCTCGCCCTGGTGGTGGCGGGTGACCCGGCACCCCACCTCTTCACCGCGTGGTGGGAGGGCGCACCGCCCGAGCTGCCCACAGATCACCTCCACCGGGCCCTGCGCCTGCAGTCCCCCGAAGGCGTGGAGGCGCTCGCCCACCACGTGAAAGACGTCTTCGGGGGAACCCCGGCCGTGGTGGGCGTGGACGACTACACCACCCCCATGTGGCAGCTGCT
>JBEKVE010000144.1:0-7766 GCA_049514335.1 Acidimicrobiales bacterium
CACAGGCTGCGCACCCGGCTCGGGTGATCGACGGCGAGGACCTGGCCGATCATCCCCCCCATGGACGTCCCCACCACGTGGGCGTCGTCGATGCCGAGCGCCCCCAGCAGCCCGGCGGTGTCGTCGGCCATGTCGTGCAGGGTGTAGGCGGCCGAGCCCCGGAAGGCGGCGGCCAGGTCGAAGCCGGGTGCGGCCTCGATCGAGGTGGAGCGGCCCGCGTCGCGGCTGTCGAAGCGCAGCACCCGGTAGCCCTCGGCCACGAGCAGGTCGCACAGGCCGTCGTCCCATCCGACGAGCGGTCGCCCGAGGCCCGCCACGAGCAGCACCACCGGACCCGATGCCGGCCCCAGCAGCTCGTGGCACAGCTCGACGTCACCCACCTTGACCCTTCCGACTCCGGTGGTGGCGGCGTCCACGCCGGGGATGCTGGCCGCACCGGGTGTCGAGGGTCAAGCCCGGCGGCCCGGCACGGTGCCATGCTCGGCGGCCGTGGGCGACGTCAACCGACTACCGCCGGGCACAGCGGCGGGCGCGCTGCGCCGGGCCTGGAGCCCGGGGCGGGTGAATCTCATCGGCGACCACACCGACTACAACGCCGGGGTGGCGCTGCCCATGGCCGTCGACCTGGGCACCACCGTGACCTTCGTGCCCGGCGACAGCGGACGCGTGGTGCTGCGCAGCGACCGCGACCCCGATCCCGCCGACGTCGACCTGGACACGGCGCTGCACCCCGAGCGGTTGCGGTCGGTGGAGCCCCGGTGGGCTCGCTACGTCGCCGCCGTGGTGGCCGCCGTGCGTCCCGGGCACGGCGGGCAGGGCACCGTCACCACCACACTGCCCGTCGGGGCCGGGCTGTCGTCGAGCGCCGCGCTCGAGGTGGCCACGGCCCTCGCGCTCGGCTTCGAGGGTGACCACCTCACCATGGCGCGCACCTGCCAGCGCGCCGAACAGGCCGCCACCGGGGTGCCCACGGGGATCATGGACCAGCTGGTGGTGAGCGCGGCGCGGCCCGGGCACGCCCTGTTCGTCGACTTCGCCGACCTGTCGACCCGCCACGTCCCGGTGCCCGACGGCGTCGACATCGTGGTGGTGCATTCGGGCGAGGAACGCGCCCTGGACCGCTCCGCCTACGCCACACGCCGGGCCGAGTGCGACGCCGCCGCCCATCGACTGGGGCCCCTGGGCGAGGTCAGCCCCCAGGTGGCGGGGGCCATCCCCGACCCCCTGCTGCGCCGCCGGGCCCGGCACGTCGCCTCCGAGTGCGAGCGGGTCCGGCACTTCGCCCGCGCCCTCGCCCGAGGCGACCTGGCCGAAGCGGGCCAGCTCATGACGGCGAGCCACCGCAGCCTGGCTGGGGACTTCGAGGTGTCCACCCCCGCCCTCGACGCCCTGGTGGACCGGCTGACACAGACGCCAGGGGTGTTCGGTGCCCGCCTGACCGGGGCCGGCTTCGGCGGCTGCGTGGTGGCGTTGGCCGAGCCCGGAGCGGTCGACCTCACGGCATATCGGTCCGGGGCGTGGCGGGTCCGGGCGGCGGGCGGCGCGTCGCTCCTCGATCCCGACTGAGAGCTCGCAGCGCGCTCCGCACATGGCGCCCGGCGCACGGCGCCCCGCGCATGGCGCCCGGCGCTGGTGACGACGGTGCCGTCGCCCACCCTCACAAGCGGGCCAGCAACTCCGCCTTCTTCGCCGCGAACTCCGACTCGCTCACGATGCCGCGTCGACGCAACTCGTCGAGCTGCACGAGGCGGTCCGCCACCGAACCGTCGGCGGTGCGCGTGGGCAGCACGGCGGGCGTCCCCGACGGCGGCGTCTCGCTGGTGGGCCAGCGTTCGAGCGGGTCCCACCCGTCGGTGACGTCGGGGGTCCATGTCTCGACGCGCCGGTGCATGGCGGTGATCTGCTCGGTGATCACGCTCTGCACGGCGGCGGGACGGGGCACGTGGTCGAACTCCACCACGCCCGTCTCGCCCCCCACCTCCACGAGCAGCTGGCCGGTGCGCAGCACGCGCCCCGACAGCGACTGGTGGTACGACAGCTGGTTCACACGCTCGAGGCGCAGCTCGAGGCCATTGCGGGCGAGGACCCCGGTGCGCTGCACGATGCGGTCGGTCGTCACCACCAGACTCGTGGCGAACCACCGCACGAGGCGCCCCGACAGCCACAGCGCCGACGTCCCCACCAAGAACAGCAGGACGTAGAGCACGCCCACGGGGGCGTGGGGGATGCTGGCGATCACGGCGATGTCGAACGCCACCACCGCCACGGTGACCGCCAAGGCCCATCCCAGGAACGCCCAGTGGGGCCGGAGCTCGACGATCACCTCTTCGTCGTCGGTGAGCAGGCGGCGGGGAAACGGCATGGCGCGAAAAAGCGTAGTGCGGGCCCTCAGCGCGATGGCGGTCCTGGCCTGCCCCCTCGGCCCGATCGGGACGCGGCGCCCCCGGTGATCAGGCCAGCTTGCCGGCGATCCCCCCGGCGCTGCGCAGCACGGTGCCGTCGGCCCCCGCCGCGCTGTGCAGGGCGGCGGGCACGGCCAGTGCCTCGGCCACGAGAGCGTCAAGGAGATCGATGAAGGGCACCGGCGGGGTCACCCACAGGTAGCGCGCCAGGGACCCGGGGATCGTGTTCACCTCGTTCACGAACAGCTCGCGCCCGTCGGAGAGGAAGTCGATGCGCGGCGCGCCGCGCACGGCGACGAGGCACACGAGCCGCCGCGCCGCGTCGTGCAGCGCGGCGAGCAGCTCGGGCGCGAGCTCGGCGGGGAGCTGGCGCGGCGCGCTGGCCATGCCTTCTCCGCCGACGTACTTGTCGGCGTAGTCGAGGATCTCCGCCGCCGTCGTGGAGCGCAGGGGGCGTTCCACCGCCGACACCGTGACCTCGGGCCAGGCCCGGACCGTGACGTTCAGGTCGTGGAGGTCCTGGCGGTAGGGCTCGATCACCGCGCCGCGGCGCAACTGCGGGTTGGCACCCAGACGGGCGATGGCCGTCGCCAGGTCGGCGACCACATCGATGCCGATGGACGACCCACCGAAGCGCGGCTTCACGATGTAGGGACCGGGGAACGAGACGCCCGCCCCGTCGGGGCGCAGGAGCACGCGGGGCAGCACCGGCAGGCCCGCCGCCGCCGCCACGCCGGCGAAGGCGAGCTTGTCCATGCCGAGCGCCGCCCCGGCCGCACCGGGCCCGGTGTAGGCCACACCGGCCAGGTCGAGAGCGCCCTGAAGGGTGCCGTCCTCGCCCGGTCCCCCGTGGCAGCAGTTGAGCACCACGTCGACGGGCAACGCTTTCTGCCGGCCCAGGCGCCCGCCGGCGGGGACGAAGCCCGCCCCCTCGCCCCCGGTGACGAGGCGCAGGGGCTCGGCCCCCCGGGGAACGCCCTCGACGAAATCCGCCGCCTCGAGGGTGCCGGCCACGCGGAACCAGTCCCCCGTCTTGGCCCAGTACAGGGCCGTCACCTGCCGCCCGGCCCGGTCGAGCTCACGCGCCGCCTGCAGGCCGGTCAGGATGCTGACGTCGTGCTCGGGCGACGGACCGCCGAAGGCGACGGCGACCTGGGCGGTGCTGGCGTTCAACGGTCGCGCTCCCGAATTCGGTGACAGGACGGGACACCACGCAGCGGGGGTCCGGGCGGGGTCAAGGGTAGTGGTCGGGGAGGTCGTTCTCGTACAGCACGGCGTCGCCCTCGCCGAGATGCGAACGCACCCACCCCGTCGCCTGTTGCCGTGTGGGCACCACCACCACGGCTCCGGCACCGGCCACGCCCCGCCACCCTTGGAGCAGAGCACGGCGGTTGGTCCGCCCCACCACCACCAGGTCGGTGGCCACGTCGGCGGCGGCGCGGGCGAATGCCGCGTTCTCCTCGGCCTGGACCGGCCCCAGCTCCACCATCCCCGGGGTCACCACCACCCGGCGCTTGTCCGGGTCCCCCGCCCGGGTGAGCGCGCCCAGGGCGGCGCGGCTTCCGGCCGGGTTGGCGTTGTAGGTGTCGTCGAGGACGTGGACCCCGCCTGTCCCGACGGCGGCCTCGAGGCGGTGGGGGGCGGTGGGGAGGGTGGCGAGCCGTCGCGCCACCTCGTCGACGGCCACACCCAGCTCGAGGGCCACGGCCACCGCTGCGGCCACGTTGCCCGGCTGGCCCTGGACCGCCACCGGACCGGCGACGGGGTCGCCGCGCACCGAGAGCGACAGGCCGCCGGGACCCTCGAGCACGGCCACGTCGGCCCCGGGATCGCGCCCCGACACCCGCCACACGGTGACGCCGCCTCCTTCCCCGCCGGCGAGCTCGGCCCGGTCGGCCAGCTCGGCCAGGCGCGGATCGTCGACCACGAGGACGACGACCGATGCACCCTCGAGGATCTCGGCCTTGGCCGACACGATGCGGTCCTCGGAGCCGAAGCGCTCCAGGTGCACGGGCCCGATGGCGGTGATGACGGCCACGTCGGGCCGGACCCACGCGCACAGCGCGGCGATCTCCCCCGGTCCGTAGGTGCCCATCTCGGCCACGAACACCTCGGTGCCGTCGGCCAGGTGCTCGTTCACCGCCCGGGCCAGGCCGGCGCGGTTGTTGAAGCTGGCGGGGCTCGCCACCACCGACCGGTTCCCCCCCACCAGGTGCGCCACGTAGCCCTTGGTGCTCGTCTTGCCGTAGGAACCGGTGATGGCGACCACCCGGGGCGCCACCCGTCGCAGGCGGGCGGTGGCGCGCGCCACGTGGGCCGCCCCCAGGTGGCGCTCGACGGGGGCGGTGAGAGCGCACGCCGCGTCCACGAACAGCGGGGCCCACAGGGCCGCCGTGGCGGCCACCACCGGGCCCACGCCGGCCACGACCCCGCCAGCCACGGCCGCCGCCTGGAGCACGGCCCACACCGCAGCCAAGGTGCGCGCCCGGCGCGTCCACGCCATTGGCGCGCTGCGCCCGCGCACCGCCAGACCCACAGGGCCGATTACGACGGCCGCGGCGGTGGCGAAGGCGGCGGCCGGACGCGAGGCGCCCACGACGATGCCGGCCAGCGCCACCACCAGCACCACCAGATTGACGGGGGCGGCGCTTCCCCACCAGCGCAGGGCGAAGCGTGTCGCCGCGCCGGTCAGGTAGTGCTCGCGCTGGGCCACGCGCAACCAGCGCAGGCCGGCCGGCACGATGGCGAGCGAGCAGGCCGCCACGGCGACAGCGCGCACCACATGGTCGCCGCCGCCGGCCACGGCGCCGACGAGGATCACGGACGCAACGCCACGGCGCGCTCGGCGGCGGCCCGCAACCGGTCGGGTGCGGTGAGCGGCGTGAGATGGCCGGCTCCGGGGCACAGGGTGAGCACCGCCTGGGGCACCGCGGCGGCGATGGCACGCGCCACGGCGGGCGGTGCCTCGGTGTCGTCGTCGCCCCACACGAGCTCCACCGGACAGCGCAACGCCGCCAACGCATCGTCATAGCGCTCGTTCACGAGGCGCACCAGGACGTCGCGCATGATGCCCTGGGCGGCGCGGTAGTCGGCCGAGCCGAACCGCCGGCGCATCCGCTCCATGCGGGCGTCTCCCACCACATGGGCCCGGTGCAGGGCCCGCGCCACCCGGAAGGCGGGACGGGGCCGGCTGCGGCCGGCCACAGAGACGAGCGGGGCTCCGCTCAGCACCACAGCCGCCACGAGCTCGGGGTGGGCGGCGGCCAGCCTGACCGCCACCCGGCCGCCGAGCGAGTGCCCCACCACCACGATCCCCTGTCCGGGGGCTGGCCCGTCCCCGCTGCGCAGCACGTCGGCCACCGCCGCCGCATAGTCCTCGGAGCCCCAGGGCCGGGCGGGCTCGGGCGTGGCCCCGAATCCGGGCAGGTCGGGGGCGAGGGTCGGCATGGCGCCACCCGGGGCGGCGGGCCCGAAGGCGGCGGAGAAGTCGGAATGGGTCCGGCGCCAGCCGTGGAGGACCAGGACCGTGGGCGGGGCATCGCCCCACGTCTCGCCGTACATCGCCCCTCCGGCGAGCGACCGCAGCACCCGGGGGAGGCTAGTGCGGAGGCCCGGGACCCGAACCCATCCCCCGTCCCGACACACCCCCCCGGTACGGTCGCCCGGGATGGCAGGTCCCACCCCCACCGCCGCCGTCGCACCAGGCCTGTCCGCCGTCCTCGACGGGCTCAGCGAGGCCCAGCGACGGGCGGTCATGTCCGACGAGGCGCCCCTGTGCGTCCTGGCCGCGGCGGGGTCGGGAAAGACCACCGTCCTCACCCGCCGGGTGGCCCGACGCGTCATGGACGGATCGGCTCGTGCCGAGCACGTCCTGGTGGTGACGTTCACCCGCAAGGCGGCCGGGGAGCTGCGCGACCGGCTGGGCCGCATCGGGGTCCCCGGACCGGTGCGGGCCGGAACCTTCCACGCCGTTGCGCTGGCCCAGCTGCGCGCCCACTGGGCCGACACCGGCACGCGGCCGCCGGCGCTCACCGACGATCCCACCCGGCTGGTACGCGCCGCCCTGGGGACCGGCGCCAGCCCGGCCGACACGGCGGCGGTGGTGGGCGAGGTGCACTGGGCCCAGGTGCGCATGCTCACCCCCGACGCCTACGCCGTGGCGGCGAGCGAGGCGCGACGCATGACGCCGTCGGGGATGACGCAGCACGACGTGGCCGGCGCGTTCACCCGCTACGTCGAGGAGAAGACGCGACGCGGCGTGATCGACCTCGACGACCTCATCACCATGGCCGCCGCCCTGCTCGAGCGCGATCCGTCGGCCGCCGCCGCCCAGCGCTGGCGCACGCGCCACCTGTTCGTCGACGAGTTCCAGGACGTCAACCCGGCCCAGTGGCGCCTCCTCGGCGCCTGGCTGGGCGAGCGTGGCGACCTGTTCGTGGTGGGCGACCCCCGTCAGGCCATCTACTCCTGGAACGGCGCCGACCCCACGCTTCTCGACCGGCTCCCGACCCTGCTGCCGGGCACCGCCGTGGTTCGCCTCGACGACAACCATCGCTCCACGCCCCAGGTGGTGTCGGCCGCCACCGCCGTGCTGGGCGCCGAGGACTGCCAGGCGTCGCGCCCCGACGGGCCCTCCCCCGTGGTGGAGGGCTTCGACGACGACGACGCCGAGGCCGCGGCGGTGGCGCGATGGCTGCGCCGCGCCCATCGGCCCGGTCGGCGCTGGGCGCAGCTGGCGGTACTGGCACGCACCAACGCCCGCCTCGAGCCGGTCGCCCGCGCCCTGGCTGCCGCCGGGATCCCCTACCGCATCGCCTCCGACGCAGCGGCGTCGGCCCACCTGCGCACGTCCCTGCGCCGGCTGCAGCGCATGCCGGCGCGTCGCTCGCTGCGGAGCGCTTTGGCCGAGCTGGTGGTGGACCCCGACGCGGCCGCCGGTGGCGCCGGGCTCCCCCCCGTGCTGGCGCGCCTCGCCGACGAGCACGCCGCGGAATGCCCCGACGGCCCGCTGGGCGAGTTCCTGGCGTGGCTGGCGGCCGGAGGCGACCCCGAGCCCGAGGCGGAGGTGGACGGGGTCGAGCTGTCGACCTTCCACCGGGCGAAGGGTCTCGAATGGCCCGCCGTGGCCGTCGTCGGGCTCGAGGACGGCATGGTCCCCATCGCCTACGCCGTCACCCCCGACGCCGTGGCCGAGGAGCGGCGCCTGCTGTACGTGGGCCTGACGCGCGCCGAGGACGAGCTGTGGTGCTCGTGGGCGGCGCTGCGCCGGGCCGGGGACCGCACGTGGCGCGCCCAGCCGTCGCCCCTGCTGGGCGCGCTGGAAGAGGCGGTGACGGCGGTGGCACCCGAGCCCGACGCCCGCGA
>JBEKVE010000145.1:0-7757 GCA_049514335.1 Acidimicrobiales bacterium
GAGCACGGCCCTACCCCCGCCGCAGCGGTTCGCGCCGGGCTCCGACCTCCTCGACCAGAGGCTCGAGCGCGCCGGCGGCGGTGGCCTCCCACGTGAGGGCGAGGGCACGGCGACGGGCGGCGCGTCCCAACCGTGCCCGCAGGGACCCGTCGATGAGCACGGCCCGGAGGCCCGCCCCCAGCCCGGCGGCCAGCGCGGACGGGTCGGACCCGGGGCCGGCGGATCCGGTAGGCCGGGCCCCCCCGTGGCGTGGCGCCGTGCCGTCCTCGTCCGAGGTGTGGTGCCACCGGGCCCGGCTGCGGGCGGAGGTGGCGCCCCCCACCACCAGCCCGCTCACTCCGTCCTCCACGGCGTCGCGGTGCCCGGCGATGCGCGACACCACCGCCGGGGTGGCGCACGCGCCCGCCTCGGAGATCGTCATCCCCCATCCCTCGCGCTGTGACGTGCTGGCCAGGACCCAGGCGCTGCGGTAGATGTCCACCAGCGACGCCTGGTCCATGAAGCCGGGCATGTCGATCCACCCCTCGGCCCCGAGGGACCGGCGGTGTGCCTCGAGGCGGGCCCGCTCGTAGCCCTCGCCCACGATCACGGCACGCAAACCGGGGATGTGGCGCTTCACCTGCACCAGGGCGTCCATGAGCACGTCGAAGCGCTTGACCGGGACCAACCGCCCCACCGCCACCACCGTGGGCTCCGGGGCGCGGGCCGTGCCCGGCGTGAACACCGGGTCGATGCCGGGGGGCACCACCCGGACGCGACCGGGCCGCAGGCCGAGCATCGACACGATCTCGGCTCGCGACGACTCCGACAGCGTGACGACGGAGGTGTTGCGATACAGCGGGGGGGCCAGGCGCCGTTCCATGAGCTCACCCAGCCGGGCCCGACCGGGACGCAGCACCATCTGCCACATCTCGGCGTGGACATGGTGGAGGAACACCACCCGCGGACAACGGGCCCACACCGGAGACAGGAAGGGCATGCCGTTCCAGATCTCCACCAACCCGTCCGGTCGCGGTCCGCGCCCCGCCAGCCCGGCCAGGGCACTGCGGGGAAACACGGAGTAGCGCCGCCCCGCCCGGTGCACGTGGTACCCGTCGCGCTCCACCCGGGCCGGATGCCCGACGGCGGTGGACGTGCGCAGGGTGACGTCGAGGCCGGCTCCCGCCCACAGCGACGCCACGTGGTGGGCGTGGCGCTCGGACCCGCCCGCCTCGGGATCGTCGAGGTCACGCCAGGCCAGGAGCTGCACCCGGCGCAGGCCGGCGTCGAGAGCACGGGCCGCCACCTCGTCGAGGCGGACGGCGGGCGCGGGGAGCAGGACCAGTCGGGCCGCATCGGCCACCGTCGGACGGGCCGTCCCCGGTTGGTCCTGCGCTCGGTGCTGCGCCTCGCTCACGAACCGTTCCCTTCCCCGTCGCGGCCCACCGCAAAGGTGGAGGAGGGGGCACGGCCCTCCGGGGCGCCCTAGGCGGTCACGGCGCCACTTCTCACGCTACCGATCCTGCGGCCTCTTCCGGTGCATCACCCAGGACGGGTCGGCGATGCGCGGTGCGCCGGTACACCACCACGAAGCACACCACCATGACCGCCAGCAGGCCGGCCTGGGCCACGAGGTCGCCGCGCGCCGTCCGCACGTACTGCCCGTCGCCCAGCCACGTGAGCGCAACCACGGCGCCCGCTCCCAACGCCAGCACAACGATCACACCACGCCACCCGATGCCGAGGAGGTAGATGGCGAGGACCAGCGTCGCCGACAAGAGCACCATGGCCAGCACCAGCTCGGCGAACGCAGGGGCGGCGGCGGTGAGCTTGTGGCCGAACACGAGGCTCAGCAGGCGGTGGGGCGAGAACACCGACAACAGGAGGAGGAGGGCGCACGGCATCGCCAGCACGCCGAAGGTGTACCCGAGTTGGCGCAGCGCGTGTGAGCCTTGTTGATGGCGGATGGTCGCTTCGGGCAGGAGGTAGTTGATGAGGACCAGGGCTCCGTACACGAGGGCCTTGGACGGCACCGACACCGCCGCGTAGGACCCGGCGTGATGCGGGGCGCGGCTGCCGAGCAGCACGACGTCGGCGTTCTGCAGGACGGTCAACAGGAGCAGGCTCCCGAGGGCGGTGAGCACATCGGCGGCCAGGTCCCGCCCGCCGTGCACCGACAGGGCCACCACGCCGCCGGTGGCCTCCACCCCGATCTCGGGGATCTCCTCGGGGGGCTCGGGTGCCGTGGCGGCCCCGAGCGTGCGACGCAGGGCCCGGGTCGAGGTGTACCGGGCGTGGGCGGCGGTGAGCAGCTCCGAGAACAGCACGCCGAGAGCGGCGCCCTCCACCCCGAGCTCGGCCGCCATGGCCACGGTCAACACCGTCCGCAGGCCGCCCTCGAGGACGAGGTTCACCGACAGGTCGATGTGGGCCCGCGTCACCTGGAGCAGTCCCCGGTCGATGGAGACGAGCACCCAGACCCCTCCGGCGGTGAGGATCTCGGTGACGCCGGCGGGCCCGGGCAACGACAAGGCATGGGCGATCGGCACCCGCAACAGGAACATGGCCACCGCCAGCACCACCACCGCCGACTGGCCGATGCGGTGCACCCGTGCCACCCAGGGCTTCACCTTCGCCCCCAACCCGGCGCTCTCCCACGCCGAGGTCCGCCGCACCACCCCGACCAGCAGGGCCGACCCGGTGGGCATGGAGACCACCAGGAACAGGCTGAGCAGGACGATCAGGGTCCCGTAGCCCCGGGTGGTGAGGACGTGGGCGACGAAGACCGTGGTGAGCAGGCTGGTGAGGCCGACCAGGGCAGCGGCCACGGCCAGCGTCACCGCATGGCGGAACTCCGGGCTCCGGCCCACCCCGCCGGCGCCGGGCTCGGCATCCGGCGACGGGCGCGCCGCGCCGTCCCCCTCGGGCCCGGAGCCCGGTGCGTCCGGACCGTCGGCCGTCGGGACCACTAGGGGGCGCCGCCCCCCGAGACCGCCGCCACCCGCCGGGGGACGACAGGGGCGTCGCGCCCCGACCCCGCGCCGGCGACGGGGCTCCCCGTCTTCTCCTCGTGGTACTCCTCGTCCACGTTGACGCCCCAGATGTCGTGGCCGGTGCCGTTCACGATGTTGTCGACCGTGAGCATGGCGGTGTACATGGAGTGGTCCTGGTTGTTGTACTTGTGCATGCCGTTGCGGCCCACGGGGTGGACGTTGGGCACCTCGGCCGCCAGCCAGTGGCGGATCGTCTCGACCGCCTGGCGATACGTGTCGTCGTAGACGGGATAGGCCTTGGGCATGCGCACCACGTAGCCGCGCAGCACGTCGGCCTCGTCGACGAGCCCGATGGTGGCGAGCTCGCGGGCGGCCAGCGCCACCAGCTCATCGTCGGCGGCGTCCCACAGGGCGTCGCCCTCGAACACGAAGTACTCGAGGCCGAGGCAGGTCGTGCCCTCGCGCACCATGTAGGGCGACCACGAGCCGAAGTTCTGGATGCGCCCCACCTTCACCGTCGGGGAGTGGATGTAGAGCCAATTGTCGGGGAAACCCCGCTCCGCCGGCACCACCAGAGCGACAGTGAGGAAGTCGCGATAGTGCAGGTCGTGAGCGGCGGCGAGCACCTCGGAAGGCGGCGGGGGGTCCAGGGCGCGGGCCAAGGCCGAGAAGGGCATGGAGCTCACCACGGCGTGGCACTCGACGCGCCGGCACACCCCGTCGTGCTCGTAGCACACCGCCGTCACCCCACCGGTGCCCCGCTCGAGGCTCGTGACGGTCGCTTCGGTGTGCACCTCGATGCCCGCCCGCTCCACCAGCACGCGACACGCCTCCCACATCATGCCGGGGCCGTGGCGCGGGTACTGGAACTCCTCGATGAGGCTCGTCACCTGGTCGGCGCGGTTGCTCCGGGAACCGGCCAGGCGGGCGCGCGTGGGCTCCCACACCGCCTTGAACAACGACATGCCCTTGATGCGCTGGGCCCCCCAGTCGGCGGACAGCTCGGAGGCGGGGACGCCCCACACCTTCTCGTTGTAGGTCTTGAAGAAGTGCTCGTAGAGCCGCCACCCGTAGTTGGCCACGATGTAGCCCTCGAGCGTCGTGCGGTCGCGGGGGGGCTTCACCCGCACCTTGAGGAACGACGCGGCGCAGCGCAGCGCCTCGAGCACCCCCAGGTTGCGCAGGGCGTTCAGCGGCTTGATGGGGTAGTCGAAGAACTTGCCCTCGTAGTAGATGCGGCTCATGCGGGGCCGCATGAGAAAGTCCTCGTCGGGGAGGATCTCGTGCCACAGGTCCTCGACCGGCTGGACCTTGGTGAAGAAGCGGTGCCCGCCGATGTCGAAGCGCCAGCCGTCGCGCTCCACGGTGCGGCTGAGCCCGCCCACCACGTCGTCGGCCTCCAGCACGACGGCGGGCCACCCCACCTTGGACAGCTGGTAGGCGGCCGTCAGGCCGGCCGGGCCGGCACCGATCACCACGACCGGACGGCCATCTCGTCGCACCGCCGCCGTCTTCGTCACCGCGCTCGTGCTCCGTTCGTGATCGCCGGGCACGGGGCAGGATACCGCCACCCGTCCCGCCCTCCCGGCACCCGGGCCGGCGAGGGACGGGACCGCACCGGCGCTGTCACGGCACGTACAGGCCGGTGAAGGCGAGCAGGGCGTACAGCGCCAGGCCGGCCCCGGCCAGCGTGAGCACGGTTCGCTCCATTCGCGCCCCGGCGGTCACGGTGGCCCCCGCCAGGACGAGGGGGAACGCCGACAGGGCATACCGCTCGAAGCCGTCGAGGTTGGAG
Organism: Acidimicrobiales bacterium; assembly: GCA_049514335.1. Lineage (GTDB taxonomy): Bacteria > Actinomycetota > Acidimicrobiia > Acidimicrobiales > UBA8190 > JBEKVE01. The sequence goes on from JBEKVE010000145.1 coordinate 4,768, forward strand.
GCGGTGAGCGCCACCACCAGCACCGCCGCCGCCAGGAGGGTGTAGCCCGCCGGCCACCGGCGGGCCACCACCACCAGCAGGGCCACCGCCAGCACGGCCCACGGGAGGTGCATGGCCTGGCCCAGGTGCGTGCCGTGGGCGAGCAGGGAGGCGTCGTGCCAGAGCGTGTGCAGCGGATCGGCGAACCCGCCGCGCAGGGTGCCCTGCTGCTGGACCCGCAGCGGTGCCAGCGCGTCGCCGTAGCGCCACCCCACCCAGCCGAGGAAGGCGCCGAACCCCACCACCGGCCCCAGCAGCGCCGCCCCGCGTGCCACACGCTCGGACACCGGCGCGCCGCGCAGACCCCGCAGCACCTCGACGGCGGCGGGCAGCACCAGGAGCACGCCGAGCGGCCTGGTGAGCGCGGCCAGGAGCCCGAGTCCGGCCGCCCACCACCACGCCCGGGCCCGGAGGGCGAGCATGGTCCCCACCCCGAGGGCGAGCAACGTGGCTTCGGCGTACCCCATGACGGCGGTGAAGGCGGGGGGTGCCAGACACGCCAGCCAGGCGGCGCGGCGGGCCAGACCGGCGTCGCCCGTCTCGCGCCGGGCCAGCACCGCCAAGAGCGCCACGCCCGCCAGCGCCGAGACGTTCGACACCACCAGCAGGGCGGCGCCCGCGCCCACCCCGGGCAGCGCCGACAGCGCCCGCACCAGCGCAGGCACGAGGGGGAAGAAGCGCAGTGAGTCGTGGCCGGCACCGGCGTACCCGTGGCGGGCGATGGCCTCGTACCAGCCCGAGTCCCAGGCCAACAGACCCTCGTGCACGTGGGCCACCACCGACGCCGAGGGCTTGGCCCGGGTGACGACCTCGTGGGCCACCACGAGCGCCCCCACCACGACCAGACGGGCCACCACCCAGGGGACAACCGCCGTGCGCACGCCGAAGCGCCACGCGTCGCTCACCGCCGCGCCGCTCACCGCCGTGCCGCTCGACGCCGTGCCGCTCGACGCCGTGCCGGCACCGGCGGCAGGTCCGTGGCCGTCCGCGGCGGCGTCGGCCGCCGCGTCAGGGGCCGTCGCACCGGCACGGCGCGCCGAGCCGGTGATCACCGGTCGCCGCGCTCGGGGTCAGGGGCCCGCATGCCCGCATGCTAACGACGCCGCCCCGATCCCCCCGGCTCCCGACGTCCGGCACGGCGTATGCCCCGTCGTCAGGCACCTTGCCGTCTACCATGACCCCCGACGGGGCATAGGACCACGCGTCCGACCAGAGGCGAGGGGGACCGATGGCTGACTCCGCGAACCGTTACGACCGCCGGGCCTTCCTGTCACGGGGGGCGTCCACCGCGGCAGCCCTCGGACTGGCCGGCGTGGGTGTCCCCGCCCTGCTGTCCGCGTGCGGCAGCAACGCCCCCAAGGCCACCACCACCCGGACCCCCGGGGTCGGCACCGGCACCCCCCGCCGGGGCGGCACCATGACCGTGGGCCTCAACTCCGAGATCGACGGCTTTCTCCCCACCGCCAGCCACTTCGACAATTCGGGCCTGACCTACGCCAACACCGTGTTCGACAGCCTGACCCGCGTGGGCGCCGACGGCATGGCCCACCCCTACCTGGCCCAGTCCGTGACGCCGAACGCCGACATGACGGTGTGGACCATCACCCTGCGCCCCGGCATCATCTTCCACGACGGGTCACCGCTCGACGCCCAGGTCCTCATGGCCAACTTCCAGGCGCTGCGCCAGTCTCCGCTCACGGCCCAGGCCGTGGCGCCCATCTCCAACGTGGCCACCACAGGCCAACTGCAGCTGCAGATCACCTGCGACGAGCCCCTGGTGGCGTTCCCCCACTACCTCGCCACCCAGATCGGGTACCCGATCGCGCTGGCACAACTCGGGGCCAACGATTCCACCCATCCCATCGGGACGGGCCCGTTCATCTACGAGTCGTGGGAACCCAACGACCACTTCACCGCCCAGCGCAACCCCCACTACTGGCGAGCGGGGCTCCCCTATCTGGACTCCATCACGTACCGGCCCATCCCCGAGGACGAGTCCCGCGAGAACGCGCTGCGCTCGGGGAGCGTGGACATCATGGTGACGCGCGATCCGGGTGCGATCCGCGACCTGCGCGACAACGCCGCCTACCAGCAGATCGCCGACCTGAACCGGACGCACGGCCAGACCGACATGGACTTCATCATCCTCAACACCGAGGCCGACCCCACCAACGACCTGGTGGTGCGCCAGGCGCTCGCCCACGCCATGGACGTGGACGAGATCGTGAAGCTCTTCGGCGACGGGGTCACCCAGGCCAACACGAGCCTCTTCCCGCCCGGGTCCCCCTACCGAGCCGCCGACAACGGCTACCCCTCCTACGACCTGGACAAGGCCAAGCAGCTCGTGACCCAGGCCGCCCCGAACCACGGTGGGACGATCACACTCGCCCTCGAGACCGTCACCGACCCGCGACTGCTCGAGATCGTCCAGGCCATCTCCAACATGTGGGGCCAGGCGGGGATCAAGGTCACGGTGGGCGAGATCGAGCAGGTGACGTTCATCGACAACCTGGTGACCGGAGCCTTCAGGGCCTACACCGACGAGATGTTCTCCGCCTCGGACCCCGACCTCAACTACGTCTGGCTGAGCTCCACCACCGCCAACCCCCCCATCGCCCTCAACTTCGCCCGCAACAAGGACCCCCTGCTCGAAGCGGCGCTGCAGCAGGGCCGCACCCACAGCGATCCCGCCGTGCGGGCCGAGGCCTACCAGACGGTGGACAAGCGGCTGTCGGCCGACCTCCCCTATCTGTGGTTCTCACGGGCCACGTGGTCGGTCACGTCGGGCGCTGCCATAGAGAACTTCAACCACATGACCCTGCCCGACGGCACCTTCGACCAGGGCTTCGCAGCCGGCGTGTTCACCCCCACGCCGGCCTGGCGAGCCACCTGAGCCGGCCCCACTACGACGAGCATGCTCCGCTACGCCGGCACCCGGTTCGCCCAGCTCG
>JBEKVE010000146.1:0-7708 GCA_049514335.1 Acidimicrobiales bacterium
CCCCAGCGGCGGATTTGGGGGGACACCACCCGTGCCGCGCAGCACCGGGAGCCACCAGCGATGAGGGTGACCTACGCCGGGCTCTCGGGGTGATGGAGAGCCCGGTGGCGGCGCCTCGTGTGGACACATTGCCGTGGGTCTTTCGGCGGTACTCTCCTGAGATGCAACCCCTGCGTTACTCCATCAACGTCACGTTGGACGGGTGCTGCGATCATCGCGCGATCCCCGCTGACGAAGACCTGCATCGTCACGCGGCCGAGAACCTCGACCAGGCCGCCGCCCTTCTCTTCGGCCGGGTGACGTACGAGATGATGGAATCAGCATGGCGCCAGCCAGCGGCGCCGGGAGCGAGGCCTGATTGGATGGAGCCCTTCGCCCAGACGATCAACGCGGCAAAGAAGTACGTCGTGTCGAGCACCCTGGAGCCGGTCGACTGGAACGCGGAACTTGTGCGCGGGGATCTGGGCCATGCGGTTGAGCAACTCAAGGAGATGTCAGAAGGGGGAGTGCTCGTAGGAGGCGTGAAGCTCCCCTTGGCGTTGACGGAACTGGGATTGATCGATGAGTACGAGTTCGTCGTGCATCCCAGGCTCGCGGGGCACGGGCCGACATTGTTCGCGGGGCTTTCGAGGCATGTCGACCTGCGGCTCGTCGGCCGGCTGGAGTTCGGCTCGGGGGCAGTGGCGATGCGGTACGAACCGAGAAGCTAGCCACTCTGCTCGGCGCACCGCCGCCATCCTCCCGTGAGCGCCGAACGGGTCCCAGTCGGCGGCCGGACACAACGACGTTGGCGGCTCGCAAACTGCCAAAGGGTCATTCGGCCCTAATCCGGCGAACGGCGGCAGTCGACACCGGGAGATCCTGGTGCCACCTCATCGATGACCAGGAGGAGAGCCGTCTCGACCGCCACGGACCGCCCCGTGGGGTCGGGATCACTCCTCGGGGACAAGATCCCTTAGTGTGTCGAAAGGCCCTGTCCCGCAGGAGCGGGATCTGACAGCCTGGGACCAGCTGTAGGGAGGAGATGACCGTGGCCTCACCTGAGGCGTTGCTGGTGGGCGCTCGGCTCGACGAGGACCATTCCCCGGAGACCAACGGGCGGATGGCGGTTTGCCGACGCTGTGGAGCGCAGACGGAGAGCCCGGGGGGCCACCAGCATGTCCCTGACCAAACGCGTCTGGCACGAGCGGAGCACTGGCTCGAATCGCAGACGCTGACCAGGCGCATCGCCAGGGGCCCCGGACGGACGCCGATCAGACCGATGGTGTGAGGTGGGTGCGGGTTCGCCGACGCACGGTGTGCGGGAACCCTGAGCCCTCGCCTCTGTACTGAGGCTCCAGCGGCTGCCTGTGCAGCGAGGCACGGGCAAATCAGAGCCATGGTGGACGTCCCATCGTGACATCGCACGGTGAGCCGCTTCGCCTGCCTCGCAGGCGGTGATGGCTAGGAAGTCGTGATCCCCAGCATCGCCGTGGCGGTGTTCTGTGTTGAGGGGTGCCCCCGGCTTCTCTTCGTCTTCTTGTCGACGACCTTGATGACGAAGAGCGACAATCCACTGTCGTTTCTGCCAAGACGGCCTGAGATGACCCCCTTCGACCTGTTCAGGTGCAGGCCCTTGGGCAGTGCCCCGGAGGACACGGACCACCGGTACGGGGGATTCCCACCCGTTGCGTGTAGCGGGGCGTCGTAGTGACGGCGCGGTGTGGCACCCGGCAGAGGCGGTCAGGTGAGGCGATAGTGGCGGAAGAAGGCCCAGATGAGATCGGTGGCGTTGATCTCGAATGTCGACGGGCCGTTCATGGCACTGATGGTGCTACCCGGCCAGGCGTGCCCGCCGCCCACGACGATGTAGAACTCGACCGCCGCCCCCGGAGGACAGGGGTACGTGCGCAGGATGACGTGGGTCGCCACCTGGGTGTCTGTCGGGGTCGGATTGCAGCCGTCCTTCACCGCCCATGCCTGGACGTTGGCCGGATAGCCCGGGCCGAAGAGGTTGACAGGCGGTGCGGTGGTCCCCGGGGTGCCGCCGTTGAAGGGGAGGATCGGGTCGGCGGTGCCGTGAAAGGCGAGGATGGGCACGGGATGCGCAGGCTGGCACGGCTGGGGAACGACCACGCCTGCCACTGGGGCGAAGGCGGCGAAGCGGTTGGCCATGGTGCACGCCAGCAGCGACGTGAACAGGGCGCCGTCCGAAAGGCCGGTGGCGTAGATCCGCGACGCGTCGACGCACCGCTGCGCCTCGAGCGTGTTGAGCAGCGCATTCATGAAATCGATGTCGTGGTTCGGGTGCCCGCTCGTGGCGGGCTGGATGTCCCACCCCACCGGGTTGCCTGTCCCCTGGGGGAAGACCACGATGAAGCGGTCCGCGATCGCCTTGGGGCTGAACTGGGTGGTGATCGCCTCCAGGGCGGCGCCCTCCGACAAGCCGTGGAGGTCGACGACCACGGGCAGACGGTCACCCCTGTGGACCGGGGGTGCGGTGAGCAGATAGAGCCGCTTCGCCCCGTCCACGGTGATCTTCTGAAGCAGCTCGGACGCCGCCGGGGCGGCCGAGGTGGCACACCCCGTCGATGCCGACGACGTTCCGGTGGCCACGTGGTGAGCGGACGTCGTCGGAGCGCCCTGACGGGCCGGGGACGACGAGCAGGCGCTGACCACGATCGACAAGGCGAGCACGACCAGGAGCCCGTTCCGGCCACCGCCGCGCCTCGTCACGACGGCGAAGCACAGCACACGCAGCCCCTCGATGTCGAGTACGTCGCCGGTCATCTCTTCGGCACGACCCACGACGCACCGGCCGCCTCGAACCGCACCGTGACGCGCACAACCCCCGTGACCGGCGTCCTGGTCAGGTAGGTCGCGCCAGGAGCTTGTGGCCCACACGCTTCGTCGATGGGGCGTCTCGTCCGAGGACGCCGTCCTCGTGACGAGCGAGCTCGCCACCAACGCATTGGTTCACAGCAATGCCCGTTCACCGTGTCTCTGCACAACACGGGGGAGCGAGTCGTCATCGAGGTGGCTGACAGCGGGCCCGCCCTGCCCGTCGTCGGCACCGCTCCGGCACGGGCACGGTCGGGACGAGGCTTGGGGATCGTGGCCAGCGTGGCTTGGCGGTGGGGCGTGCGACCAGCAGGTCGGGGCAAGGTCGTCTGGGCCGAGCTCCTGACCGGCCGGACGGCCGGCGCACGCCCATCGGGACGAGCCCGGAGGGCCCGTTCGGGCGAAGGGGGCGCTGAGCCGTATCAGACGCCCGGCCCTTTCAGGCGGCGTCCATTCCTCCGCTGACAGCCGCCGCGACAGCGTCAATGAGCAGCTGGGGAGCCACGGGCTTTCTCAGTTCGGCGACGACCACGGCCCCGAGCCGCTGGCGGGCATGGACGCCGAGCTCCGTGGCGGAGAGGATGACGGTCGGTGGGGGATCAGGGACCGCCGCCAGCAGTGTCGCTCCGTCCATGCCCGGGAGGCGGATGTCGAGCACCATGGCGTCGAAGTGCATCGAGCCGAGAATGCCGTGCGCCTGGATCCCGTCCTCGGCCTCGAGCACCTGGTACCCGATCAGCTCCAGGATGGCTGCGAGCGAGGTCCGTGCCGCCCACCTGTCATCAACCAAGAGGACCCAGGCGTGTTCTCGGGCCGGACGGCGAGGCGTCCACTCGGAAGAGAGCGCGGGGGGTTCCCACACGCCGGGCTCCGTCAGATACCGGTAATTGCTCACCGCTGGGTGCGAACGTCAGGCACGAAACCGGACGGCACCGGGCTCGGCAACACACGGGGAACGTCGAGCATCGGGGCAGTAGGCGTATGTGAACCGTATGTCCGCCTGTTCGCCGTGTCTATCGGGGGTGATCGCCTCCCACACAACAGACGGACAACGTCCACCGTCTCCACACGGTTGTCCACACCGTGACCATCCACCACAGCGATCGTGCGGGTGATTTCTCGCACGGTGGTCTCCCCTGTGATCGGCGCGGACCCCGGCGAGGTGAGGGTCATCGGGGTGTCGTGCGGCCCCTGAGACGCACGACACCCCCCGATCTGACCCATGGCACGCACCAGGAGGTGGGGGAACCTCTCATCGCGCCATCCGGACGGAAGGAGGACCGTCCTGCTCCTACGGTACGCACCCTCCTCGGAGACGTCTACGGTCCGGGCCACCTGTTCACACGGTGTTCGCAAACTGGTGATACGGGTGGAACCTCGGGGTTCTTACGTCCCGGGGGGACTGCGGCCGAGCAACCACGCCACGGCCCGCTCGGCACCGGTTCGCAGGGTGGCGGATGCGGAGGCGGACACAGACGCCGTGCGGGCGGGCGCACGGTCGACGGCCACGGAGCGGTGGCGTCGGACCCGGGGCCGGGTCACGGCCCACGCCAGAGCTCGGCGGGGGGCATCTGCCAGGACGAGCAGCGAGGCGCCGAGCGCGATGAGCACGCCGCCCACGAGGGCGATGTCACGGACGCTGTTCCCCGTGCCGGTGAAAGCCAGGTTCTGAGACGAAGCCGTGACCCCCGCCACCTGAACCTGGGCTGCCACGGCGGGGGAAGGGGAGCTGGTCGTGGGTGCACCCGTGGTCGTCGGCGCGGCCGTCGTTGTCGGCGCCGTCGTGGTGGCGGCGGTTGTCGTCGAGCTCGCGCCGGGCGCTGTCGTGGTCGACGACGTCTCGGGCGTCGTCGTGGTCGACACAGGGGTGACCGTCACCGTGGTGGTGCTCGCCGGCGGGATGATGGTCGTGCTCGTGACGGGAGCCGTCGTGGTCGAGGTGGGCGACACGGTGGTCGTGGTGACCGGGGGGACGGTGGTGGGTGGTGTCGTGCCCGTGGCCACGGCGATGACCGGTGCCAGCGGCGGGCCGGCCGGCGCCGTGGTGACGATGCCCGACACGACGCTGTTGTCGGGATAGGCGTTGCAGGTCAGCGTCAGCGCCGATCCGGCCAGGTCGAGCGTCAGGCTGGCGGCCGCGTCCTCCTGGATGGTGATGGTGGAGCTGGCGGCGGTGAACGGCCCGAGTGACGCCGCCGTGGCGGGCAGGGTGAGCGTCACGCCGGCGCTCGGCACCGGGGTCGGAATGGGCACGTCGAAGTTCAGGGGGCCGACGGAGGTGGTGGTCGGCGTCGCCCCCGAGGCGTCCACCTGGGTGGTGGCCGAACCCTGCAAGTCGGGTTGCAGCGCCTGAGCCGCACTGGCCAGGGACTGGGGCAGGTTCACGGTGGTCTGGTACCCGGTCACCGAGAAGCTCTGGCCCGCTGTCGGAGATGCCGGCGACAGGGTGGCGGAGGTCTCGGCACCGTTGAGCGCCACGTCACCCACCGGCGTGCCGGGGCAGTACAGCTCATAGGGGCCGGTGAGGGCGGTCGACGGTGTCGTGGTGGTGGTCGTCCCCGACGTCGTGGTGGTGGTCGACGCCTGCGTGGTGCTCGTGGTCGTGACGGGGAAGGTCGTGGTCGTCGGACCCGAACCCGCCGTGGCGACGGCGATGACGGGGGAGATCTCCTCCGAGCTCGGCGGCGTCGTGGTGAGGATGCCGGTGGCGTCTGTGTCGTTGGGGTACGGGTTGCACGTCAGAGCGAGGTCCGAACCCGAGACGTTGAGCGTCAGGTTCACCGTCTTGTCCACGGTGAGCGTGATGGTGGAGCCGGTGGCGGTGAACGGACCGACGGTGGACGCCACGCTCGGCAAGGTGAGGGAGAGGCCCGTACTCGGCACCGGGCTCGGGATGGGGGCGTCGATGTCGAAGGGCCCGTCCGCTGTGGTGGCAGGGGACGCCCCGGTGGCGTCGACACCGGTGGTGGCGGACCCGGCGATGGCGGAGTTGCCGAGTGCGGCCGCGGCGGTGACGATCTGTGCCGGCAGGGCCACGGTGGACTGGTAGTCGGTGAGGTTGAAGGCCTGCCCCAGGGCCGGAGCGGCGGGGGTGATGGTGCCGGTCGTGACGACGTCGTTGAGCGCGATGTTGCCCACCGGTGTGCCCGGGCAGATCAACTCGTAGGGAGCCGAGTCGGCGAACGCCGGTGCCCCCGAACCCTGTGCCAGGGCGCCGACGACCAAAGCGACGCCCAATGACAGTGCCGCCAGGCCGGCGAGGGCGAGGCGCGTGGCGATGGCATGCAGTCGTCGCACGTTCACCCCCCCGGGTATCGACCTGGCGACGTGGAGCACCGGCGCCCGTCCGTGGTCGCACCGCTCCGCCTTCCAGCATGGAACACCGGACCTGGAACGGCTTCATCAAAAGTGATGAACTGCGGGCGATGGGCGGCACCGGGGGAACCGAGATGGCGGTGCGCCGGGCGAGTCCGGCCGACGGTCCTGCGCTCACGGCCGTCCTTGCCCGGGCGTTCGACGACGACCCCCTCATGACCTGGATGTTCCCCCGGCCCGACGGGCGCCAGGAGCGGCTGCAGAGCCTGTTTGGCGCCCTGCTGCGCCCGGCGCTGGCCGTGGACGAGGTGTACACCACCGATGACGTCCGCGGTGTGGCGTTCTGGAATCCGCCCGGGACCTTCCCCCTCGGGTGGTGGACCAACGCCCGCATGGGCTTGACCATGGCCCGCCTGCTCGGGGCCAGACTGGGACGGTGCGCATCGGGGCTCATGTACTTCGACCGGCACCACCCCCGGGACCCGCACTGGTACCTGCAGATGCTCGGAACCGATCCCGACTGGCAGGGCAAAGGCGTGGGCTCGGCCCTGCTCGGCGGGGTGCTCGAGCGCTGCGATCGGGACGGGGCCCGCGTCTACCTCGAAGCGTCCAAGGAGCAGAACGTGCCGTTCTACGCCCGCCACGGGTTCGTGGTGACCGAGGAGATGGTCGTTCCGCGCGGCCCCACGATGTGGGCCATGTGGCGTGACCCCCGCTAGCGACGGGGGCAGCATCCCCGAGACGTTCTTCGCCTACGCCGTCGACAAGCGCTTCATTCCGGTCCTGGTGCCGTTCGGCGTCAGGGCCTCGAAGGACGGTGTCACCGTCGTGCAGCAACGCATCAAGGCGACGTTCGGGTTCCTGTCGGTCGAGACGGGCCTCGACAACGTTGACGGGGCTCATGTCACGCGTGGCTACAGATGGTGGACAGCCATCGGTGCTCGGCGCTCGTTCGTGGACGACGGTCTGACGTTCGGGACGAACACCCGGGCCGGGGTGTGCATCCATTTCACCGAGAAGGTCCGCTCCCTGCTTGGACCGGGGGGTCACTCGGCGCTGACGGTGACGGTCGAGGACCTCGACGGACTCGTCCGGGTGCTCGGGGGCATGCCGGGGGACGGGTAGCGCCACCAGGAGCCGGAGAGCCTCACGCCGGGCAGGTGTGCAGGACGGTGTTCTCCAGCCGCGCCAGCTCCTCGGCACCGGTGGGCGTGGGGTGGAGGTGGTCGGACAAGAGCCAGGCGGGGTCGCTGAACTCGATGGTTCCCCAGTCGAGGGATCGGAAATTGGCGTGCGCCGCCACGGCGGCAGCGATGGCGCCGTCGATGCCGGTGCTGACCGGGCCGAGGGTGGGGTTGACCGTCACGAACACGACACAGGGCTGGTCTTGCACCAGGCTGACCTCCTGCGCGAAGTCGGCGGCCCAGTTCGGGTTGTTCCCGAGCGCGTCGTTGGTACCGAGCTCTATGACCCAGTCCCGAGGCGGCCCGCTGTCCACCAGGGTCTGGATCGTGGACAGGTGCTGGGCGATCTTCGTTCCACCCACACCGTCGATGTAGGGATGGTCACGCCG
>JBEKVE010000147.1:0-8398 GCA_049514335.1 Acidimicrobiales bacterium
GGGGACGGCGGGGTGATGGCGGGTGAGCCCGAGCTTACGCGCGAGGACGCCGCCTACGTGGCGCGCTTGGCGCGGATCGAGCTGAGCGAGGAAGAGCTCGACCGCTACGCCGCCCAGCTCGCCACTGTGCTCAGCCACGCTGCCGAGATCGCCGCGCTCGACACGACAGGGGTCGAGCCCACGGCGCATCCGCTACCGCTGCGCAACGTCACGCGCGCCGATGAGCCGCGCCCCTGCCTCGACCGCGACGAGGTCCTCGCCCAGGCGCCGGCGGTAGAGGACCGCCGTTTCAAGGTGCCTCGCATCCTGGGAGAAGCACCGTGAACACGACTGCGGTGGACATCGCCCGGAGCGTGCGCGACGGGTCCGCGTCGGCGCTCGAGACCATCGACCGTCATCTCGCTGCCATCGACGCCGTCGATGGGGAGCTGCATTCGTTCCTGACCGTGTTGCACGACAGGGCGCGGGGCGAGGCCGCGGCCGTTGACCGTGCTGTCGAGGACGGTGTGGACCCGGGACCGCTTGCCGGTGTGGCGGTGGCGGTGAAGGACAACCTGTGCACCCGGGGGATCCCCACCACGTGCTCCTCCCGCATCCTCGAGGGGTGGTGTCCCCCCTACGACGCCACCGTGGTGGAGCGGCTGCGCGGCGCCGGAGCCGTGATGGTGGGCAAGACCAACCTCGACGAGTTCGCCATGGGCTCGTCGACTGAGAACTCCGCATTCGGGCCGACCCGCAACCCCCACGATCCCTCCCGCGTGCCCGGCGGCTCGTCGGGGGGGTCGGCGGCAGCGGTTGCGGCCGGGTTGGCGCCGATCGCCGTCGGGTCCGACACCGGAGGCTCGATCCGCCAGCCCGCCGCGCTGTGCGGCGTCGTGGGGATGAAGCCCACCTACGGCACCGTGTCGCGCTACGGGCTCGTCGCATTCGCCAGTTCGCTCGACCAGGTCGGACCGTTCGCCACCACGGTGGCCGACAGCGCGCTCCTTTTCGACGTCATCGGGGGTGGGGACCCGCTCGACTCGACATGTCTCGAACGCCCCGCTCCGAGGTGCACGGCCACGCTGTCCGAAGGGGTTCACGGCGTGCAGGTGGGACTGCTCACCGAGCTCGTGGACGGGGTGGACCCCGGTGTGGCGTCGAGGGTCCGGCAGGCAGCTGAGGTCCTGAGCGCGGCGGGCGCCGAGGTGGAGGAGTGCTCGATCCCCGAGTTACGCCACGGCCTGCCGGCGTACTACTTGCTGGCCACAGCGGAGGCGTCGTCGAACCTGGCGCGCTACGACGGCGTGCGCTACGGGCTGCGGGTCGACGCCCCCACCGTCGAGGAAATGAACGCCCGCACCCGAGCAGCGGGGTTCGGTGCCGAGGTGAAGAGGCGGGTCATGCTCGGCACCTACGCCCTGTCTGCCGGGTACTACGACGCCTACTACGGCCAGGCACAGAAGGTCCGCACCCTCATCGTGCGCGCCTTCGACGCCGCCTATCAGCGCTTCGACATCCTGCTCGGGGCGACCTCGCCCACAACGGCGTTCTCCATCGGGGCCCGGGTGGAGGACCCCTGGGCCATGTACCTCTCCGACGTGTGCACCGTCCCCTCCAACCTCGCCGGTCATCCCGCCATCAGCGTGCCCTTCGGCGGCGACGACAGCGGATTGCCGGTGGGCGTCCAGGTGCTCGCCCCGGCGTTGGGCGAGCCCGTCATGTTCCGGGCGGCCGCCGTCATCGAGGCCGCCGCGCCGGCGTTGTCCCCGCCCCGGGTACGGGCATCATGAGCGCGCCCAGCGTGTCCGCCGGAGGCACCCACGAGAAGAGCGCGCCCGGCGGGTGGGAGCCGGTGATCGGGCTCGAGGTGCACTGCGAGCTCGGGACCGCGACCAAGCTGTTCTGCAGCTGCCGAAACGCCTTCGGGGACGAGCCCAACACAAACGTGTGCCCCGTGTGCCTGGGGCTCCCCGGGTCTCTACCGGTGCTCAACGTGCGGGCGGTCGAGTACGCCATGCGGATCGGCATCGCGCTGCACTGTCGGATCCAACCGTCGCTGTTCCACCGGAAGAACTACTTCTATCCCGACATGCCCAAGGACTACCAGATCAGCCAGTACGACGCACCCATCAACGTCGACGGGTGGCTCGAGCTCCCCGACGACAGCCGGGTGGGGATCGTGCGGGCGCACATCGAGGAGGACACGGGCAAGACGTCGCACGTCGGGGGAGGAGGGCGCATCCACGACGCCGATCACGCCCTCGTCGACTACAACCGGGCCGGGGTCCCGCTGGTGGAGATCGTGTCCGCGCCCGACATCCGGTCGTCCACCCAGGCCCGCCTCTACGCCTCTGAGCTGCGCGGCATCCTCGTCGCCACGGGAGCGTCCGACGGCCGCATGGAGGAGGGGTCCATGCGGGTGGACGCCAACGTGTCGGTGCGGCCGGTGGGGTCAGTGGAGCTCGGCACGCGCTGCGAGATCAAGAATCTGAATTCGATGCGCTCGCTCGGCCGCGCCATCGAGTACGAGATCGGTCGACAAGTGGCGCTGTTGGAGTCGGGGGAGAAGGTGGCGCAACAGACCCGCCACTGGAACGAGGACGCGGGCGAGACGGTGGCGTTGCGCTCCAAGGAGGAGGCGTTCGACTACCGCTACTTCCCGGAGCCCGATCTCGTTCCATTGGCTCCGGACCCCGGGTGGCAGTCGGAGGTGGCGGCCTCGATCGGGTCCATGCCTGCCGACCGGCGTCGCAAGCTCGGTGCCCTCTTCGGATCTGCCCCGCCCGAGGGTGCGCGCGCCGATCAGATCACGACGGTGGTGGACCTCGGGCTCGACGGACTGGTGATCGCCGCGGTGGAGGCGGGTGCGGATCCCGGGCTGGCGCTGGTGCGCACGGCCAACGAGGCGGCCGCCGACGCCGGGGCGGCACTGCGGCTCGACCCCGCCCGGTTCGCCGATCTGCTGCGCATGGAGGCGGAGAAGAAGCTGACGGCCACGCAGGTGAAGACGGTGCTCGCCGTGATGCTCGAGCACGGTGGCGACCCGGCCGAGATCGCGGCACGGCGCGGCCTGGAGGCGCTCGACGAAGGGTCCCTGGCCGACACCGTGGCCGAGGTCGTGGCCGCCAACCCCGAGGAATGGGCCCGCTTCGTCGCGGGCGAGGACAAGCTGACAGGATTCTTCACCGGAGCGGTCATGCGGGCCACGAGCAACCGGGCCAACGGCAAGGACGTGGCGACCGAGCTTCGGCGACTGCGCGGCTGACGGCGCCCGACGGGGGCGTCCTCGCGTACTTCTTCCCCTCTCCCCGTCTTCTTCCCCTCTTCCCCTCTTCCCCTCTTCCCCTCTTCCCCTCTTCCCCTCTTCCCCTCTTCTTCTTCTCTCCTCATTGGTGCGGGAGTGAGGCGTGTGCGCGCTGCGCGACACGTGGTGTGTGTGATGCATTCGTCGTCGTGCATGCGCGTTACAGCCCTCTGGAAACGTGTCGTGCATGGGCGTCGCCGCCACTGACACCGGTCCCTCCGACGTGGTCCTCGACGCTCCTCCGGGTGTCGCCGAAGAGGCCCTCGCTGATCTGACTGCGTTCGTCACCGAGCTCGAGCCCGAGCGCATCACCACTGCCCGCGCAGTGGAGCTCGTCGGGGTCTTCGCCCAACTGAAGCGTGTAGTTGCGGCGGGGGAGATGCTCCTGGCACGCCGTGCGGCGCAATCCGACTGTTGGAAGCGCGACGGGCACCGGTCCGCCGCTTCGTGGATGGCCAAGACGGCGGGGACGGGTCTCGGAGAAGCCATGACGCTGCTCCAGACGGCGGAACGACTCGAGAAGCTGCCAGGGACGACCGCCGCGCTCAAGCAGGGGACGCTCTCGTCCTCCCAGGTGAAAGAGATTGCCGCCGCGGCGGTGGAGCGCCCGTCGGCAGAGGGTGAGCTTCTCGACGTAGCGAAGGCCGGCACCTTCTGCACCTGAAGGACCGGTGTCGGGCCGTGGCGGCGCGGGGCTCGTCGGCGGTCGCTGAGAACGACCGCTACGCGGCCATGCACCGGGGCCGGTTCTTTCGCCACTGGAGTGATCCCGAGGGGGCGCTGCGAGGGGAGTTCCGCCTCACCCCCGACGCCGGCGCCAAGCTGCTCTCGGCACTGGAGTCACGGGCCAACGCGTTGTTCGACGAGGCCCGTCGGGCCCAGCGCCCCGAGCCCCCCGCCGCCTACCGGGCCGACGCCCTGGTCGAACTGGTCACGGGTGCTCGGGGACCAGGACAGGCGACCGCCAGCGTGGTGCATGTCCGCGTCGATGCCGCCGCACTCTCCCGTGGGCACGCCGCCGAGGGTGAGACGTGTGAGATCGCCGGAGTGGGTCCCGTCCCTGTGGCCACGGTCAAGGCGCTTCTGCCCGAGGCGTTCGTGAAGGTGCTCGTCACCAAAGGGGTAGATGTGGTCTCCGTGTGCCACTACGGGCGCGCGCTCACCGCACACCAAAGGAGCGCGATCGAAGAGCGCGATCCCGGGTGTGTCGTTCCCGGTTGCACCGTGGTCCACGGGCTCGAGATCGATCACTATCGGACCGACTACGCCCAGGACGGTGCAACCGCCCTCGACAACCTCGCCCGGCTATGCGCCTTTCACCACTTCCAGAAGACCTACCGGGGCTTTCGCCTCGTGGGTGGGCCAGGTCGCTGGGAGTGGGAACCGCCTCCCGAACTCGATTCGAGCTGACCGAGACGTCGTCGTTTCCCCGGACGGAGGGGATTCCTTCCCCGATCCCACCCCTGATTGTCGTTGCCTCGGTCCTCATCTCGCTGTTTCCGAGGGTGGCGGTCCGGGGGTACGTGTTCGAAGGTCAACCCCGCCGGTGCCTGCCGGCGGGTGACCCGCGCCCGCTCGGCGGTGGTCAACAGAGCGCCGATAGGAGAGCGGAGCTCAGATCGATACTGCGCCCGTCGGCTGTGGGGGAAGGAGCTGGTCGATCAGCTCGCCGAAGCGCGCCACCACCGGCGAAACGGCGCCGGTCCGGCACCACCACAACTTGAAGATCTCGGCCGTCGCCTCGGTCACGTTCGTGGTGGCATAGGGCGAGACCTGTCGGGCCAACTGCTCGTAGGCACTGCGCCATGCCTCGGGCGCGTTCCGCTCGTTTCCCTTGATAGCACGCTCGAGGGTCTCCACCCCGAGCACCTCGCCGAGCCCGCGGCGCAGCTCCACCGAGGCGCGGTAGTGGCGGTGCTCGAAAGCGCTCTCGAGCTGGTGCCACAGCTCATGGGCGACGGTGGCGTCCAGGAATGTGAACGGAGCCGCCGCCGATGCTGCCCCTCGAAGGGTGCCGTAGGTGAACCGCTGCCCCCGGGGTGGACCCTGACCGGCGGCGCGCGCCGCCTGCCGCCGTGTCATGGCGACCATGGCGTCTGCGGCCACGTAGTCGATGTTGAGGTGGATGGCCCCCGCCGACCGGTCCGCCGTCCCGCCGTAGTGACCGGTCGTGAGACCCCGGGTGGAACGGTCGAAGCGGATGCTGGCGACGACCCCTGCCTGCTCGGGGAATCGGCCCAGCACCCCCACCGTCGTCTGTGCGGCGAGCGCCACGGCTTCGGGCATGAGGTCGGCACGATCCGGGACGCCGATCGTGACCGTGCGCCCCGGTGCCCAGTGCACCGCCACGTCCAGGGTGTCGGCCACCCCGAGCGCCAGCCGGCTGGTGATGCGGCCGAGGCCCCGCCGTGCCCGGACCGGTGTGGCGGGGATGCCCCAAGCCGCCAGCGCGCCGGCCAGGCTCGACGCCAGCTCCGCTTGATCGAGGGGGCGCGACGCCTGGCCCCCGTCGGGTTCGGAGCGCGGACCCTCCCCGGTTCCGACAGCCTTCGTCGCCACGTCGTCCACTGCCGCCACGAGCGGTCGGCGAAGAGGACCGACGAATCCGATGCGCCTCGCCTCGTGACGCACCAGCAACGAGAAGCAGTCGAGATCGACGCGGCGTGCTCCCTGGGCGCCGGAACGCTGGACGAGCTCGATCAGCAGGTCGCGCAGGTCGTCGCGCTCGAAGGCACTGGTGCCATCGATCACGACCCCGATGCGGGCGTCGGTGCCCTGCAGCGCCAGCTGCGCGTAACCGAGGTGATCGCCACGCGCCCACACGGCGAGCACACCGGCGGGGGCACCGGCCTCGGCCGGGCCGAGATCCACGCTCATCGCGAGCGTCGCGGCGAGGGCCGTCCGCCCACCGACTCCGAACGGCTGGTCAGGCCGTGCCCGGAGCTGTGGCCTGCAACACGATCCCGTTGCCGTCCGGATCGTCGAATGTCACGAAGCGGCCCCACGGTGCCTCCTGGATCTCGCCTTCGATCGTGACGCCACGCACCCGCAGCGCCATCACGTCGGACTCGAGATCATCGGACTCGAGGACGAGACCCCTGACCGATCCCGCCGGCATGGACTCGAACCAGGTCACGAGCGTGACCGACGTCTGGGCGCCAGGGGGCGCGACCTGCACCCACCGCTGGCCGGGCCCCATCTCGGTGTCGGAGACGAGCTCCAGACCCAGCACATCGACGTAGAAGGCGCGTGCCCGATCCTGGTCCGCCACGGGAAGCGACAGCACCTGGATCCTGGTCACGGCCATGAGCGACTGTAACGCCGTACCGGCCGGCCTCTGCGACGCCCCCGGCTGCCCCCTCCGCGTCCTCAGTCCCGTCGGCCGAAGCGTCCCCCGACCCGCCCCTCGATCCCTGCCGACTCCTGGTCCGTCTCCCCCCGTCTCCTCCACCTCCGTTCCCTCCCGCCTCCCCGTTCCCGACCCATCCGCCGCGGCACGGCCGTGACGCGCCCGCCCTAACCTGGATGGTGTGCGAGCGGAAGACGCAGGTCCCGACAACGTCGGTTTCCCTGGCACGACGACGTCCGGTCCCACGGCCGCTGGAGGGACACGGGGGATCCTCCGCCGCGCCGACGTCGTCTGGCGGCTGCGTCAGGCCGACGCCCCCCGGGCCGTTCTGCGATGGCTGCTGCGGGGGTGCAGCACCGTCCTCGCCTTCGTCTTCCTCGTGACGGTGTTCCTGGTGTGGCTGATCGGTCACCCTGTCGCCATGAGCATTCTGGGTTGCCTCTTTGCCGCCCTCCCGCTCGCCGGTCTCGTGCTGGCCGTCGCGGTGTGGCTGCGGGCCGCCGTGGCGGCCGGGCCGCAGTGGATCGCGGTACGGTTCGTCCGGCGGTGGCGAGTGGTGGACCTCGGGCGGGTCCGCGCCGTGCGGCTCGCCGGCGGTGGTTTCCCCGGTTCCGGGCCTGTCACCGGGCCAGGCCAGGGCGGCGGTTTCGGCCCCGGTCCGGGCGGCGGCGGTTTCGGCCCCGGTCCGGGTGCAGGGTTCGGAGGATTCGGTTCCGGATTCGCCGTGCTCGGCCTCGGTGGCGGGTCGGGTAACGGGTTCGGTCGCGGCTTCGGCTCGTCGCACGCCGGCATGTACGGCGGCGGTGGCACAAGTCGGATCGTCATCGAAGACGCATCGGGCGCGCAGATCGACCTCGCCCTCGACGCCCTGGGATCGGGGATCGCCGACGTCGTGGCCCGGGGGATCGGCGCCGGTGCCCGCGTCGACCCCGATGCCGCCGTCGTGCTCGAGGCCAGCCGCAGCGACACCCACGCCGACACCCACGCCGACACCCACGCCGACACCCACGCCGACACCCAGCGGGGTGACGACTCCCCGCACCCCGGCGACGGCATCTCGCCTCCCCGCACCGCGCCGACGGCATCTCGCGCCGTGGCGCACCCCCGGACGACGCGCCCTAACCTGGGCGCCCATGGCTGACGAACCCAAGCACGCCGGAGCCACCCCCGGGCCGCACGGCATGAAGCTGCGCAGCTACGAGGTCACCGACGGACCGACACGCGCCCCGGCCCGGGCCATGCTGCGGGCCATCGGCATGACCGACGACGATTGGTCGAAGCCTCAGGTGGGCGTGGCGTCGTCGTGGAACGAGGTCACCCCGTGCAACATGCCGCTCGACGCCCTGGCCAAACGGTCCAAGGACGGGGTGCGCGACGCAGGCGGCTTCCCCATCGAGTTCGTCACCATCGCCGTCTCCGACGGCATCTCCATGGGGACCGAGGGCATGAGGGCCTCACTGGTGAGCCGCGAGATCATCGCCGACTCGGTGGAGGCGATGATGCATGCTGAGCGTTTCGACGGCCTGGTTACCCTCGCCGGGTGCGACAAGTCGCTGCCGGGGATGCTCATGGCGGCGGCTCGGTTGAACCTTCCCACCGTTTTCCTCTACGGAGGCACGATCCTGCCCGGCCGGGGCGCCCAGGGTGAGCCGCTGGACATCGTGAGCGTGTTCGAGGCCGTCGGGGCCAATGCGGCCGGCACGCTGACCGATGACGAACTGGCGCTCATAGAGCAGAGGGCCTGCCCCACCGAGGGCAGTTGC
>JBEKVE010000148.1:0-7642 GCA_049514335.1 Acidimicrobiales bacterium
GTTCCCCGACGCGCTGAGCATCGCCTCAGCAGTGGTAGGAGCGCAGGACCACGCCGTCGCCGTAGGGGAGGTCGACGCCGGGCACGCAGTGCGCCCGCACCCACAGCACCCGCGGGTCGCGCCCGGGCGGCCGGACGGGGACGACGAGGGTCGACAGCCGTGCCGTGTCGATCAGCCGGCGCAGCTGCGCCAGGGTCGGCTCGGGGACGTTCCCCGAGAACCCGCCGATGGGGAGGAACTCGCGCCCCGTCACCATGACGAAGGGGGCGGCCACGCCCGAGGTGTCCACCCCCCACACGATGCCCTGCCCCGCGTAGGCGCGGTCGTAGTACGCGGCCAGTTGGGCTCCGTCGGCCTGGAACCGTTCGGGGCCGGTGGTGGTTCCCTGCGTGGCGGCTGGAGACTGGTACGGCGTCGAGAACGACCCGAGGCCCTGTGCCACCACCACCCCGGTGGTGATGGCCGGCGCCAGCAGCAGCGACAGGCCCGACAGCGCCATGGCCGGTGCCGCGCCCGGGGACGAGAAGCTGGAGCGCCCTCCACGCAGGAGCGACAGGCCCAGCGCCGTCTCGGCCAGGACACCGCCGGCCACCACCGTGGGCACCAGCCAGCCCCGCACCCCGGCCGTGGCCGGCACGAGGGCCACGGCGTAGAGGGCGGTGGCCGGCACCACCACGGCCAGGAGTGCGGCGGGGACCCGACTCGTGTGGCGGGCTCGCCAGGCGAGGGTCGCCCCGATGGCGCACAGGGCGGCGACGGCGGGCACCAGCGCGGCGGTGTAGTACGAGTTGACGTAGGCGCCGAAGCTGAAGAACCCGCCCAGCACGACGAGCCAGCCGCCCCACAAGACGACCGCCGCCCGGACCGGGTCGCGGCGTGGCGCCCGCCGCCGCGCCACCAGGGTGGCCACGCCGGCTGTGAGCGCGGCAGGCAGGAGCCAGGCGTCGTCGCGCCCGAGCGGGCCCACCAGCAGGCGCTGGGGCGACGCGGCGATGCGGAACGTGCCCACGTCGGTGTTGTTCCTGGCGAAGTCGACCACGAACGGCTGCGTGCCGTGCACGATGGTGCCCGCTCCCAGACGTACGCCGATGCGGCTCCAGCCGTTGTACACGAACACCTGGGCGAAGACGGAGTCGTCGGTGGTGCCGTCCACGTAGGGCCGGTCGTGACCGGGCACAGCGGACACCACCGACATCCAGCTGAGGGAGACCACGAGCGCCACGAGGCCCGCCAGTGCGACGCACCGCAGGCGCCGGCGCCAGTCGGAGGGGGCGGCCACCAGGTAGGCGGCGAAGAGCGGGGGGACGATCAACCAGGCCTGCACCATCTTGGTCTGGAAGGCGAGGCCCACCCACACCCCGGCCAGCACCAGCGACCGGCTCCGCCCCGTCACGAACGCCCGGGTGGCGGCGTCGGCGGCCAGGACGGTGAGCAGCACCAGCACCGAGTCCGACACGTTGCCCCGGTTGAGCAGGGCGTTGACGGGACTGGCGGCCAGCACCAGCGCCGCCACGATGCCGGCTTTGGGGCCCGCCACCCTGCGCACGGCGCGGTACAGCACGAGCACGGTGAGGATGCCGGCGATCACCTGGGGCATGGCCACGGCCCAGTAGTCGAAGCCGAAGACGCGCACCGACAGGGCTTGGAGCCAGATGGCACCGGGCAGCTTGTCGAGCGTCACGGTCCCCGCCGGGTCGAAGGCCCCGAAGAAGAAGTCCTTCCAGTTGCCCCCCATGCTGCGCGCCGCCGCGGCGTAGAAGGGTTCCAGGGCGATGTTGGCCACGCCCCAGGCGTAGGAGAGGCCGGCGCCGGCGGCCACGATCAGCAGTGCGGGGCGGGCCCAGCGCGGTTGCCCCGGGGGCGAGCGCCACACCGCCAGCGCGGCGGCCACCCCCGCCCGCCGCCCCGCGGCGCGCGCCGACGGGCGCGCCGACGAGTCGCCGTCGGGCATCCCCGCCCCTTCGGCTTCGATGAAGAGCGGCTCTTCGCCGGGTGGGTGCACACCCACGGCTCGCTACCCTACGGACCGACGCTGGCCGGCTCGGGCATGGTGCGGCGTTCCAAGGCGGGCGGAGGACGACATGCGGGTGTTCGTGGCAGGGGGGTCGGGCGTGATCGGGAGGTTCCTCGTTCCCGCCCTGGTCGAGGCGGGCCACGAGGTCACCGTCATGACCCGTCGTCCCGACCGGGCCGGGACCCTGCAGGCCATGGGCGCCTCCGTGGCCGTCGCCGACGTCTTCGACCCGTCTGCACTGGACCCAGCCGTGGTGGAGGCGGAGCCCGAGGTCGTGGTGCACCAGCTGACCGCTCTGCCCGCGTCCATCGACCCCCGCAAGATCGGGGTCCAGTTCGCCGCCAACGACCGGGTGCGCGTCGAAGGCACCCGGAACCTGGTGGCGGCGGCCGTGCGAGCCGGTGCACGGCGGATCGTGGCCCAGAGCATCGCCTTCGTCTACGAGCCCACCGGTGCAGCGGTGAAGGTGGAGTCGGACCCGCTGTGGACGGAGGCGCCCCACCCCTTCGCCCGGAGCGTGGCCGCCGTCGACACCCTCGAGACGGCTGTCACCACCACGGCGGGGATCGACGGGGTGGTGCTGCGCTACGGGTACTTCTACGGGCCGGGTACGTCGTACGCGGCGGACGGCCAGATCGCCGACATGGTGCGTCGCCGCCGGTTCCCGGTGGTGGGACGGGGGGAGGGTGTCTTCTCGTTCGTCCACGTCGACGACGCCGCCCGTGCCGTGCTGTGCGCTCTCGGCACCGATCAGCCCGGCGTCTACAACGTGGTCGACGACGAGCCGGCCCCGGTGCACGAATGGCTGCCGGCCTACGCCGCCGCCCTCGGGGCGCCCGCCCCCCTGCGGGTGCCGGCCCTCGTGGCCAGAGCCGTGGCCGGGCGCCACGGTGTCTACCTCATGACCGGGCAGCGGGGAGCGTCCAACGCCGAGGCCCGGCGATCGCTCGACTGGCGCCCCGGTCGGGCCAGCTGGCGCTCGGGGTTCGATCTGGCGCCTCGCTGAGAACGCGTCTCAGGAGAGTCCGGCAGCGGCCGACTCGAGGATGGCGGTGAGCGCCGGCACCGCCCGGGCCAGGGCGGCGTCGTAGCCCATGGCCTCGATCCGGGGCCCGGCGTACTCGAGCTCGAACGGCCCCCCGTACCCCGCCGCGAGGAGACCGCCGGCGATCCGGGCGAGGGGGATGACCCCGTCGCCGGGCACGAGCCGGTCTGGGGTGGACACGACCACGGGCCCGAGGTCGCTCACGTGGACGAGCCCGATGGTGTGGGCGGCGTCGGCGACGGTGTCGGCGAGCCCCCGCTCCTGCCAGCACGCCGTGGTCTCCATGAGCACCCCCATACCGAGCGGGCGGGCCAGGTCCACGGCGTCGCGCAGGCGGAAGACGAAGCTGATGTCGCTGCGCAGCTGGTTCGTGTGCTCGAGCAGCACGGGGACGGGGGCGGCAGCCACGAGCGGGGAGACCAATTCGGCGAAGGCGTCGGCGGCCTCGTCCCATGGCATCGGGCCGGCCGACCCGGTGGTGAGCGCGACGTTCTCGGACCCCACGATCCGCGCCGCCTCGAACACGTGGTCGACCTGGTCGCGGTACGCCGGCCAGTCCTGGGTGCGGTCGAGGCGGGCGCCGAGGATGAGCACGCTCGCCACCCGCAGTCCGGCCGCCGCCACCAGCTCGGCGTCGCCGGGGCGGAGCTTGCCGAAGGGGACGCTCACGTAGCCGACGTCGTGGCGGGCCCACAGGGCCAGGTCCTCGGCCACCGTCTGGCGCTGCGAGGACGACCCGCTCACCGACAGGCGGTGGCGCCACGGGCCGGCACCTGGTGTTGTCATTTGCGTCAGCTCCTCCACGGCAGCCGCCGTGCCGCGGCCCGGACCGTCATGCCATCCGACGATGCCGGATCACGACTCGTTATCCTGCACGTAGTCGGGCGCAGACGCGAGTCTGAGAGGTGAGACATGGAACTGGCAGGCTGGCACGCCGACCCCTTCGGAACGCACGAAGAGCGCTTCTTCAAGGATGGTGCGCCGACACCGCTCGTGCGCGACGACGGGATCGGGTCGTACAGCGAGCCGCCTGTCGCTGCTGCGCCCCCGGTGCCAGCGCACGGCGCGCCGCAGGCCGTGACGTTGCCGACGCCCACTCCGGCCGGGCCTGACTCCTTGTTCGTGTCGGCCCCGCCGCAGCGTCGGCTCGTGCCACCACCCCCGCCGCCGGCCGCGCCCGCCCGCGCCCTGTCGGTCGTTCGGCAGGCCCCGGAGACAGCCGTGGCGGTGGGAGACGTCCACGATCCGGCGGCCAGGGAGATGCTCGACGTCATGGAGCGGCTGAACCTGTTGCAGGAACGGATCGTCCTGTTCAACAAGAACGGTGGCACGCTGCAGCAGCGCGCCGCACTACTCGCCGAGCGTGATCGTCTCTTCGCCGAGCGCGAGCGCCTCAAGGCGCAGCGGGTAGCGGCGACATCCCCGACGCTGCGAACCACGGCCGCCAGCTGACGGCGACGTCTCCCCTGCCCCTCAGGTGAGGGTGAGGGAGTCGAGGTTGACGGCGCCCTGATCGGACGCTCCCACGCTGCACACCACGAGGTTCGTCCCCGCCCTCATGGTGATCGTGACGGGCACGGTCTGCCATGAGCTCCACGCCGGGGTGCTCGGCACCTCGAGCGCAGCGGTGCCGCTGACGTCCCCGGTGGCCGGATCGAGTACCTGTACGGTCAACGACGACGGCGTACCGGTCGAGTTGGCGACACGGCATTGCAGCTGCTGGCTGCCGGCGCTCTGCACCGACACGGCGACGGCGACGCTGCTGCCCTGGGTGTCGAGACCGGTGACGTAGCCCCGGCCGGTGTGGCCGCCGAAGGTGTTCCCGAACCGGGCCGATCCCGCCCAGGCCCCGACCTCGGCCTGGTACTGGGGAGGGCCCTGCGGGACCACCGACAGCAGCACCGATGCATGCGGCACCAGGGTCACCTTGTAGCTGGTCATCGACCCCAGGTCCTTGTGGGCCCAGAGGTCGCGCACCGCCGCCGGACCGCTGATGCCGAGCACGGTGGTGAAGTCGATCGACTTGGTCCGAGATCGCGGGCCGTTCTGGCGGTTGAACAGCGCCACAACCCAACTGCCGTCGGGAAGCTGGCCGACCCAGCGCTCCGGGTCACGACTGGCAGGGTCGTACTCGAACCCGTGGCTGTTGTTGAAGACCGGCTTGCCGACCAGACCCGCTTGTCGCAGGGCCAGTACCTCGCGGTTCTGGTACACGTGGGCGTTCTTGCCGATCGTGTCGACGCGGTCGGCAATGGCGATCGGGGCTCCCGCCATGGTGAAGAGATTGATGGCGCTCTGGCGCTCGCCGTCGTTGGCGAACGACTCCATGATGAGGGGGTCGCCATCGAGGATCATCTGGCCCCGACCGGAGATGTCGGCGAATCCCGTGAACCCCAGGAACGGGTTGTTCCACTGCGACCACTCTGGCTGCCAGGTCTGGCGGCCACCGCTCAGGCTGCCCCACGCGCCGTAGCTGACGTCGTTGTCGATGCGAACCAGGTCGCCGTACTGGCGTTCCCCGGCCCCGTGGTCGAAGAGGTTCGGCATCACGAGGCTCAGCTGCATGTCCCCCGCCGCCTGTCGCATCCAGGCCAGCGCCTGCAGGTAGGACTCCCGGCCGTGGGCCACCCCCACCGTTCCCCCGGTCTGGTCGAACCCCACCTCGTACCAGGCCAGGAAGTCGACCCGGAGGAACGCGGCCCCGAGCTGGCGAAAGTACGACACGTAGCCCTTCACGTACTCCTCGGCCCCGTCTCGGGTGGTGTCCACCCATTGCAGCAAGCCGCCGCCGTCGAAGGAGTCGCCTGGGTTCACGATGTCGGCCACCGTGATGTCGGGGCGGCCGACGACGGTCACGGACGGGTTCGTGACGGCCGACCGGGTGGCCCACAAGGGGTTGTAGTAGACGCCGAGCTGGAGGCCCTTGGACTGGAGATAGCGTGCCCACCAGGCCCAGTCGTGCTCCCAGTCGTCGGCCTGGCTCACGATGTAGCCGTTGGGCGTGATCCGCTGCGTGTGGTCGATCCAGCCGTCGGTGCACACCATCGTGTAGCCGTAGTCACGGAACGTCGCCGCCATCCAGTCGACGTTGTCCTTCCACACGTCCTCGGGAATGAGTGTGTTGTTGGGGAACTCGTAGCTGTAGGTACTCCAGTAGAGAGGGCCCGGCCCACCGGGCCGAAAGGGTGTAGGCGGAAGTGTCCCGGCCGCGGGCGCCGGTGCCCCGGCCCCTCCCGACGCAGACGTCGTCGTGGCAGCTGCCGGGCCCGTGCCGATCGACGAACCCGCCACACCGGCGAGAAGCGCACCGCCCCCGCCCTTCAGCACGTCACGCCTCGTCAGCACTGATCGAACCCCCCAATCGAGCTCCCGCAGAGCACTGTATCCAAGGCCGGTGCAGGCGGTACGTGGCCCCGGACAGCCGTCGCACGAGGGCTAAGTTTGTCCATCGTGCGCACCTCGATGAGGCGTCGACCGTCGAGGGATGGCGCACCAGAGGGTGGCGGTCGTGCGCGGCCGGCGGGACTCGTGGTCGGACCACCTCCACAGAACGCTGTCGTCGAGATGGTCGGTGTCACGAAACGCTACGGCAGCCGACAGGGCGGCCGGCTTGCCCTCGACGGGCTCGACCTGGTCGTGCCCTCGGGCGGGGTCTTCGGTCTGCTCGGGCGCAACGGGGCAGGGAAGACGACCGCCTTGCGTTGCCTGCTCGGGCTCACGCGTCCGACATCGGGCGTGTGCCGGGTGCTCGGAGCCGACAGCAGCACCGACCTGCATCGTGTGATCCGCCGGATCGGAGCCCTGATCGAGACGCCCGGTCTTGCGCCGTCGCTCACTGGGCGGCGCAACCTGGCGTTGCTGGCCCGCCTGGACAGGATCGGAGCGGTGGGCGTCGAGCGTGCACTCGGCGCCGCCGGACTGGCCGAGCGGGCCGACGACCCGGTGAGCGCGTATTCGCTCGGAATGCGCCAACGGCTCGGGATCGCCGCTGCCCTGCTGCGTGATCCGGAGGTCGTCGTTCTCGACGAGCCGGCCAACGGCCTCGATCCGGCCGGAATCGTCGAGATCCGCAGGATGCTCGTGTCACTGGCGGCCGAGGGTCGCACCGTCGTGGTGTCGAGCCACCTTCTCGACGAGGCGGAGTAGATGTGCGATCGCGTCGCTGTCATGGGCGGGGGGAGTTGTGTGGCGGTGGGACCGATTGGCGACCTGCTCGCCAGCGCAGGCGCCGGTGGCGTCCTCGTCGGAGTGCGGGACGTGGAGGCGGCGCGCCTCGTCCTGGTCACAGCCGCATTGAACGTGACGATCGCCGACAGCCGGCTACGGGTGAGCTGTCCCGCGTCAGAGGCGGAACGAGTCTCCGAGCTCCTCGCTGCCGAGCACCTCTTCGTGAACGAGCTCCGCTATGACGCTCCCTCGCTCGAGGACTTCTTCTTCGGCCTCACCGCACCTGGCACCATGGGAGCGGTGTCATGACCGACCTGTTGGCGGCGGACCTGCAGAGGATGCTGTGGCGCCCGATGACATGGGTGATAGGGGCCTTCGGGATAGCGGTGTGCGCTGCGGTGGGCGTGATCATCTTC
>JBEKVE010000149.1:0-11993 GCA_049514335.1 Acidimicrobiales bacterium
GCCCGGGGTGCGGCGCCACGTCCGGGCAGGCGGGGCACCATGACGGTGGCGCTGCCACCGTCGTCCGCCTGGTGGCGCGGGGCTCCCCGCCGACGGCGCAGGCCCAGGACCAGCAGCTCCCGCAGCGCGGCGGCGGCGGCGTGGACGCTCAACTTCGAGCCCCTGACGTCGTGCCAGGCGACGAGGGGCACCTCCAGGAACGCCGTGGTGGGGACGGGATCGGTCCCGGCCGTGCCGTGCACCAGGCGGTCCAACAGCTCCACGTCGAAGGCCCACGAAGAGCGGAAGGGCTCGGCCAGCGCACCCACCAGGGCGTCGGAAACCCGGAAGAGCTTGGCGCCGCACTGCGTGTCGTAGACGGTGATGCCGAGCGCCCACGACGCCACCGTGGCGTAGGTCCGGCCCAAGTAGTGGCGAAGGGCGTGGCGCTCGATGGCGCTGCCCATCCGGGCCACCCGGCACCCGAGCACGCCGGTGAGCGTGGGGTCGGTGCCGAGGGCGGTGGCCAGGCGCACGAGCTCACCGGGCGGCGTGGCCAGGTCGGCGTCGTAGTAGCCGACCGTGACGGCCCCGCCCCGGATGGCCACGAGCATCCCCCGGCGCACCGCCTCGGCCTTGCCGGCGTTGTGGTCGAGTGAGAAGACCTCGACACCGGCCGAGGCCTGTGCCAGCCGGGCGAGCACGGCGGCGGTGGCATCGGTGGAGCCGTCGTCGACGAACAACAGGCGCACCGCACCGGTGGCGGCCAGGTCGGTGAAGGCGCGCTCGTCGAGGCGACGCGCCTCGTTGTAGCAGGGGACGACGACGACGGGCACCGTGGCGCCATCGGCCCCGGGCACCGTCACCGGTGGCCGTCCTCGATGGGGGTGGCGCCCCGGCACAGGGCCCATGTGCTCAAGCCGGGCAGCGCCGGCAGGTGGCGCGTCCCGAGCGCCAGCGACACCCGGGCGTCGGCGTCGAGGGCGCCCACCATGAGCCGGGTGAGGCGGGGCCCCCCGTCCCACGCCCCCACTCCCACCTCCGAGCGCGCCGGCGGACGGACGCGCTCGCGCAGCACCTGGGCGGCGCGCACCGGCAGCAGGCCGTGGAACAGCCCGCCGTGGGCCTCCACGCGCAGGCCTCCGGCCTCGAGCACGGTGGCGAGGGCGGCGGGCGAATAGCGCCGGAAGTGCCGCAGGGCCCGGTCATGGGCGCAGTACAGCGCCTGGTAGGCGGGAACGCTCACGAGCACCCACCCCCCGGGGGCGAGCGAGCCCTCCACCACGTCGCGCACGAAGGCGACGTCGTCCTCCACGTGCTCGACCACGTCGAGCATGAGGATGCCGTCGAAGGTCCCCGTCGGTCGCGTCACGCAGAACTCGAGTCCGGGCGCGCCGGTGCCGGCGCCGGGCGGGCCCTCGTCGCCGTAGTGCGAGTCCCAGCACACCAGACGCGTCGAGGGGCGGAGCACGCTGCGCAACTGCCCCGCCAACCAGGCGTCGCCGGCGCCGACGTCGAGGCACGACGTCGTCCGGGCGGGGAGGCCCATGCGCTGCACCAACCGCAGGAAGAAGCGGGCGCGGGCCAGCTCCCAGGGGTGGCGGCGCACGGCACCGTCGGGCCGCTCGATCAGGTCCATCGCCCTCGCCTCTGTCGCCTCAGCCCGCCCCGTCCGGTCCCCGGGCGCGCCACCGGTGCCGTCGCCCACATCTCAGCACGGCACGCCGCGACGAATGGGGACGCGCCCCTCATGCCCGGCCCTCGGTGCCCGTGGCCGTCGTGCCCGGGGGCGGGTGCCACGCCAAGGGTGCGTCGGGGCCCACGGCGTCGAGCTCGGTGCTCACCCACGGCCCTTCGGCCGCCACCGCCGGGGGAACGAACACGGCGGCTGCGCCGCGTGCGCTGAGCAGCGCGTCGTACAGCGCCAGGGCGTCGGGCATGGCCTCAGCCACGTCGTCCCGGCCGTGCACGCTGTGGCGCAGCTCGGGATCGACGACCCCCTCGGCGTCACCGGCCTCCGGTGACAGCGCCATGCCCGCCGCCGACAGGAGCCCCTCGACCTGCCCGCTCCAGGCGGCGGGGTCGGCCACGAGGTCCTCGAAGGCGCTCACGACCACGGGCATGCCCGCACAGTGGGCCAGCGCCAGGCGGTTGTAGCGCTCCCACAACGCCACGCCGAAGCGCAGCGACGTGCCGTGGCGCCGCTGGAGCGACGTCGCCACCTCGAGGGGATTGCGGAACACCACCACCGCCGCCAGCCCGGGGCCGAGCGCGGCGCGCCAGAATGGCACGAGCACACAGGCGCGGGGGTCCTTCCACACCCATGGCTCGGTACGGTGCACGCGCCGGAAGGCCCGCCGGGCCTGAGCGCGGGAGGTGGTGATGCGGGCCGCCACGGCCTCGTACGCCTCCCCCGCCGCCGGCGGCGGGTACCACCACGTCCTGCCCATCTCGGTGAGCAGGGCGTTGTCGAGGTGCATGAGCGACCGGCTCTCGAAGTGGCCGTTCGGGTTCCACGGCCCGCGCACCATGTCCTGCGGGTCGCACAGCGCGGGACCGAGCCCGTGCACGAGCCGCGTGGCGGCCGAGGTGCCGCTTCTGTGCATGCCGAGCACGAGGACGCCGCGCGCCCCGCCGCGGCGCCACGGCGGCCTCATGCGAACCCCGGCCGAAGCGGATGGCCGGCCCGGGCCCGCAGCGCCCACGGGCCCCGGTAGGCCACCAGGAAGGGGTGCACCCAGCGCGGCTCGCGCCAGGTCGGCGGGTGGAAGGCCTCGCTCGTGGGCGGCAAGGCCCGCACCGTGGCCAGGGTCGAGGCGGTCAGGCGCCGCACCACGGCCGAGGCCGGCTGGCCGTGCACGAGGTCGTCGCGCACCGAGGCGGCGGCGGCCTCGGGATCGCCGGGGAGATCGACACCGAGGGCGCGCAGCTCGAGCGCCAGTCGGGCCACGGTGGCGGCGGGCGATGTCACGAGGTCCTCGAACTGCAGGCACAGCACCGGCAGCCCGGACGCGGCGGCGACGGCGGCCCGGACGTAGTGCTGCCACAGCCCGACGGTGTAGAGCCGGGGGATGCCGTCGCGACGCCGCACCGACGCCACCACCGCTCCCGGGTCGCGAAACACGAGCAGGACCTTCGCCTGCTCGCCCAGCACCCGGCGCCACAGCGGGAAGGTCAGGCACGTGCGCGGGTCCTTCCACGCCCAGGGGCGCTCGCCGTAGACGGCGGTGAAGGTGTCGGCCATGTCGGGGAGCAGGCGCGTGGCGCGCTCGGTGTGCTCCCAGCCCGGTGCCAGCCACGGCGGGAAGTCCCACGACCGTCCGAAAGCGGCCAGGATGCGGTCGTTGCACGCCACCAGGGTGCGGCTCTCCCAGTGGCCGGTGGGGTTGTCGTAGTCCGACAGCAAATCGGACTCGGGCCCGAGGTCGGCGCCGAGGAGGTTCAGGATGCGGCACACGGCGGAGGTGCCGCTGCGGTGCATGCCGAGGACCACGACGCCGGCCACCGCTACCGCACCCGCCCGCTCGCCGTCGTCCAGGCGCCCAGGTCCCGCCCGAGCAGCGCCTCGAGGCGCCGCGTCTCGGGGGTGAACTCCTCCACCAGACGGGCCCGCAGTGCGGGGTCCATGGGGGGGCGCGGGGCGCCCTTGGTGTTGAAGGTGTGCAGCCTGCGCCGCAGCGTGGCCCGGGCCCGCTCGTCGGGGACGGCCAGTCGCCCCAGGCGGCGAACCCCGGGCGGCGCCTGGCGCAGCAGGTCGCGCATCCGGGCGCTTCTCACCACCTTGTTGGCGTTCACCACGTCGAAGGCGGGCCGGTGCGAGGTGTCGACCCCGAGGAAGTCGAGGACGCGCCGGTACGTCGCCGGGGCGTCGGCCGAGAGGTCGTCGTAGACCACGACGCACACCCGTTCGGGACCGAACAGCGCCAGGTAGCGCTCGAGCTGGTCCGCGTAGTGGGCGAGGTCGCGGTACAGCAGGGCGAAGACCTTGAGGCACCCGGGCGGGACGCGCCGCCCGGCCCGGCGGTCGTCCTCGGCGTCGAGGGCGTCGGCGAACGAGGCGATGTCCTCGTCCCCCTGGAACAGCATCTCGCTGTGCTGGGAATGCATCTGGTCGACGGGATTGCGCACCATGGCCACGATGCGGGCATCGGGATCGAAGGCGTGGATCTCCGCCGCGGCGCGCGTCGAGGAGAGGTAGAACACCGAGCGGTCGGCGCGGTACCGGACGTCGCCCTGGCCGGCGAACCAGCGCAGGTAGGGCTCGTAGGCGAGCCGCCACCGTCCCCCGCCCTTGGCGCCGAACACGAGATCGCTCCCGAAGTAGCTGAGCTCCTTGTCGGCCACGAACACCTCGGGGTGACCCCCCAGGTAGCTGGCCAGCGCCGTGGTGCCGGCCTTGGGGGCACCCACGACGAACAGGTTCGGGGTGGGCCGGGTCTCCTCGGAGGCGGAGGACGGCTGCTCGTGCATGTCCTCGATGGGGAAGCGCAACCCGAGGCGACCCATGGCGCCGTCGGACAGCCCCAGCGCGATGGTGCGCAGGCACTGGCGTCGCCGCCCCCGTTCGCGCACCACGGCCCGCGCCACCAGCTTGGTGACGTTGCGGGGGTACCACCCCAGGCGGTGCATCACGTGGAGGTGGAGGTACAGCATGTTGCGGGCCTCGTAGTAGTACTTCCACAACGGCACGCGTGCCTCCTGGCGCACGGCGTCGTGCTGCACCACCGCCCCGTCCACCAGGCGGCGGGGGTACCCGGCCTGGGGAATGCGCCAGTGGGTGTACTCGTTGTCCTCCGCCCACCAGAACAGCTCGGCCCGGGGAACGCCCACCTCCTCCACGATGGGGCGCGCCACCACGAACCCGCACCACGATCCCCATTCCCCCACCGAGCCGTCGGGCTGCACGGCCCGGGGGAAGCAGAACGCCGTCTTGGGATCGCGCCGGGCGTCCTCGAGGAGCGTCTCGAGGCACTCGGGGTCGGCCACCATGTCGTCGTCGAGGACCCAGGCGTGGTCGAAGGCCGAGGCCGCGAACTCCTCGAAGGCGAGCGCCCACCCCCCGGCGGGGCCCAGGTTGGCGTCCGAGCGCTGCACCGTGACGGGGAGGACGCCGCCCACCGCCGCCACCACGATGCCCGACAGCACGGGCGGTTGGCTGGCGTTGTCCACCACCAGCACCGCCGCGGGCCGAAGCGTCTGGTCGGCCATGGCCTGCACGCACCGCGCCAGGGCGCCGGGGGCGTTGTGGGTGAGCACCATGGCCAGGGTGGAGGCGGCCAGCTCGCGGGCGCTCACCGCCGAGGCGTCGCGCCCCGGGTCCGGTGCCTCCCCCGCGGCCCGTGCGTCGACGGTCGTGGCGTCGTGGCGGGAGGCGTCGCTCTCGTCGACGGCGATGCCGTCCGGCGTCGTCGGGGCCCGCTCCCCCTCCTGGCGCAGGTAGCGGGGGTCGATGCCGAGGCGACCCCGCGCACCGTCGCGCACCCCCCGCATGATGGCCAACCGCTCGGCCCCGCTCGTCGCCAGCTGGAGGCGCCGCAGCGAGTAGAGCAGGTGCCAGGCGAACCAGCTGGGACGTCCGTGGCGCCGGGCCAGCTCGAAGTAATTGCGGGCCAGGTAGTAAGCCCGCCACGGCTCGTCGGCGTCGTTGGGCCGGTGGTCGCGCAGCGCCGCGTCGCGCGCCGCGGTGGTCTGGCGGTGCGCCACGCGCCGGGCGCAGGGGACGTCGACGAGCACGGCCAGGCCGGCCCGGCGCACACGGCAGAAGAAGTCGAAGTCCTCGAAGCCGAAGAACAGCTCGGGGTCGGGGAGCACGCCGGCGTCCATGACGGCGCGCGACACGAGCGTCGCCCCCCACGTGGAGACGTCCACGGGGGCGAGCTCACCGGGCAGGCCCCGGCGGGGCACGACGTTCACGGTGTGCCCGGAGCGGGCGATGAAGCGGCGCCCGAAGGCGACCACGGCCCCCGCCACGGGACCGGACGCGTCGCGGGCCCGGGCCTCGATCCGCTCGAGCAGGCCGGCCAGACGCGGGGCAGGCAGGTGCAGCAGCACCATGTCGTCCTCGCACAAATAGGCGAAGCGGGTGGCGGGGTCGGCGAAGGCCTCTTGCATCCCGGCCCGGAACCCACCGGCCGGACCGGTGTTGGTGGCCAGGCGCACCATGCGCACAGCCCGCTCCAGCTCGGGGTCGTCGAGGCCGCCCTCGCCGTTCACCACCACCACGACCTGTTCGGGGGCGAACCCCTCCACGTCGAGCAGCGACCGCACCGTGGCGCCCGCCAGTCGGGGGCGGAGGTGCGTGACCACGACGGCGGTGACCCCGTCGAGAGCCGCGGTGGGGCTCGGGCTCAGGACAGCTCCCACTCCGTGGGCACGTACACCGGGGTGAGGACCATGACGCCGTTGGGCGCCTTGATGGCCACGGGGCCGAAGGCGTCGAACGACGCCAGTGGCTGCCACGGCAGGTGGGTGCGGATGCCGGCGTCGCGTGGTGCGCGCATCGCCCCCCACAGCGAGTAGCGGCCCTTCGGGAGCGGCAGGTTCTGCATCTGGCAGCGCAGCTCGAACTGGCCCGCCGGGAAGGAGCTGGCGTAGCGGGTCACGAACACGGGCTGGGCCGTGCCCTGGGAGATGCCGAGGTGGAAGGCCCCGAACATGGGCTCCTCGGACTCGGCCACGATGCGGATGTTCACCGACTCGCCCGACAGAATCTGGCCGCCGTCGGGACCGGTCACCTCCACCTTGAGCAGGCGCACGCCCGTGTCCTGGGTGGTGGTGAGCTCGGCCTGCTCCCCCACCGACTGGCGGTACAGCGACACCACGTCACGGGCCGGCCCGTCGGCACGGACGTAGCTGTCGGACAGCCACATGGCCCGGTCGCACACGGCCTCCACGGTGGGCAGGTCGTGGGACACGTAGAAGAGGGTGGTGCCGTTGGACACGACCTCGCTGATGCGCTCCAGGCACTTCTGCTGGAAGCGGGCGTCGCCCACGGCCAGCACCTCGTCCACGAGCAGGACGTCGGGCTCGAGGAAGGCGGCGATGGCGAAGCCGAGGCGGATGGCCATACCGGTCGAATAGAACTTCACCTGGCGGTCCACGGCGTCGCCGATCTCGGCGAAGTCCACGATGTCGTCGAAACGCGCCGACACCTCGGTGCGCGACATCCCCATGATGTTGCCGTACAGGTACACGTTCTGGCGCCCCGACAGGTCGGGGTGGATGCCGCTGCGCACCTCGAGCAGCGCTCCCACCCGTCCCGCCGCGGTGACCGTGCCGGCCGAGGGGAACGTGGTCTGGCAGATCATCTTGAGCAGGGTGGACTTGCCCGACCCGTTGATCCCGATGAGCCCGTAGGTCTTGCCCGGGTCGACGTGGAGGTTGATGTCGCGCAGCACCCACCGGTACGGCCGGCGATAGCCGCGCAGCCATCGCCCGAAGAGCTGGATCTGGTCCTGGAACATGGGGAGCGTGCGGTCGGCGCGGAAGCGCTTCCAGGCGTGATCGGCCCGCACCGTCCCGGCGGGCAGCGCCTTAGGTGAGGTCGGCAAAGTTCACCTCGAGGCGCTTGAACACCGAGTAGCCGAGGATCAGATACCCCACCGATCCGATGGCACCGGCGATAAGCAGCTCCCACTGGGGCCCGAAGCCGAGGAGCACCGAGTCCCGGAAGTTGCTGAGCACGGCGGCCATGGGGTTGGCCACGCAGTACAGGACGCGGAACAGGGGGTCGGTGATGAAAGCCGGTTGCAGCTGGTGGTGCTTCTCCACCGCCAACGGCTTCAGCACGGTGATCAGCATGAGCAGCGGCATCACGATGGGCACGAGCTGCTGCAGGTCGCGCATGGTGACGATCACCGACGACACCAGGAACGTGAGGCCCAGCATGAAGGGGATCTCCACCGCCAGGTACAGCGGTGACCACAACGAGGCGAGCTGCGGTGGATAGCGGAACCCGTAGACGGCGAAGAGCACGAGCAGCGGGATGGTGGCGATGAGCGACGAGAACGCCGACTCGAGCACCTGCGACAGCGGGAAGCACTCCCGGGGGAAGTGGCTCTTGGCCATGAGCGCCTTGTTGGACACGAGCGAGTTGGTGCCGCCGCCGATCGATCCGCCGAACAGGCCCCACGCCAGCAGGCCGGTGTAGGTCCACAGCGCGAACGGGATGCCGCCGCCGGGGCTGAACCCCTTTACGTGCCCGGCCAGGATGACCAGCATGAACAGGCTGACCAGCGGAACGAGCAGGGCCCACGCCACCCCCAGCACGGCCTGCTTGTACTGGGCCCGGATGTCGCGCTCGGCCAGGGTGAACATGACGTCCCAGCGCCGGAAGAGCTCCCGGGCCGAGTGCAACATGTCGGGCCGGTGCCGGTACAACTCGCTGTCGGCCGGGTCCTCGGGGACCAGGGAGACGTCGAAGATCTTGAGCCCTCCGTCATCCTCCTCGGAGAGCTGCTCCACTGTGGTTGACACCGCGCTATCCCCCCGGTTTGCGTCCGATACTCCGCCAACCCGTCGGGCCAGCTTAGTGCGCTCGGTACCGGGATAGCTACAGATCGTGTCGCTTCGCCACTACCATCACCCCGTGCCACCAGGGAAAACGCGCAGCGACACCGCCGCCGGGGCCCCGTCGCGCCGCCCGCGGGTGCTGCTTCTCATCAAGGGACTGGGCCTCGGAGGGGCCGAGCGGCTCCTCGTGGACGTGGTGGCGGCCCGTGATGCGGGGCGCTTCGACTACGAGGTGGCCTACGTCCTCGCCGCCCAGGACGCCCTGGTCCCGGCCATGGAGGCGACCGGGGTCCCGGTGCACAGCCTGGGCGGGACACAGAGCTCCGACCTGCGCTGGACCGCCGCGCTGCGCCGGCTCCTCGCCGGCGGGGACTTCGACGTGGTGCACGCCCACCTGCCCTACACCGCCGCCTTCGGGCGCCTCGTGGCCCGGACCTTACCGAAGCGGCGCCGGCCGGTGCTCGTGTACACCGAGCACAGCCTGTGGAACAAGGCGGCCGTGCTCACCAAGGCCCTCAACGGGGCCACCATCGGGCTCGACAAGGCGCTCCTGGTGGTGACGACCACGGCGCGCGACGCCCTGCCCCGACGCCTGCAGGCCCGGGCCCGGGTGGTGGTACACGGCATCGACCGGGACCGGTTCACCTCCGTGGCGGGCGGGCGGGAGGCTGCTCGGCGCCAGGTGCGCCAGGAGCTGGGCGTGACCGACGACGAGGTGCTCGCGCTCACCGTGGCCAACATGCGCAGCGAGAAGGGCTACGACGTCCTGATCGAGGCGGCCGCCCTGGCCGCGGCGTCGGGGGCGCCGGTGCGCCTGGCGGCGGTGGGGCGCGGACCGCTCGAGGCGGCGCTCACCGCCGAGGTCGAGGCGCGCCGGCTCGGGGCGCATCTCCGTCTCCTCGGCACGCGCACCGACACGGCCCGGCTCATGGCCGGGGCCGACGTCTTCGTGCTGCCCTCGCACCAGGAAGGTCTGCCCGTGGCGCTCATGGAGGCCATGAGCAGCGGCCTGCCCGTGGTGGCCACGCGGGTGGGGGGCGTGCCCGACGTCGTCACCGACGAGGTGGAGGGGCTCTTGGTCGAGCCGGCGCGTCCCGACCTCCTCGCCGCGGCGTTGCGGCGGGTGGCCGACGACGCCGCGCTGCGGGCCCGGATGTCGGCCGCCTCTCTGGAGCGCTCGGCGCTGTTCGACGTGGCCGCCGGGGCCCGCGCCGTGGAAGCGGTCTACGCCGAGCTGCTCGGGCCCTCCCCCCACCCCGGCGACGGTGTGCCGATGGTGCTCCACGTCATCCCCACCGCCACCGCCCGCGGCGCCCAGCGCGAGGCCCGCGCCCTCGTCACCGGTCTCGACGTCCCCGGCGTGCGCCACCACCGGTTGCTGAGCCTCTTCGCCGGCGAGGAGCAGGTGCCGGTGGACATCACCCTCGGCCACCCCGGCGGCGACCGGCCGGCGGTGGGGTTCGACGCCCGGCTGGTGCTGCGGCTGCGCCGCGAGCTGCGGCGCCTCGGACCCGCCGTGGTGGTGGCGCACGGCGGCGACCCCCTCAAGTACGTCGTGCCGGCATTGGTGGGGACGGGCCGGCCCCTCGCGTACTACGCCACGGGCACCTTCGAGCACCCCGACCGCCGCGCCCGGGTGGCGCTGTGGCGGGCGCTCGTGCGCCGGGCCGACGTGGTGGCGGCCGAGGGCGACGAGGTGCTGGCGCAGTGCCGGAGCCTGCTCGGCGTGCCCGAGGAGCGCTCGGTCCTCGCCCCCAACGGACGCGACCCCGAGGAGTTCCACCCCCCGGCGGTTCGGGCCGGTGACGGTCCGGTCGTGCTGGCGTTCGTGGGTGCGCTCACCACCGGCAAGCGGCCCGACGTGTTCGTCGAGGTGGTGGCCCGGTTGCGCCGGGCCGGAGCACCGGTCGCCGGCGTGGTGTGCGGGGACGGCCCGCTCGCCCCCACCCTCGCCCCCGCCGCCGCCGATGCGGGTGTGGAGCTGCTCGGGACGCGCTCCGACGTGGCCGCCGTGCTGCGGGGGGCGGACGTGTTCGTCTTCACGAGCCTCCCCACCGGGGAGGGCATGCCCGGCGTGCTCATCGAGGCCGGCCTGAGCGGCCTGGCCGTGGTGGCCACCGACGTGCCCGGTGTGCGCAGCGTGGTGCAGGACGGGGTGACCGGCTTCGTGGTGGATCCCGCCGACCTCGACGCCATGGTCGACGCCGTGGGCCGCCTCGTGGCCGATGCAGCCCTGCGCACGGACATGGGGGCGGCGGCACGGCGGCGGTGCGCCACCGAGTTCAGCTTCGCCGCCGTGGCGGCGTGCTGGACGGGCTTCCTGACGCCGCTGGTGGCGCGCGCCGAGGACGGCGGCGCGCTCAGGCGCCGGCGCGGCCGAAGTGGACCAGGAAGCCGGCCCGGCCGAGCGGGCGCAGCTCCGCCACCACCATCCCCGCCGACGACGCCAGGGCGCTGAGATCGGCGGGACGGTAGCCGTGCACGTGCACGCCCCGGGCCCCGTAGCGGACCTGGCGCAGGCGCAGGCGCAGTCCCGGGGCGGGGAACGAGCCCACCACGTGGGGGGCGGCGGCCCCCATGCGCCGGAGGAGGTCGGCCGGCTCGTCGACGTAGTCGAACACCCCGAGAGCGAGGGCGGCGTCGAAGGCGTCTGTCTCGTCCACGGTCTCCCACCCCCGGGTCTCGACGGTGACGAGTCCCGGGTGGCGCGCCGCCTCCCGCTCGGCCAGGGCGACCATGGCGGGAGCGGGGTCGATGCCGGTCGTGTGCACGCCCAGCGCCGCCAGGGGGGCGAAGAGCGGCCCGCTGCCACAACCCACGTCGAGGACGCGCCGGGCTCCCACGGCGCGCACGATGTCGACGCCACCGCGCAGGCGGTCGAACAGCGGGCCCCGTCCGAGGAGGCGAGCCACGGGCTCGCTCCGGTAGAAGGCCGAGAACCGCCCGGCCCTGTCGTGGAAGTAGGTGTCGAATTCAGCCGATGGCACGGATACAGGTCTCGCTTCCGAATCGCTCGGTGACGCGCCACACGAGCGGGGCGATGCGGCCCCGCCCGAGCAGCTGACGGGCCAGCATGGGTGAGCGCATGGCGCTCAGGCCGGGCAGGGTGCCGTCGAAGTCATAGGAGTGGTAGTAGAGCACGGTCGGCCCCCGCGAACGCTCGGCGGCACGCGACAGCACGGCGAAGGGAAGCGCCCGCTGGTAGCTGCCGCCCCCGATGCGCACGCCCCGCCACGACAGCACCGGGACCTCGCGCACCGCCGAGCGGGTCCCGAGGCGCGACGTGTCCGAGACGTAGGCGTACCCCGCCTCGGCCAGGGCGTCACGGTAGGCGGCGAGACCGGCCGAAGGGACGTCGAAGCGCGGCGAGCGAAACCCCCGCACCGGCACACCGAGCAGGTCCTCGAGGACGAGGCGCCCCTTTTGCAGCCACTGCACCAGACCGCTGTCGGGGAGCCGGCCGTGATCGGGGCCGTGGCTGGCGATCTCGTGCCCGGCGGTGA
>JBEKVE010000150.1:0-7602 GCA_049514335.1 Acidimicrobiales bacterium
AGGGGATCGGCTTCCGGGCCGAGGTCCGGCGCAGTTCCGAGACCCGCGACGACGAGGTGCTGCGGCACGTGCTCCCCGAAGACCTCATGAAGTTCGGGTTGATCCCCGAGTTCATCGGGCGGCTGCCTGTCGTGGGCGCGGTGTCGAGCCTCGACAAGGACGCCCTCATCCGCATTCTCGTCGAGCCCAAGAACGCGCTGGTCAAGCAGTACCACCGGGTCTTCGAGCTCGACGGCGTGGAGCTCGAGCTGGCCGACGACGCCCTCGAGGCCGTGGCCGAGCAGGCGCTGTTGCGGGGCACCGGCGCGCGCGGCCTGCGCGCCATCCTCGAAGAGGTGCTGCTCGACGTGATGTACGACCTCCCCAGTCGCACCGACGTGGGGCGCTGCCTCATCGACCGCTCGGTGGTGCTCGACCGCGTCCACCCGACGCTCGTGCCCCAGGGCGAGCCGGCCAAGCCGGTTCGCACCCGCCGGGCCGCTTCCTGACCTGAACCCGCCGGCGGTGCCCACCGCTGCCGACGGCGCGCGCCGGCACGGCGCCCGCGACGAGCTCGTCGCCTGGCTCGACGATCACACCAATTTCGAGCTGGCCATGCCCACCCGCCTGGGCGCACCCACCCTCGGGCGGATGGAGGCGCTGTGCCACCTGCTCGGTGATCCCGAGCTCGCCTATCCGGTGATCCATCTGACGGGGACCAACGGCAAGGGGTCGACGGCCCGGATCCTGAGCGAGCTGCTCGGCGCAGCGGGCCTGACCGTGGGGACGTACACGAGCCCCAACCTGCACCGCGTCAACGAGCGCATGACCCGGGCGGGCGAGCCCATCGACGACCAGGAGCTGGCCGAGGTGCTGGCCGCGCTGGCCGCCCTCGAGCCCATGATGGACGAACGCCTCAACCGCTTCGAGCTGATCACGGCGGCGGCCTTCCGGTGGTTCGCCGACAACCCGGTGGACGTGGCCGTGGTCGAGGTGGGCCTCGGGGGCCGGTGGGACGCCACCAACGTTGTCCAGCCCGACGTGGCCGTGGTGACCAACGTCAGCTACGACCACGTCGAGGTGCTCGGGCCCACGCTGCTCGACATCGCCACCGAAAAGGCGGGGATCGTGAAGCCGGGGTGCCGGGTCGTGGTGGGGGAGACCGATCCCGTTCTGCGCGCCGTGTTCATGGCCGCGGCCGAGGACCGGGGCGCCATCGAGGCCTGGGCGCGCGGCGAGGACTTCGACTGCGACGACAGCCGGGTGGCGGTGGGTGGTCGCCTGCTCGACCTGCGCACCCCCGGGGCGCGCTACCCCGAGGTGTACCTGCCGCTGCACGGGGCGCACCAGGCCACGAACGCCGCCTGCGCACTGGCCGCGGCGGAGGCGTTCTTCGCCGCGCCCCTCTCGGCCGACGTGGTCGAGCAGGGCATGGCCGCGGTACGGGTACCGGGCCGACTCGAGGTGGTGGGGCATTCCCCCTTGGTGGTGCTCGACGGGGCACACAACGTGGCCGGCGCCCGGGCGCTGGCGGCCGCCCTGATCGAGGAGTTCTCCACCGACGGAGACATCGTGGTGGTGGTGGGCATGCTCCACGGACGCGACCCGAGCGCGGTGCTGCAGGCCCTCGTGCCCGCCGGCGTGCGCAGCATCGTGGCGTGCACCGCCCCCTCCCCGCGGGCGCTGTCGGGGACCGAGATCGCCGAGGCGGCGCGCGCCTTGGGCCTGCACGCCCAGGCCACCGACACCGTGGCCGACGCGCTGGCCCTGGCCCGCGGGCGGCTGTCGGAGGACTCGACCCTGGTGGTGACGGGGTCTCTGTACGTGGTGGCCGACGCCCGGGCACTGCTCGTCGGATCGACGCCCACCTCCGACCCCGGTAGCCTCACGGGGCCATGAACCGCACGCTCGTCATCTGCAAGCCCGATGCGGTGGAGCGCGGGCTCGTGGGCGACATCGTGGGTCGTCTCGAGCGCAAGGGGCTGCGCCTGGTGGCCGCCGAGCTGCGCAGCATCGACGACGCCACCGCCGGCCGCCACTACGAGGAGCACAACGGCAAGCCCTTCTACGACGACCTGATCGGCTTCATCACGCGGTCGCCGTCGATGGTGCTCGTGGTCGAGGGACCACCCGACACCTGGCGCATCGTGCGGACCCTGATGGGGCCCACCAACCCGGCCGAGGCACCACCGGGGACGATCCGCGGCGATCTCGGCTCCGTGCTGAGCGAGAATCTGGTGCACGGATCGGACTCGGCGGCCTCAGCCGAGCGGGAGATCGGCATCTTCTTCCCCGACCTGGTGTGAGGGCGGCGTCGCCTCGCCCACTCCGGGCGGCCTCGCCGCCACCCGCGCCGTCTTGTGTGGTCCGGCAGGGTCCCGTAGCCTGGGGAAAACCCCCCAACCAGCATGTGGCGGGTGGCCGCTCGGGGCGGCGGCCCCTGCAGTGACCACGAGGTGCATCGACTCCCATGAGGGACAACAGGTTCTTCCTGCTCGGCCGTGACATGGCGGTCGACCTCGGCACGGCCAACACGCTCGTGTACGTGCGCGGCCGCGGCATCATCCTGAACGAGCCGTCCGTGGTGGCGGTGAACGTCAAGGACGGCCGGCCCCTGGCGGTGGGCGCCGAGGCCAAGCGCATGATCGGCCGGACCCCGAGCCACATCCAGGCCATCCGGCCGCTCAAGGACGGCGTCATCGCCGACTTCGAGATCTGCGAGAAAATGCTCCGCTACTTCATCCAGCGCGTCCACCAGCGCCGCTTCGCCAAGCCGCGCATGGTCATCTGCGTGCCGTCGGGGATCACCGGCGTGGAGCAGCGTGCGGTGATGGAGGCAGCGGAGTACGCCGGGGCACGCAAGGCCTACATCATCGAAGAGCCGATGGCCGCCGCCATCGGCGCCGGCCTGCCCGTGCACGAGCCGACGGGCAACATGGTCGTCGACATCGGTGGTGGCACCACCGAGGTCGCCGTGATCTCGCTCGGTGGCATCGTCACCAGCCAGTCGGTGCGCATCGGTGGTGACGAGCTCGACGAGGCGATCATCTCCTACATCAAGAAGGAGTACAGCCTCGCGTTGGGCGAGCGGACGGCCGAGGAGATCAAGATCGCGCTGGGTTCCGCCTTCCCCCTCGAGGAGGAGCTGCACGCCGAGATCCGCGGCCGCGACCTCGTGTCAGGTCTCCCCAAGACGGTGGTGGTGTCGACCGAGGAGATCCGCAAGGCCATCGACGAGCCGGTGACGGCCATCATCGATGCCGTGAAGGTCACCCTGGACAAGACGCCGCCCGAGCTGGCGGCGGACATCATGGAACAGGGGATCGTGCTGACCGGAGGGGGCGCCCTGCTCCACGGCCTCGACGCCCGCCTGCAGGAGGAGACCGGCATGCCCATCGTGGTGGCCCGTGACCCTCTCAACTGCGTGGCCATCGGGAGCGGTCAGTGCCTCGAGGAGTTCGAAGCACTCAAGCAGGTCCTGATCACGTCCTCCGGCGGGTGATGCGGACCCGCGCCGGGGGCGGCGCCCGGCTGGCCTGAGCGGTCCTCTGATGCCGCCGCGCAGGCCACGGCGAAAACGGCGGACCCGGCGGGGGCTCACCATCGGGCTCCTCGTCCTGGCGTCCATCGCCATCATCACCGTCGACTACCGCGGTGCGTCCCACGGCACCATCTCGTGGGCCAAGCGCGGCGCGCACGACGCGCTGTCCCCCGTCCAGCACGGGGTGGACGACATCGTCCGGCCCATCGGCAGCTTCCTGGCGGGCGCGGTCCACGGCGGTGCCCTCGAGGCCCAGAACGCCAAGCTCAGCCACGAGCTCGGCACGCTGCAGCGCCGGGTCCTGGCGGAGCAGGCGGTCGAGAACGCGGTGCGTGCCCTCGACCGCCTCGACCATGTTCCGTGGGTGGCGGGCATCCCGACGGTCACCGCCGAGGTCACCGCGCTCAGCTCGTCGGACTTCGACGCCACCGTGCAGCTCGACAAGGGCACGACGGCCGGGGTGGCCGACGGCATGCCCGTGGTGGGCTCGAGCGGCCTCGTGGGTCAGGTCATCGAGGTGTGGTCCACCGGGTGCACGGTGCGCCTCGTCACCGACGCCCGTTCGTCGGTGGGGGTGCGATTCGGCCCGGGCGGCAACCTGGCGCTCGCCCAGGGGTCAGGGCTCGGAAAGCCGCTGGCGGTCAACCTGATCGCGCCCGGCATCGCGCTTCGCAAGGGGGAGGTGCTCACCACGAGCGGGCTCCAGGACGCGCAGTTCCCCCCCGACGTGCCCGTGGCCCGGGTGGCCGCGTTCTCCTCGACGCCCTCGGCCATCGCCCAGACCGTCACGGCGCGCCCGCTCGCCGATCTGGCGGTGCTCTCCTACGTCGACGTCCTGCAGTGGCAGGCGCCGGCGGGTGGCGGGGGGTCACAGTGACCAGCACCGATCTGGCCCGCTCCACGCTGGTGGTGGTGCTCGTCCTCGTGGTCCAGCACACCCTGCTCGACCAGGTGCGCATCGACGGCGCCCACCCCGACATCATGCTGCTGCTGCCCGTGGCGGCGGGCTACGCGGCGGGGCCCGAACGCGGTGCGGGTTTCGGGTTCGTAACGGGCCTCGTGACGGATCTGTTCCTCCCCACCACCTTCGGGCTGTCCGCCCTGGTCGGGTGCCTGCTCGGGTTCGCCACGGGCCTGGCCACGGCCGGCCTGGTGCGCAGCGCGTGGTGGCTGCCCCCCATCGTGGCCGCCGCCGCGACCGCCGCCGGCCTGGGTGGGTACGCCATCCTGGGGGGCGTGCTCGGGGACCCCACCATGCTGCGCGACTACCTGGCACCGGCCCTGGTGGTGGGGGTGCCGGCGGCGGCGGTGCTGGCCGTGCCGGTGCTGCGCCTCGTGGCGTGGGGGCTGCCCTCTCCGGGGCCGGGCTTCGGCGTCACGGCGGGCGGGGGACTGCGGTGAGCCCGCGCCGCCGGCGTTTCGCCCGGGTGCTGCGACCGGCCGACACGCCCCGGCGCCAGCCACGCCCACGGCGCATCTCCTTCGACCGGGTACGGCACCCGCTGCGCGGGGCGCGCCTCTACCCGCGACCCAAGGCCCCCCGCCCGGCGCGACCGCACGAGCCGCGCGGGCCGCGCATGCGGCCCCGGCGCTCGGTGGTGGACCGGGTGAAGCCGAGCGAACCGTCCCCGCCGCGCACCGTGATCCGGCTGCGAGTCCTCGGCCTGTTCGTGCTGGCGCTGTTCTCGCTCATGCTCATCCGGCTGTGGTACCTGCAGGTCCTCGACACCCAGGCCTACGCGGCCAAGGTGGTGCAGAACCAGGTCAGGCCGGTGGAGGTGCCGGCGGCGCGCGGCCTCATCCTCGACCGCACCGACAACATCATGGTGGGGGACCAGGTGACCCAGGACATCACGCTGGCCCGTGTGGCGGCCCAGGAGCACCCCGAGGTCATCGGCCAGCTCGCCACCC
Organism: Acidimicrobiales bacterium; assembly: GCA_049514335.1. Taxonomy (GTDB): domain Bacteria; phylum Actinomycetota; class Acidimicrobiia; order Acidimicrobiales; family UBA8190; genus JBEKVE01. Next base: position 5,432 of record JBEKVE010000150.1, read on the forward strand.
TGCTCGGCATGCCCGACAGCCAGATCCAGGCCGACCTGGCCAACGTGCAGTACAGCCTGTACAAGCCCGTGCCCATCCTGCAGAACGCCCCGCTCAGCGACGTGCTCTACATCGGCGAGCACGCGTCGATGTTCCCCGGCGTGTCCACCGTGGCCGACACCAACCGCACGTACCCCATGGGCCAGACCGGTGTGCAGATGCTCGGCTACGTCGGCCAGATCTCGGCGTCGGAGCTCCAGGCGCATCAGTCACAGGGGTACCAGCTCGGCGACCTGTTCGGGCAGAGCGGTCTCGAGTACCAGTACCAGGGTGCGCTGCGGGGCACCCCCGGCACCGACCGGGTGGAGGTGAACGCCCAGGGCCAGGTGGTGGGGAGCCTGGGGGAGACGCCGCCGGTGTCGGGCGACGACCTCGTGACCAACGTCGACGCCGGGCTCCAGCAGACCCTCCAGCAGGCCCTCGACACCGAGATCGCCACCTTCCACGGCGCCTCCAAGGGTGGGGCGGCGGTGGCGCTCGACCCCCAGACCGGTGCGGTGCTGGCCCTCGTGTCGTCGCCCACCTACGACCCCACGTGGTGGAACAACGGCATCTCCAGCGCGCACTACGACCAGATCGAGGCGACGGGGGCGCTCAACAACGACGCCATCCAGGGTCTGTACACGCCGGGGTCGACGTTCAAGCTGGCCACCGCCACCGCCGCGCTCCAGACCGGGCTCATCGGCCCCGGCACCCTCTTCGACGACACCGGCTCGTACACCATCCCGGGATGCAAGGTGAGCGGTTCGGGGTGCGCCACCTACCACGACAACGAGGGCGAGGCGGCGGGGGAGGTCGACATCTCCCAGGCGCTCACGGTGTCGAGCGACATCTTCTTCTACAACATCGGCGTGCAATTCTGGGACGACTGGAGTGCCGGCAACCGCTACGGCTATGGCGAGACGCCCATCCAGAACGCCGCCGCTGCGCTCGGGTACGGCGACGTCACCGGCATCGACCTGCCGGGGGAGACCGATTTCGCCCGGGTCGACTCGCCGGCCGTGGTGAAGAAGGAGAACCACGACGACCCCAAGGACTATCCCAACGGTGGGTGGTACACGGGGAACAACCTCGAGATGGCCTTCGGCCAGGGCGGCACGGTCATCACGCCCATCGAGCAGGCGGTGGCGTACGCCACCTTCGCCAACGGCGGCACGCGCTACGTGCCCCAGGTGGCGGCGGCCTTCGTGAGCGACCAGGGCAAGGTGGTGCGCACCATCGCCCCCAAGGTGGCCGGCCACGTGGACTACGGCTCGGGGGACTACCAGGCCATGCTGAACGGCTTCGAGGGGGTGGTGCAGAACCCCAAGGGCACCGCCTACGGCGCCTTCCAGGGGTTCCCCCTGTCCACCTTCCCTCTGGCGGGCAAGACGGGGACCGCCACCACCAACGAGCAGCAGCCCAACTCGTGGTTCGTGGGATGGGGCCCCCTGCCGCACCCGCAGTACCTCATCGCCGTCGTGGTCCAGGGGGGCGGCTACGGCGCCTCGGCCGCCGCACCCGTGGCCCGCCAGGGGTTCCAGTACCTGGTGGCGCACCCCGAAGGCCAGGTGGACCTGGGCCTTCCCCCCGGATCGACCTCGAGCGCCTCGCAGGCCCCGACCACCACCACGTCCACCACGGTGGCCGGAGGCGGCGCGCCCACCCCGACCACCACGGCGCCGCGGACGACCACGGGTGCCGTCGGGGCCCGTCGTTCGGGGCCGGCCCGGGCGCCGCAGGCGGAGGCGGCCGACGACCGGCACCGGCCTCCACAGGGAGGGCTCTAGACTCGGCGGCCACATGACCTCGCTGTGGCCACGGATCGAGCCTCTCCTGGCCCAGGTCACGAAGCCCGCCCGCTACATCGGCGGTGAGCTCGGTGCGCAGCGCCCGGTTCACGGACCCGGGCGCGTGGCCTGGTTGCTGCTGTACCCCGACACCTACGAGATCGGGCTGCCCAACCAGGGCCTGCAGATCCTGTACGAGATCCTCAACGAGCGGGCCGATGCCGTGGCCGAGCGGGCCTATGCCCCTTGGACCGACATGGAGGCCGCCATGCGGGCGGCGGGCGTGCCCCTGTTCTCCCTGGAGGGGAGCAACCCCGCCGGCGACTTCGACGTGCTCGCCTTCAACCTGTCGGCCGAGCTCAC
>JBEKVE010000151.1:0-7594 GCA_049514335.1 Acidimicrobiales bacterium
CTTCATGCAGAACGTGCTCGCCATCCCCGTGCTGGCGGGGCGCAAGACCGACCGCGAGCGCTTCTCGGGGGCGACCACAACGTGGACGTGCGAGGCCATGATGGGCGACGGCAAGGCGCTCCAGATGGGCACCAGCCACGAGCTCGGGCAGAACTTCTCCCGGGTGTTCGACACCACGTTCCTCGACGAGTCGGGCACCGAGCAGCACGTGTGGCAGACGTCGTGGGGGGCGTCCACGCGTCTCATGGGCGCGCTGGTCATGGCCCACGGCGACGACGGCGGGCTGCGGGTGCCACCGCGCATCGCGCCTGTGGAGGTGGTGGTGCTGGCCGTGCGCGACGACGGCGACGCGCTCGAGCGGGCGAGGGCAGTGGCCGACGCGCTGGCCGACGCCGGCCTGCGCACGCGTTTCGACGGCCGCACCGACACCTCCTTCGGCCGCCGGGTGGTGGACTGGGAGCTGAAAGGTGTGCCGGTGCGCATCGAGCTCGGCCCACGCGAGCTCGATGCCGGCCAGGCCGTGCTGGTGCGGCGCGACGACGCCACCAAGACGACGGTCCCCCTGGCGGGGCTGGCGGACTCGATCCGCGCCGCCCTGGCGCTCGCCCAGGAGGCGCTGTTGGCCGAGGCCGAGGAGCGCCTGCGCACGCGCACCACCGAGGTCGCCAGCATCGAGGAGGCCGAAGAGGCGGCGCGCACCGGGTTCGCCGTGATCCGCGCCGCCGCTCTCGGCGACGACGGCGAGACGCGTCTCAACCGGGCGGGGGCGTCGGTGCGACTGCTGCGGCACGGCGACGGGACGCTGCCCGCGGCACACGAGAACATCGACGATCCCGAGATGGTGGCGGTGGTGGGCCGGGCCTACTGAGCCCGGCGACAGGCGTCAGGACGGAGGCGGGCTCTCGCGCTCGTGCTCCACCGTGCGGCGGATGAGCTCCACGCGCTGCGCGCTGTGGTTGGCGTCGGTTCCCTGCGTTTCGAGGAGCAGGCGGCGGTCGGCCTCGGCCTCGGCCTCGGCGCCGGCGTCGGCGGCGGCCAGGCGTGCCTCGACGCCCTCGGCCACGAGGCGCTCGGCCTCGGCCACGAGGGCCTCGACCATCTCGTCCTCGGGGACGACGCGCACGATCTTCCCCTTGATGAACAGGTGGCCCTTGTGCCGACCGGCGGCGATGCCCAGATCGGCCTGGCGCGCCTCACCGGGCCCGTTCACCACGCAGCCCATCACCGCCACCTGGATGGGCAGCGACCGCCCCTCGAGCGCCTCCTGCACGGCCCGGGCCACGCCGATGACGTCGATCTCGGCCCGGCCGCACGAGGGACAGGCGATGAGGTCGATGTCCTTGCGTTCGCGCAGGCCCAGTGCCTCGAGCAGCTGGCGCCCGGCCCGCACCTCCTCCACCGGGTCGGCGGTGAGCGAGAAGCGGATGGTGTCCCCGATGCCCTCGGCCAAGAGCGTCCCGATGCCGGCCGTCCCCTTGACGAGCCCCGCCGGGGGCGGGCCCGCCTCGGTCACCCCCAGGTGCAGCGGGTGGTCGAAGGTCTCCGCCGCCAGGCGGTAGGCGGCGATCATGAGCGGCACCGACGACGCCTTGACGGAGATCTTCACGTCGTCGAATCCGACCTCCTCGAAGTAGGCGAGCTCCATGCGGGCCGACTCCACCAGGGCCTCGGGGGTGGCCCCGCCGAAGCGCTTGTACAGCTCGGGGTGAAGCGACCCGGCGTTCACCCCGATGCGGATGGGCACGCCGCGGTCCTTCGCCTCCTGGGCCACCTGCTTGATCTCGGCCTCCTTGCGCAGGTTGCCGGGGTTGAGGCGAAGGCCCTGGACGCCCGCCTCGAGCGCGGCGAGGGCCATCTCGTGGTGGAAGTGGATGTCGGCGATGAGCGGCACCGGCGAGCGCGGCACCATGTGGGCCAGTCCCTCGGCCGCCTCCTGCTCGTTGCAGGTGCAGCGCACGAGGTCCGCACCAGCGGCGGCGAGGGCGTAGATCTGCGCCAGGGTGCCATCGACGTCGGCGGTCTTGGTGGTGGTCATCGACTGCACCGAGATTGGGGCTCCCCCGCCCACCTCCACCGTGCCGACGCGGATGCGGCGCGTGGGCCGGCGCTCGGCGGCGATGACGTCCTGTGGCATGGGGATCTCCTCGTCCCTACTGGGGGAGGTTGACCGGGTGGGTGATGTCAAGGTACAGCGACGACACCACGATGACGCCGAGCAGCAAGATGAAGGCCCACGCCACCGGGGCCAGCTTGTTGACATCGGCGTGGTACATCCGGCCGCGCCGGCTGCGGATGCGCTCGTACACGGCGATGGCCACGTGCCCGCCGTCGAGGGGGAGCATGGGGAAGAGGTTCAAGAGCCCCACGAAGATGATGATGAGAGCGAGGATGTAGACGAGCTGGTACGCGCCGGCCCGCGCCCCCTGCACGGCCAGGCGCGCCGCACCGTAGATGGAGACGATGCGGTCGCCGCTCTTCGATGCCTGGGCGGCGGCGTGGGCGTTGGTGAGGTCGTGGTAGTAGCTGGCGATGCCGTGGGCGGAGAAGGTCTGGCCCAAGCCCGTGATCGACGTGGTAACGATCTGCCCGAACAGGCTGCCGGCATGCTGCACGGCCACCACCGGGCCGGTGGTCGCCACGGGCGCGCCGATCTCGACCCCGATGTGGCCGTCGGCCTTCGACGCCGACCCGTCGGCCTGCGGGGTCACGGTGATGGTGCGCCGCTGCCCGCCGCGATCGACCACCACGGTGATGGGCGTGCCCACGTGGTGCTCAATGGCGCGCTGCAGCGCCGTGGCGGAGGCCACGGCCTTGCCGTCCACGCTCTCGACCACGTCGCCAACGTGAAGACCTGCGGCGCGCGCCGGGTCGAGGCCGTGTCCGAAGGGGGCGAAGCCGGCGATGGACACGGCGTTGTCCTGGGGGACGCCGACGAAGGCGAACAGTCCCCACAGAAGGACGAAGGCCATCACCCCGTGCATGGCCGACCCCGCCACCGCCACGAGCAGCCGGTTGCGGAAGGGCCGTTGGCGATAGGTGCGGGGCTCGTCGGCGGGGTCGACCTCCTCGGCGCTCGTCATGCCGAGGATCTTCACGTAGCCGCCGGCGGGGATGGCCTTGATGCCGTACTCGGTCTCGCCCCGTCGGATGGACCACAGCCGGGGACCGAAGCCGAGGAAGTACTCCGTCACCTTCATGCCGCCCAACTTGGCCGTGAGGAGGTGGCCGAGCTCGTGCAGCATGATCATGAGCACGAGCGCCACCACCACGATGAGGACGGCGGTGGTGTGGGTGGCGAGCGCGGCGAGCACGACGGCCACCACCACCACGACCAGTTGCAACAGCGCCTGGCGCGGCGAGGTCGGGGGGGCGCCTGGCGGCGGGCCGTACGCGCCACGGGGGGCGGCGGCGGGCCGACCGGGGATCTCGACGCCGGTGGCGTCGGCCCGGGCCGGACGGGGCCCGGGAACGGCTTGGCTCACGCGGCCCGCTCTCGCCCGCACACGGCCTGCTCGGCGCGGCCCCGGGCCCGCCGGTCGGCCTCGATCACGTCCTCGACGTCGTGGGCCGGCGCCCGGTCCCAGCCTGCGAGGGTGTCCTCCACGACCTCGGCGATGGCACTCCAGGGGATCCGGCCGTCCAGGAAGGCCGCCACCGCCACCTCGTTGCCGGCGTTCAGCCAGGCGGGGGCAAGCCCGCCCGCCCGTCCCGCCTGCTCGGCCAGGGCCAGGCAGGCGAACACGTCGCGGTCGGGCTGCTCGAAGTCGAGATGGCCCAACGAGGACCACTCGATGGCGCCGAACGGGTGCCGGAGGCGGTCGGGATATCCCAGGGCGTACCCGATCGGCAGTCGCATGTCTGGCTGTGAGAGCTGGGCCACTGTCGATCCGTCGATGAACTCCACCATCGAGTGTACGACTGACTGTGGGTGAATGATCACCGCCAGGCGGTCATATTCGATCCCGAACAGCTCGTGGGCCTCGATCACCTCGAGACCCTTGTTCATGAGGGTGGACGAGTCGACAGTGATCTTGGGGCCCATGGCCCAGGTGGGGTGGGCCAGCGCCTCCTCCACCGCCACACCCTGGAGGTCGGCCCGGGTGCGGCCCCGGAAGGGGCCGCCGCTGGCGGTCAGGACCATGCGGGCCACCTCGTCGGGCCCGTTGCCGGCGCGCAGGCACTGGTGCAGGGCGCAGTGCTCGGAATCGACGGGGACGATCTCCGCACCGGGGGTGGTCCGGGCCGACGCCACCACCGGGGCCCCGGCGATGAGCGACTCCTTGTTGGCGAGGGCGAGCCGCCGCCCTGCCTGCAGCGCCGCCAGCGTCACGGGCAGACCGGCGAAGCCCACCACGGCGTTCAGGACCACGTCACCGAGACGGGCGACGGCGGCCATCGCTTCCGGACCGGCCAGGACCTCGATGCCGGGGGGGACGGCGGCGGCCAGAGCAGGCGCCAGGTCGGGATCGCCCACGGCCACCACCTCGGGGCGCAGCTCCCGGGCCTGGGCCGCCAGCCGCTCCACCGAGCGCCACGCCGCCAGGGCCACCACCTGGAACCGGTCGGGCTCGGCACGCATGACGTCGACTGCCTGGACCCCCACGGATCCCGTCGACCCCACCAGGCTGACCGTCACCGATCGCATGTCACCCTTCCGTCGGCCCGCCCGGTGCTGGCTCGGCGAACCTCACCCGAGGTTGAGCACCCGTACGAGGTAATAGGTGGCGGGGAGCACGAAGAGGATGGCGTCGACGCGGTCGAGCACCCCCCCGTGCCCGGGCAGCATCGACCCCATGTCCTTGAGCCCCAGGTCGCGCTTGAGAAGCGACTCGCACAGGTCGCCCAGGGGGGCCACCACCGCCACCACCAGGCCCAGCAGGGCGGCCTTCGGAACCGACCAGGGATGGACCGCACCGGTGATGGCCGCCGACACGGCGATGGCGACCAGTCCCCCGCCGATCACGCCTTCCCAGGTCTTGTTGGGGCTGATGGTCGGCGCCAGGGGACGGCGGCCCAGCCAGCTGCCGATGGCGAGGCCGCCCACGTCGGCGCCGACCGAGGCGACCACCGCACCGAGCAGGAAGGCCACCCCGTGGCGGTGGGGGAACTGCCCCGGGGCGAGCAGCAGGGCGGCGAACGAGCCGAGCACGCCGATCCAGGCGAAGCCGAGCACGGTGATGGAGATGCCTTCGACGGCCGAGCCCCGGTCGGCACCGGCCAGGTACCAGATCATCGAGGCCACCACCACGAGCACGAGGACGAGGGGCACCGCCGTGGGGCCCTTCACGTAGGCGGCGATCATGACCCCCACCGCCGCCACCAGGACGAGGAGGGCGGCGGGGTGCCGTCGGCTGCGGCGCAGCGCCTTGTTGTACTCGGCCGCGGCCAGGCCCACCACGAGTGTGGCGAGGACCACGGTGGCCACGCTGCCCAGGGCGAAGCACACCAGGGCGAGCACGACGAACCCGACCCCCGTGGCGATGGCCACGGGCATGTCGCGTCCGGGGCCGTCCCCGCGGGTGCCGGTCACGGGGGGCACGGGCGGCACGCCACGCGCGCGTCCCCGGCGGCCCCGGTTGGCGCCCGGCATGGTGGACGACAGGGCGTCTCTCACCCCGAAGCGAAGCGGTGACGAGCTGATCGACGCCACCCCCCGCTCGGCGTCGGGACCCTGGTCGGTCGGGAGGTGCTCGGTGCCGGGGCGCTCGCCTCGATCCACGGGAACGGAGATGACCGTCGGCCGGGGCACCACGACGGGCTCGGCCGCCGTGTCGTCGCGCTCCTCGCCCTCGTCCCACCAGGAGGTGGTGGCGTCGGGGTCGTCTGCGGCCCGTTCACCGGGAGCCCCCAGGTCGTGGAACTCCCAGGGCCGGCGCTCCTCGACCGGCGTCTCCTCCAGAGCCCCCACCCGCGTCTCGTCGTCGGCCAGCAGCGAGGGGTCGAAACCGCTCTCCTCCCACTCGTGGCTGTGTTCGCGCCACGCCGGGCCGGTGTCCCCCGAGGCCGACCATGCACCCTCGTCCTCGTCGCCCCGACGGTCGAGCACCGCCGGCACCTGGCCGGTGGGGGGATCGGTCCAGTGCGGCATGTCGGGCGCGGCGGCCGGCGGCTCGAGCACGGTGAACCCCGACATCGGGGGTTCGAGGGGGTCGCCGCCGTTTCGCCCCGAGGGCGCCGAGCGGCCGGCCTCCTCGGCGTGCAGCGGACCGACCGGCTCCTGGATGAGAGGCGGGTGCGCCTCGGCCGGCTCCGCCTCGCGGCCGGGCGGCGATGCGGTCATGCCCGGCAGGGTGGGCTCGGCCACGGGCGGGTCCTCACCCGGGGCGCGACCCGCCACGGCCCCGGCCGGCTGGGCTCCGATGATCCGTACGCGCTCGGTGATGGGCTCGGAGAGAGCCTCGTCCTCGGGCTCGTATTCGTCTCGCTCGTCCACGTCCCCTCCCCGCCGGCCGAGGACCACCCGGACCGGCTGCCCTCAGATCTCGAGGAGCTCCTGTTCCTTGTGGGTCAGCAGCTTGTCGATGGCGGCCACCGTGTCGTGGGTGAGGCGCTCGAGATCACGCTCGACCCGTTCGAGGTCGTCCGACGACAGCTCCCCGTCGCGCTCGAGGCCCTCGAGCTCGTGGCGGGCCGCCCGGCGCAGGTTGCGCACCGCCACCCGTCCTTCTTCCGCCTTGTGGCGGACCACCTTGACCAGCTCCTTGCGCCGCTCCTCGGTGAGCGGTGGAAAGGCCAGCCGGATCACGACCCCGTCGTTGGAGGGCGTGATGCCCAGGTCGGAGGCCTGGATGGCCTTCTCGATGGAGGCCAGGGTGGACTTGTCGTAGGGGGCGATCACCAAGAGTCGCGCCTCGGGGACGCTCAGGCCGGCGATGGTGCGCAATTCGGCCTCGGAGCCGTAGACGTCCACCTTGAGGTGCTCCACCAGGCCGGCCGCGGCCCGCCCGGTGCGGACGCCGGAGAATTCGGACCGGGTGTGGGCCACCGCCTTGTCCATCCGGTCACGGGCGTCCTCGAGCACCACGGCCGAGAGCTCGTCGTCCATCATCGGATCAGCGTACCGATCTCCTCGCCGGCCAGCGCACGACGCAGGTTGCCGGGGCCCATGAGGTCGAAGACGAGCACGGGGAGGTGGTTGTCCTTGCAGAAGGTCACGGCCGTGAGGTCCATGACCCGGAGGTCCTGGTTGACCACGTCCATGAAGGTGAGCTCGTCATAGCGCCGGGCGTTGGCGTCGAGCTTGGGGTCGGCGCTGTAGACCCCGTCGACGCCGGAATGGGTCCCCTTCAGCAGCACCTCGGCCTCGATCTCGGCAGCCCGTAGGGCGGCCGAGGTGTCGGTGGTGAAGTAGGGGTTGCCCATCCCCGCGGCGAAAATCACGACGCGGCCCTTCTCGAGGTGCCGCACGGCCCGGCGCCGGATGTAGGGCTCGGCCACCTCGGCCATGGCGATGGCGGTGAGGACCCGGGTGGGCTGGCCGTGGCGCTCCACGGCGTCCTGGAGGGCGAGGGCGTTGATGACGGTGGCGAGCATCCCCATGGTGTCCGAGGAGGTGCGGTCCATGCCCTGGCCCTCGCCGATGCTCCCCCGCCAG
>JBEKVE010000152.1:0-7551 GCA_049514335.1 Acidimicrobiales bacterium
GGCCCCACCGGACGCCCGGGTCCCTGGCGACCACCCCCACCGGATCGGTCGGTCGGTGCAGGCCGGGCGCTGCGCGGGAGACGGTCGGTCGGTTGTGGGCGGGCGCTGCGTGTCTCCGATGGTGCCGATCGAGAGGGACGATCTGGGCGATCTGGGCGATCGGGCCGCCCAGCTCCTCCCGCTCGCTGCGGTCGCACGCCCCCCTGCTGGCGGTTCGGTCGCTCAGGGCGTGTCGGCGGTCGGGCCGTGCCGGAGGATCGACCGCGCACGGGAGGCCGCTCGGATGGCGTGAATCGTTCCGGTCGGGCGCTCGTCGCTGCCCGGCGTACGTCCCCGTCGCGCCGCTCCGCACCGTCGCCGCGACCAGTCGGACGCGGCCGGCGCTCGCCCGTGACCGGTCGAGATGACGGGCGACCGGGCGGTCGATCGGGACGTCCACGATCGGCACTCCGGCCACCAGCGCCGGACCGCGTCCCGGGACTCGTCGGACGGGGCGGACGGGCAGGACGGGTAGGACGGGTAGGACGGGCAGGACCCGGCGGACGGGACCATCCCCCCGTGTTGTCCCCACCACTGCGGCCCCGAGCCGGCGCTGCTCTACCGGGGATGCCTCCCCGCGCCGGGTCGCGCCCGGGTCGACCGCTCGTGGGACTCGACCTGCCTACGGGACGCCCCGACCCTCCGGCCCGTACCGGTCCGCGTCTTGGCCCCCCGGGACCAGCCGCGCGCGGACCTGCCGGTCTCGCGGTGCGTGGGCCCCCCGGCCCGGCGGTGCGTGGTGCGGCAGATCGAGAAGGGCGTGGACCTCCGGGCGCAGCGGCCCGTGGCCCCGATGCCCGTGGGTATGCCCCTCCCCCGCGGGTCGACGATCCACCCCTCGCACCGGCGGGACGGCCCGCTCCACCCGTCGTCGGACGCCGCGGCGCGGAACCCGCCCCGCGGCGAGAGCCGTCGGGGGAGTTGTTGGGGGTGTGGGATCCGCCGCGAGGACCACCTGGTCGCCGGGGACGGCCCGCCGATGCGTCCCTGGGCACCGGATGATTGTACCGACCAAGCGGTGGGGCCCTGTCCTGGCCCTGGTCACACTGACGCTGCCCCCACGCCGGGCGGCGGGGGGACCACCCGCCCCCACAGCGGCCCCGGGCCCCCGGCCTGACATCGGCGTCAGCGCTTTTCGAAACCCATCAACGCGAGAATCGTCGCAGAACGTTAACGTTCGGGTTATCTCCGGCGGCGAGTGCCGGTGGCAGCACCAAGGGAGGCACTAGTGAGACGAGCCCGGGCAGTTTTCTCCATGGCCGCAGTGGTGATCAGCGCTGCCCTACTCCTGGCGGCGTGCTCTTCTTCTCCGTCGAGTAGCGCCAATGGCAAGGGAACCACCGTCCCCACCGGCGGCACCCCGAGCACCGGAGGCACCGCCGTCTGGGCCGAGCTCCCCGGGTCTGCCCCGAACTTCATCTTCCCCTTCGACCCCCCGGGTCTGTTCAGCGTTCCCAACATCTCGCAGTTCCAGTACCTCATGTACCGGCCGCTGTACTGGTTCGGCCAGGGCACGACCCCCGATCTCAACCTGTCGCTGTCGCTCGGCAAGCAGCCCGTCTACTCCAACAACTCGCAGACGGTCACGATCGACCTGGACCCCTACATGTGGTCCAACGGTGAAACCGTGAGCGCCCAGGACGTCGTGTTCTGGATGAACATGATGCACGCCGACAAGAACAGCTTCGGTGCCTACGTGCCGGGCATCGACGCCATCCCGGACGACGTGACCAACGTCGTGGCCACGAGCCCCACCGAGGTCACCTTCACCCTGAGCGGGCCGGTCAACACCAACTGGTACACGTACAACAACCTGTCCCAGATCACGCCCATGCCCAAGGCGTGGGACGTCACGGCCGCGGGCGCAGCGCCCGGATCGGGTGGGTGCTTCAGCGGGACCTACGGTTCGGCTTCGACCGACACCGCTTGCACCAAGGTGTTCGACTACCTGGCCACGGAGGCGGGCTACAACCCCTCGAACCCCAAGGCCGCCAACAACTCCTTCTCCACCTACGCCACGAACCCGCTGTGGCAGATCGTGGACGGGCCCTGGCACCTGACCTCCTTCGACGCCACGGGCAACGTCACCATGGAGCCCAACTCGAGCTACTCCGGTCCGGTCAAGCCGAAGCTGGCCAAGTTCGTCGAGGCGCCGTTCACCGACGAGCCCACGGAGTACAACGCCCTGCTGGGTGGGAAGCTCAACGTCGGCTACCTCCCTCTCGCCAACGTCTCCAAGGCCACGACGAACCCGGAGGTGGTGGCGGCGCAGGACTCGCGGCTTTCGGACTTCTACCTGAACGAGTACTACGGCTGGGAATTCGCCTACTTCCCACTCAACTTCAACTCGACCGGTAACGGCGGCACGGCGGGCAAGATCATGTCCCAGCTCTACTTCCGCCAGGCCATGCAGACCCTGGTCGACCAGCCGGCCATCATCCAGAAGGTCTTCAAGGGCTACGGGGCGCCGGAGTACGGCCCCGTCCCCGTGCTGCCGGTGACGAGCTTCCTGTCGTCGGGAGAGAAGACGAACCCCTACCCCTACAGCCAATCGGCGGCAGAGCATCTCCTGTCCTCGCACGGCTGGTCCATCAAGGCCGGGGGCACCGACACCTGCACCAAGCCCGGCACGGGGTCAGACGAGTGCGGCGCCGGCATTCCCGCCGGAACGCCGCTGTCGCTCGACCTGCAGTTCGCTACGGGCATCACCACGCAGACCGAAGCGGTCAACGACGAGATCTCGTCGTGGGAGTCGGCAGGCATCCACATCAACGAGACCACGTCGACCTTCGACACGGTGATCGGCAACGCAACGGCCTGCACCCCGGGCCCGAGCTGCACATGGGAGATGGAGGACTGGGCCGGGAGCTGGGTGTACTCGCCCGACGTCTACCCCACCGGTGAGGAGCTGTTCGCCACCGGTGCGGTGGCCAACTACGGCAGCTACTCCGACGCCACGGACGACGCCAACATCAAGGCCACCGACTTCACCAGTGCATCGCTGGACAACTACGAGAACTACCTGGCCAAGCAGGTCCCCGTCATCTACCTGCCGGACCAGGTGCAGTCCCTCACGGAGATCCAGAACAACCTGCGGGGCGTCACCCCGCAGAACCCCCTGTCCACCGTCACTCCGGAGGACTGGTACTACGTCAAGTAGGAGTGTGGCTCAGGCCACCTAAACCTGGTGATGCGAACCACCCCGGTCCGACGCGCAGTACACGGTGGGCCGGGGTGGTTCCGCGCTAGCGTGCGGCCGAGATGATCGGGTTCCTGGTCAGACGGGTCGTGCAGGCCTTAATCGTCACCGTGCTCGTCCTGCTTCTCGTGTTCCTCCTGGCGCACCTCATCCCCGGGGGATTCGCCCGGGCCGCCATCGGCACACGGGCCACCAAGCAGCAGATCGCCCAGTTCAACCAGGTGAACGGGTACAACAGGGCGATCCCGATCCAGTTCTGGATCTACCTGAAGGACCTCGTGTGGCACCACAACCTGGGCTACTCGTACAAGTCCAACCAAGGGGTCACGGCCCTCATCGAAGAACGACTCCCGAAGACCTTGGTGCTCGTGGGGATCTCGACCGTCCTGGCCCTGATCGTGGCCATCCCTCTCGGGATCCTGCAGGTGGTGCGGCGCAACAAGCCCATCGACTACGTGCTCACCGGCGTCTCGTTCGTCGGGTACGCAATGCCCGCCTTCCTCCTCGGCGGCCTGCTCATCCTGTACTTCGCCGTCGACATCCACCTCTTCTCGGTGGAGGCGCCACAGGGCCAGACCGTCGGCGCCATCCTCGGTGATCCGCGCGCGTTGGTGCTGCCGGAGCTCACGCTGGCGGCCATCACCATCGCCTCGTTCAGCCGCTACATGCGTTCTTCGATGATGGAGGCCATGACCGAGGACTACGTCCGTACCGCCCGCGCCAAGGGGGCCGGCCCCCGTCGCGTCCTGTTCCTCCACGCCCTGCGCAACGCCCTCATCCCCATCGTGACGCTGATCGGGCTCTCCATCCCCGCCATCGTGAGCGGTGCGATCATCACCGAGACGGTCTTCAACTACCCGGGCATGGGCCTGCTGACCTACCAGGCGGCCCTGCAGACCGACGTCCCCCTCCTGCTCGGCACGGCGCTGGTCGCCACCCTCGCCACCGTCGTGGGCTCGTTCATCGCCGACGTCCTGTACGCCCTGATCGATCCGAGGATCCGCTATGCCAGTCGGTGACGAACGCGACGTGACCGGCTCGCCCTGGTCCGAGACGCCCCTGGTGGAGGAGGTGGTGGGCGTTCCCGTTGCCGGCACCGCGTCCGGCAACGGCGCCACCCCGGGCGCGATGGGCCCCGAGGGCGGCGAAGCGATCTCGACCGGCGGAATGCTCCGTCAGATCGTGCGGGTCTTCCGGGAGAACAAGCTGGCGGTGGTCGGCCTCGTCGTCATCGTGTTGATGATCCTGTTCTGCTGGCTGGGGCCGGTCTTTTACCACACCAACCAGACGAACGCTCAGGCCGCGCTGGTGAGCAACACGCCGGCCAACTCCCCGCCGAGTTCCACGAATCCGCTCGGCACCGACAACTCGGGCTTCGACATCCTCGGCCGGCTCATGTTCGGCGGGAAGAACTCGCTCCTGGTGGGGCTGGCCGCCGCCCTCCTCGGGACGTCGTTCGGCGCGCTCTACGGTGCGGTGTCGGGCTTCTTCGGCGGGTGGATCGATGCGCTCATGATGCGCATCGTGGACACCTTGCTCTCCATCCCCTTCCTCTTCCTGCTCATCGTCCTGGCGGTGATCTTCCACCCCACCGTGATCGTCCTCATCATCATCATCGCCCTGGTGTCCTGGCTCGTCCCGGCACGCCTCATCCGCGGCGAGACGCTCACGCTGCGGGTCCGCGAGTACGTGCAGGCAGTGCGAGTGATGGGCGGAAAGAGAAGCAGGATCGTGCTCCGGCACATCCTGCCCAACGCCATCGGCACGATCATCGTGAACGCCACCTTCCAGGTGGCAGACGCCATCCTGCTGCTGGCGGCACTGGGGTACCTCGGGCTCGGCGTGCCTGCACCCCAGACCGACTGGGGCACGATGCTCACGTACGGCATCAACGACATCACCGCCAACTACTGGTGGCAGATCTATCCGGCCGGGCTGTGCATCGTGCTCGTGGTCGTGGCCTTCAACTTCGTGGGCGACGCCCTCCGGGACTCCCTCGAGGTCCGGCTGCAGCGTCGCTAGAGCAGGTCAGCCCGCGACGGGTGAGGCAGGAAGGCCCACGGCGGTCGGCACCGCGTTCCCGGTCGCGCTCGCCACCGGTGTCTGCAACGGGAAGTGGCACGCCGCCATGTGTGCCGGACCGAAGGGGCGCAACGGTGGCTCCTCCTCGGCACACACGTCCTGCGCCAGCGGGCAGCGCGTCCGGAAGCGGCACCCCGTCGGAGGGTTGAGCGCCGACGGCAGCTCGCCGCGGATGTGGCCCACCGGCTTGCCCTGGGCCCGCTGGACGTCGGGCTCGGGAATGGCGTCGATCAGCGCCCGGGTATACGGGTGGGCGGTGGAGTCGTACACGCGCTCCGAGGGTCCCACCTCGACCAACTTGCCCAGGTACATGACCCCGATGGAGTCCGCCACGTACTTCACCACGGCGAGGTCGTGCGAGATCACGATGTACGTCAGCCCGTGTCGAACCTGCAGCTCTTTCAGAAGGTTGAGGATCTGCGCCTGGATGGACACGTCGAGGGCCGAGACGGGCTCGTCGGCGACGATCAGACGGGGCTCGAGCGCCAGGGCCCGGGCCAGCCCGATCCGCTGGCGCTGCCCGCCGGAGAACTCGTGCGGGTAGAGGTCCGCCGCCTTGGCACTGAGCCCGACCTCGTTGAGCAGTGCGCTGATCTTGGCCGACCGCTCCTCGCTCGACCCGATGCCCTGAACGACCAACGGCTCACGCAGGATGGTCCCCACCCGCATGCGCGGGTCGAGCGACGCGTAGGGGTCCTGGAACATGATCTGGAGGTCGCGTCGCCGCTGGCGGAGCTCCTTGCCCCGAAGCGCATGGACGTCCATGCCGTCGAACACGATGCGCCCGGCGTTGGCCCGCTCCAGGGCGACCACCAGTCGGCCGATGGTCGTCTTGCCACACCCCGACTCCCCCACCAGTCCGAAGGTCTCGCCCTCGCGCACGGTGAACGACACGTTCGAGACGGCCTTGACGCTTCCGACGCGGCGCTGCAACAGCGCCCCCGACGTCACCGGGAACTCCTTCACCAGGCCCTCGACGCTGAGGAGCACGGGCTGGGAGGCCAGGAATTCGTCGCGCCGGCGATGACGGGTGAGCACTTCCTGGTCCGGACCCACCTCGGCGCCGAGGACGACGTCGCCGGCGGCGACGGCCGCCGAGGATGCAGCCGAGGCGTGCTCGGCGTCCTCGTCGGTCCCCGTCGGGTGGAAGCAGGCGGCCAGATGCCCCGGAGCGCTGCCCGCCTGGTGCTCCAAGGGGGGGTCGGCGGCCCAGCAGTCGTCGTGGGCGTAACGGCAACGCGGGGCGAACCGGCAGCTCGTCATGGGCTGCGACAAGTCCGGCGGCAGTCCGGCGATGCTGCGCAGGGGCACCGAGGAGTCCTGGTCCAGCTTGGGGACCGAGGCCAGCAGGGCTTCGGAGTACCGGTGCCGCATGGCGGTGAACATCTGGGAGGTTGACGCCTCCTCCACGATCCGGCCGGCGTACATGACCAGTACCCGGTCGGTACGACCGGCGATGACCCCCATGTCGTGGGTGATGAGCACGACGGCCATCTTGAGGCGCTGGCGCAGGTCGTCGATGAGATCGAGGATCTGGGCCTGGATGGTGACATCGAGAGCCGTGGTCGGCTCGTCGGCGATGAGGAGCTTCGGCTCGCAGGCGAGCGCCATGGCGATCATGACGCGTTGGCGCAGACCGCCCGACAGCTGGTGGGGGTAGGCGTCGAGGCGCTCTCTCGGTCGTGGCATCTCCACCAGTGACAGGACCTCGAGGGCCCGGTCACGCGCCTCGGCCTTGGAGGCGCCTCGGTGGAGCCGCACACTCTCGGCGATCTGGCGCCCGATCTTCATGGTGGGATTGAGAGACGTGAGCGGGTCCTGGAAGATCATGCCCACGTCGTTGCCCCGGACCTTGCACATCTCCTTCTCGCGCAGAGGCACGACGTCGCGGCCGAGGAGCTTGATCGAACCTCCGGTGATGTAACCGACGTTCGGGAGGAGCCGCATGATGGCCAGACCGGTCGTGGTCTTGCCGCAGCCGGACTCCCCCACGACCCCGACGCACTCCCCCTCCTCGACGTGGAACGACACGTCGTCCACGGCGACCACGTTGGCGGTGCGGAGGTGGAATTCGGTGGTGAGGCCGGAGACCTCGAGAACGGTGCTCATCTCAGGAGCCCCCTCGGATCACGGCGCCACGTGGCAACACGGGCACAACGCTATCGTCATGCCGCCCCCGAGGTGATGACGCCGGCCCAGGTCGGCGGGGAAAAGCAAGAGCGGGTCCCCGC
>JBEKVE010000153.1:0-13414 GCA_049514335.1 Acidimicrobiales bacterium
GTTCGGCGCCGCCGTGGGCCGGGCGGTGTCCGAGGGCCAGGCCGAGCTCGGCGTGTGCACGTGCGGCACGGGCATCGGCATCGCCATCGCCGCCAACAAGATCGACGGCGTGCGCGCCGCCGTGGTCCACGACGTCACCACCGCCCGCCTGGCTCGCGCCCACAACCACGCCAACGTGGTGTGCATGGGAGGCCGCATGGTGGGGACGGAGGTGGCCAAGGACGCCATCGACGCCTTCCTGGCCACCGAACCCGCCGGGGGCCGCCACGACCACCGCATCGCCGAGATCGCCGCCCTCGAGCTCCGCTGAGCCGGGCGCGCCACGATCGGAGAGGACGACATGACCGAGGCACGAAGCGGTGGGGGGCGGGCGGCGTCGCCCTTCGACCGGTGGCTGGTCGACGACCCCGAGGTGGCGGCGTTGCTGGCGGCCGAGGCCGATCGCCAGTCGACCACCCTGCAGCTGATCGCGTCGGAGAACTTCACCTCCCCGGCCGTGCTGGCGGCTTCGGGGTCGGTGCTCACCAACAAGTACGCCGAGGGGTATCCGGGGCGCCGGTACTACGGCGGCAACCAGGTGGTGGACGAGGTCGAGGACCTGGCGCGACGGCGGGCCACGTCGCTGTTCGGCGCCGAGCACGCCAACGTGCAGCCCCACGCCGGTGCGGTCGCCAACCTGGCCGTCTACCAAGCCCTGCTCGAGCCCGGTGACACGGTGCTGGCCATGCGCCTCGACCAGGGCGGCCACCTCACCCACGGATCGCCGGCCAGCATCACGAGCAAGATCTGGCGCTTCGTCGCCTACGGCGTGACGCCGGCGTCGTCGGACCCCGACCGCCCGGGCGAGATCATCGATCTCGACGAGGTGGCGGACGCGGCCAAGCGCGAGCGGCCCAAGCTCATCGTGGCCGGCGCCACCGCCTACCCGCGCCTCATCGACCCCGAACCATTCCGGGAGATCGCCGACGCCGTCGGTGCCCGCCTCATGTTCGACATCGCCCACCCCGCCGGCCTGGTGGCGGGGGGCGTGCACCCCAATCCCGTGGGGGTGGCCGACGTGGTCACCCTCACCACCCACAAGACACTGCGGGGACCGAGGGGCGGGGCCATCCTGTGCGGTGCCGAGCTGGCCAAGGCCGTCGACTCTGCGGTGTTCCCCGGCCTGCAGGGCGGACCCCTCGAGCATGTGGTGGCGGCCAAGGCGGTGGCCTTCCACGAGGCGGCGCAGCCGTCCTTCCGGAGCTACGCGGCGGCGGTGGTGGACAACGCCCGGGCCCTGGCGTCGGCCCTTGCCGCCGAGGGCTTCCGGCTCGTGTCCGGGGGGACCGACAACCATCTCGTGCTGCTCGACCTCCGCTCCTTCGACGCCGAGCTGACCGGCAAGGTGGCCCAGGAGGTGCTCGACCGGGCCGGCATCACCCTGAACCGCAACACCATCCCCGACGACCCCCGGTCCCCCTTCGTGACCTCGGGGCTCCGGTTGGGGACCGCCGCCCAGACCACCACGGGGATGGGCCCGGGGGAGATGGCCCGCATCGCCGGACTGATCGGCCGGGCCCTGCGCGCCCGCTCCGACGACGACGCGTTGCGCCGGGTGCGCGACGAGGTCTTCGACCTGTGCGCCGACTTCCCGCCCTATCCGCAGCTCGCCGGAGGGACCCCGGCCCGGTCGAGCGGAGGCGGCTGACCTCGTGCCCCCCCTCGGGGCCTACCTGGTGGTGGCGGCGGTGGCGGCCGTCGGCACCTTTCTCTGCATGTTCCCGATCCGGCGCTTCGCCTTGCGGGCAGGGTTCGTCGTCACGCCCGACGAGCGCCGCATCCACGCCCGGACCACCCCCTACGGCGGCGGCGTGGCCATGTTCCTCGCCTTCCTGCTGGCCATCCTGGTGGCCTCCCAGCTGCCGCAGCTCCAAGGGCTGTTCCAGGGGTCCTCGGAGCCGCTCGGCCTCGTGCTCGGGGCGGCCGTCATCTTCTGCGTGGGGCTGATGGACGACATCCGCGACATGTCGGCCCCGGCCAAGATGGCGGGGCAGGTCCTCGCCGCCATGGTGCTCGTCTTCCTGGGCGTCACCATGTTCCAGTTCAAGGTCCCCTTCGTCGGTTTCTTCGTGCTTTCGCCCGACGTGACCCCCCTGCTCACCGCCCTGTGGGTCATCGTGATCACCAACGCCGTCAACCTCATCGACGGTCTCGACGGCCTGGCCACGGGCATCGTGGCCATCGCCTCGGGTGCGCTGGCCGTGTACGGCCTGCGCCTCGAGGTCCTCGGGTACCTGCCCTCCGACAACCTCGGCCCCCTCATCGCCGTCGTCGCCTTCGGCGTGTGCCTGGGGTTCCTGCCCCACAACCTCCATCCGGCGCGCGCCTTCATGGGTGACGCCGGCGCGCTGTTCCTCGGTCTGCTCATGGCCGCCTCGACCATGGTCATCGGTGGGCGCACCCCGGACATCAGCGGCCAGACGTACTTCTTCTTCGCCCCGCTGTTCATCCCGGTCTTCATCCTGGGCGTACCCCTGGCCGACATGGCGTTCGCCTTCGTCCGGCGAACCGCCCGCGGGACCCCGTTCCACACCCCGGGCCTCGACCACGTCCACTACCGGCTCCTTCGGCTCGGGCACGGCCCCCGGCGCACCGTCGCCATCCTGTGGGCGTGGACGGCGGTGTTGTCCGGATTCCTGCTCTATCCCCTGTTCGACAAGCAGGGCAACGCTGTCATCCCCTTCGGGGTCATCGGCCTCGGCCTGGCCCTGTACACGCTGCTCCACCCGGGACTGCGCAAGGAGAGTGCCGACGGAAACGGGACCGGCGAGGAGGACGGCGCGAGCGACGGTCAAGGAGCGCCCGACGCCGACACCGTCCCCACGGGAGGCGTCCCACTCGAGCCGGTGCCGACCCGTGGCCTCCCTGCCGGTGGCCTCCCTGCCGGTGGCCTCCCGATGGACTCCGTCCTGACCAGTGGGTTCCCGACCGAGGCGGTCCCGACCGAGATGGACCCGACCGGCCCGCTTCCCGTGGTCGGGGCCCGACCCCGGGACGTGCCGGCGAGCGGGGCCGGGCCGCTCGGCGGCACCCCTCCGATCAGCCGGACCACCGAGACCGCCCGGCCCGTGGCGTCGCCGCCGGGCCGTGCGGGCGGTCCAGCCAATTCAGCCCCGGGCACCGTCGACAGGGGACCCGGGTACGCGGGGGCAGCGGGGATCGAGGGAACGGCGGCGGACAAAAGGTCCTTTGTAGAGCGCAAATAGCTCGCCGCTCCGTCGTTTTGCCGCGCGCGACGCGTGGATGCGATGATTGTGGTGTGCGCTTGCGGCTCCCCTTCGGTACCAATGACGGAGTGCCGTCCGTGTTTGCAGCCGGTGCGAGCGCCGGGCTCGCCGAGTGATCTCAGGTCTGCCCTGGCAATGCACGACACCTACGCTCTGAGCGACGCGCGCCGAGCGACAGGACATGGAGGGAAAGCCCCAGCCGAGGGTCTTCGACCTCATGTCCATCGGGATCGCCTCGGCTCTCATGATCGGCATCGGCCTGGGTGCGGGCCTCGGCTTCGACGCATGGCTCCACAGCAGCCCGGTGGGGACCTTGGTCGGATTGGCGGTGGGGATCGCCGCGGCCGTGGCGAGCACGGTGCGGCAGATCCGTCGGTACCTCTGACCATCGGCGGCCCATGGCGGGCGATGGTCGAGCACGAAGGGGCACGGCCGTGGTGAACCTGTTCTCGAATTTCTCCCTGCCCCAGATCTCGATGGTGGCGCGCCGTACGGTGCTGACCGGGTGCGTGGTGGGTGCGGCCGCCCTCGTCATCGGCATCGTCGCCGGCTACCCCCTGGTGGGGCTGGGGGTGTGCATCGGGCTCTCGATGGCGCTCGTGAACTTCCGGCTCATCTCCCGGGCGACGGTCAAGGCCTCGTCGCGATCGGACGAGAACCAGCGCCGCCCCCTGGCCGTCAACACCCTCGGCCGGCTCGGGGTGATCAGCGTCATCGCCCTGGGGATCACGTTCTTCGTCGAGCAGCTCGGCTTCGGCATCCTCGTCGGCCTGGCCGTGTTCCAGTTCACGCTGCTCGGCAACGTGGTGGTCTCCATGCTCCGCCACCCGCTCATGGGCGACACCACCATGGGCACCGCCCTCGTGGACGAGGATGACGACGCATGATGAGCGCCGTGCATTTCCTCGCCGCCAACATCAACGTGGGCACCCATGTCCAGCGCGACGGGCTCGACCTCGACACCATCTGGTCGACGGCCGCGGCCATCGCCATCGTCGTCGTCATGGGCCTGTACCTGCGGTCACGGGCCACGAGCGGTGTGCCGGGCAAGCTCCAGCTGGCATGGGAGATGGGGGTCGAGGCCATCCAGACGCAGGTCGAGGGGTCGATCGGGCCACGGGGGGCGGCGGTCGTACCCCTGGCGCTCGCCCTGTTCGTCTTCATCCTCGTGGCCAACTGGTTCTCCGTGCTGGGCATCGGATCGGAGATCGAGTGGCTGGGCACGCCCACGAGCGACATCAACGTCACCCTGGCCCTGGCCCTTGTGGTGATCATCCCCGTACACATCGCATCGGTGCGGGTCCGGGGCCTGAAGGGCTACGTGAAGCACTACGTCAGCCAGCCCTTCCCCAAGTTCCTCTTCCCCGTCAACATCTTCATCAACGGGGTGGAGGAGATCGCCAAACCCCTGACGCTCGCCCTCCGTCTCTTCGGCAACCTGCTGTCGGGCGGCCTCATGCTGGCGCTCATCGCCGCCCTGGGCGTATGGACGATCTCCCACGTCCCCATCGGTGACGTGCTGACCATCTTCCTCAACCCGGTGTGGAAGGTGTTCGACCTCGCCATCGGGGCCATCCAGGCGTTCATCTTCGCCCTCCTCACCATCCTCTACTTCGACAGCGCCATGAGCGACGCGCACTAGCGCACCGCGCGCCGGACCGTCGCGTCAGAACCAAAAGATCCTTCCGACACCACAGAGCAAAAAGGAGCACCACCAATGTCAGATACAGGGCTCGACCACGCGATCAGCCTCGCGGGTGCCATGGTCGGCGGCGGCCTGCTGATGGGGGGCGGCGCCGTGGGCGCCGCCATCGGCGACGGTCTCGCCGGCAGCCAGACCATCGCCGGCGTCGCCCGGCAACCGGAGGCACAGGGACGGCTGTTCACCATCATGTTCCTCACCGTCGGTCTGGTGGAGGCCATGTACTTCATCAACCTGGCCTTCACCGCGCTTTTCGTGTTCTCCCTCTACAAGAAGGGCGGTCCGTGATCGGGCGCTCCCGCGTCGCCGGCTGTGACCGCCGCGCCCCGAGCCGATCCGAAAACCGAACCGAGCAGAGGCTGACATGATCGCCAGCAGCAACTTCCTCATTCCCAACGCGACCCTCATCGTCGAGATCGTCGCCTTCCTCATCGTGCTGGGCTTCCTGGCCAAGTACGTCCTGCCACCGCTCAACAAGGCGCTCACCGAGCGCCAGGAGCAGATCCGCAACGCCCTCGAGACGGCGGACCGGGCCCGGGCCGAGGCCGAGGAGACGCGCGCCCAGCGCGAGGGGATCATCGACGAGGCCCGCCAGCAGGCACGCGAGATCCTGGCGCAGGCCAACCGCACCGCCCAGCGGCTGGTGAGCGAGGCCGAGGACAAGGGCCAGCGCGAGAACGAACGCCTGGTCAACTCGGCGCAATCGGAGATTACCCTCGCCCGCCAGCGCGCCGTGGAGGAAGTCACGGCCCAGGTGGGGACGCTGGTGCTGTCTGTGGCCCGCCAGGTCATCGGACGTGAGATCGACCCTGCCGCGCACCGCGACTTGATCGACGAGGCCGTCGCCGTGCTCCGGTCGCCGGCCGCCGGCGCCCAGGGCTGATCCGGCAGCCGGTCGGAGCGAAGGGGNNNNGCGTCGGCGGCGAGATCGCCGACCAGCTCAATGCGGTGGCGCACCTGGTGTCGCGCACCAACGTGCTGGCTGTGACCCTCACCGACTTCGGCGTGCCCGTCGAGGCCCGCCGGGCGGTGCTCGACGAGTTGCTGCGGGCCCGCGTGCACCCCGTGGCGCTCCGCCTGGTGCTGCGGGCGGTCGAGGCAGAGCGGGCCGACGCGTTCCCCACCGTCCTGCACGAGCTGTACGAGCTGGCCCGGCACATGCACGATCTCAGACCCCAGGAGCTCGCTGCCGAGGAGCCCATCCGGGGCCGCACCGAGTGGCGGCACTACGCCGCGGGCTATGCGGCGGCGATCTTCGAGGGGATCAGCGACACCGCCGGCCTCGAGGAGGTCGAGGACGAGCTGTTCCGCTTCGCCCGTATCGTGGAGTCCAACTCCGCCCTGGCCCGGGCGCTGGCCGACGCCACGGTGCCTTCCGAGCAGCGCGCCGGGCTGGTGCACGATCTGCTCGACGGCAAGGTCACGCCCGCCACCGCGCGGCTGGCCCTGGTCGTGGTGCAGGGCCACGTCCGCGATCTGCCGGTCGCCCTCGACTGGCTGGTGGAGCAGGCGGCGCAGGCGCGGGGCTGGCGCGTCGCCCGGGTACGCGCCGCCATGCCGGTCGACGCCGATGAGCAGCAGCAGATGACCGATGCGCTGGAGCACCTGACGCACGGGCCGGTCGAGCTGCAGATCACCCTGGACGCGGCCCTTCTGGGTGGCGCCGTGGTCCAGATCGGCGATCTGCTCGTCGACGCCAGCGCCCTGCACCGATTGGAGCAGCTGGAGGAGCACCTCCTCCGGCCTGACACGACCATGCGAGGAGCACGAGCCTGATGGCAGAGCTGACCATCAACCCCGACGAGATCTCGGCCGCATTGAAGCGCCACGTCGCCGAGTACACCCCGCAGGTGGGGGCCGAGCAGGTGGGCCGCATCACCGAGGTGGGCGACGGCATCGCCCGCATCTCCGGCCTGCCGCGCGCCGCGGTCAACGAGATCCTCGAATTCGAGGACGGCACCGTAGGCCTGGCCCTCAACCTCGACGAGGACACCATCGGGGCGGTCATCCTCGGCATGGGTGCGCACCTCGAGGAGGAGCAGTTGGTGCGGGCGACGGGCCGCATCCTGTCGGTCCCGGTGGGCGACGGGCTCCTCGGGAGGGTGGTGGACCCCCTGGGCCAGCCCATCGACGCCAAGGGGCCCCTCGTCGACCCGGTCATGCGCCGCATGGAGATCCAGGCGCCGGGCATCGTCGACCGCCAGCCCGTCCACGAGCCGTTGCAGACGGGGATCAAGGCCATCGACTCCATGACGCCCATCGGGCGGGGTCAGCGCGAGCTCATCATCGGCGACCGCAAGACGGGCAAAACCACCGTCGCCATCGACACCATCCTGAACCAGAAGGGTCAGGGGGTGAAGTGCATCTACGTCGCCATCGGCCAGAAGGGGTCGTCGATCGCCCAGACCGTCGCCACCCTGAGCGCCCACGGCGCGCTCGAGTACACGGTGATCGTGGCGGCCCCGGCGTCGGAGCCCGCCCCCTTCAAATACATCGCGCCGTACGCGGGGTGCGCCATGGGCCAGCACTGGATGGACAACGGCGAGCACGCCCTCATCGTCTACGACGACCTCTCCAAGCAGGCCGAGGCCTACCGCCAGCTGTCGCTCCTGCTGCGCCGCCCGCCCGGCCGCGAGGCCTACCCGGGCGACGTCTTCTACCTCCACAGCCGGCTCCTCGAGCGGGCCGCCAAGCTGTCCGAGGCCAAGGGCGGGGGCTCGCTCACGGCGCTGCCCATCATCGAGACCAAGGGTGGCGACGTGGCGGCCTACATCCCCACCAACGTCATCTCGATCACCGACGGCCAGATCTACCTCGAGTCCGAGCTGTTCTACGCCGGTGTCCGCCCAGCCATGAACGTGGGGATCTCGGTCTCCCGGGTGGGGGGCGCCGCCCAGGTGAAGGCCATGCGGTCGGTGGCCGGCAGCCTCAAGATCGACCTCGCCCAGTTCCGTGACCTCGAGGCGTTCGCCACCTTCGGTTCCGAGCTCGACAAGGTCTCCCAGGCCCAGCTGGACCGCGGCTACCGCCTCACCGAGCTGCTCAAGCAGCCCCAGAACGCCCCCCTGCCCGTCGAGGAGCAGGTCCTCGTGATCTACGCCGGATCGAACGGATGGGTCGACGACGTGCCCGTGTCCGAGGTGCGCCGCTTCGAGACCGAACTTCTCGACTTCCTGCGCGCCGGGCACCCCGAGCTCCTCGCCCACATCCGCTCCGAGGGCAGCCTCCCCGAGACTGCGGCGCTCACCGCCGCGTTCGAGGAGTTCAAGCAGTCGTTCTCCAAAGAGGTGATCTGACCGATGCCAGGAGGGCAGGAACGGGTCCTGCGGCGTCGCATCCGCACGGTCAAGTCGACGCAGAAGATCACGCGCGCCTTCGAGCTCATCGCCGCGTCGCAGATCGTGCGGGCCCAGGGGCGCATCGCCGCCGCCGCCCCGTACCAGCACGGCATCGCCGAGGTCCTGCGCGAGGCAGCCGCCGACGCCGGCCACCACGCCGGCCGGCTGCTCGGCGTGCCCGACGCCCCGGCCAAGGTGCTCGTGCTGGCGGTGGTCGCCGACCGCGGCCTGTGCGGTGCGTACAACGCCAACGTCCTGCGCTCCGTCGAGCGCACCTTGCGCGGGTCATCGGGCGACGGGCCCGAGTACCGCCTGGTGACGGTGGGCCGAAAGGCGCAGACCTTCTTCCGGTTCCGCAGCATCGACGTCGAGCAGTCGCTCACCGGGTTCTCCGACCGACCGACCTTCGAGGACGCCCGCCGCGTGGCCGACATCCTGGCCCCGACGTTCCTGTCCGAAGAGGTGGACCAGGTCCTGGTGGTGTCGACGCGCTTTCTGTCGGCGGGCACCCAGTCGGTGGAGACACGACAGCTGCTCCCTCTGCCCGAGCCCACCGCCGAGGACGACGCCGAGGAGCAGGAGCGCGCCGAGCGCGAGGGGTACGTCGAGTTCGAGCCGGAGTCTCCGGATCTGCTCCTCGAGCTGGTGCCGCGCTACGTGGAATCGGCTGTCTTCGGTGCGCTGCTCGAGGGGGCCGCCAGCGAGCACACGGCCCGTCAGCGCGCCATGGCCGCCGCCACCGACAACGCCGAGGACCTGGTCACGACGCTCACCCGTCAGATGAACCGGGCCCGGCAGGACTCCATCACCACCGAGATCATGGAGATCGTCGGGGGGGCCGAGGCACTTCGCCAGGCCGACTCGCACTCCTAAGAAGCCGCACCGGGAACACCAGGAAGCAGAGAGGAACCGCCCGCATGACCACCACAGCTCCGGAGCCCACCTCGACGGAGGAGGTCGCGCTCCCCGACGGGCGCGTCGTCGCCATCGCCGGCCCCGTCATCGACGTCGAATTCCCACCCCACGGCCTTCCCGAGCTCAACTGGGCGGTCGAGACCGACCTCGAGCTCGAGGGGGAGACGATCACGGTCACCGCCGAGGTCGCCCAGCAGACCGGGGAGGGTCGCGTCCGGTGTGTCTGCCTCAAGCCAACCGACGGTCTCACCCGCGGGGCGGTGGTGCGCAACACCGGCCGCGGCCTGACCGTGCCGGTGGGCGACACCACGCTCGGCCACGTCTTCAACGTGCTCGGCCAGCCGCTCGACACGGCGACGCTTCCCGAGCCCGAGGACCGGTGGGAGATCCACCGCGACGCCCCGCCCTTCAGCGAGCTCGAGCCCCGCTCGCAGATGTTCGAAACGGGTATCAAGGTCATCGACCTCCTGGAGCCCTACGTGCAGGGTGGGAAGATCGGCCTGTTCGGTGGAGCCGGCGTGGGCAAGACCGTGCTCATCCTCGAGATGATCAACCGTGTGGCCACGCAGCACGGCGGCGTGTCGGTCTTCGCCGGCGTGGGGGAGCGGACCCGCGAGGGCACCGACCTGTGGCTCGAGATGCAGGAATCGGGCGTCATCGAGCGGGCCGCCCTCGTTTACGGGCAGATGGACGAGCCTCCCGGCGTGCGCCTGCGCGTGGGCCTGGCCGCCCTCACCATGGCCGAGTACTTCCGTGATGTGAAGAGCCAGGACGTGCTCCTGTTCATCGACAACATCTTCCGCTTCGTGCAGGCGGGGTCCGAGGTGTCGACCCTGCTCGGCCGCATGCCCTCGGCCGTGGGCTACCAGCCCACCCTGGCCGACGAGATGGGGGAGCTCCAAGAGCGCATCACCTCCACCCGGGGGCGCTCCATCACCTCGGTGCAGGCCGTCTACGTCCCCGCCGACGACTACACCGACCCCGCCCCGTTCACCACGTTCACGCACCTCGACGCCACCACCGAGCTGTCGCGCCAGATCGCGTCGCTCGGCATCTACCCGGCGGTGGACCCCCTGGCGTCGTCGTCGAACATCCTCGCCCCCGAGATCGTCGGGGAGCGTCACTACGACGTGGCCCGCCGGGTGCAGGGGGTGTTGCAGCGATTCCGTGAGCTCCAGGACATCATCGCCATCCTGGGACTCGACGAGCTCTCCGAAGAGGACCGGCTGACGGTGACCCGGGCCCGCAAGATCCAGCGCTTCCTGTCCCAGCCCTTCAACGTGGGCGAGGTGTTCACCGGGTTGAAGGGCGTGAACGTGCCTATTCAGGAGACCGTCGAGTCCTTCGAGGCGTTGCTCAACGGCGATGTCGACGATGTGCCGGAGCAGGCGTTCCTGAACGTGGGTGGCATCGAGTCCGTCCTCGAGAAGGCCAAGAAGCTCGAGTCCGAAGGGGCCTGAGGCCACCGTGCCCACGTTCCCCGCCCGGCTCGTCACGCCCGAAGAGGTCCTCCTGGAGGAGGACGTGGCCGCCGTCATCCTGCGCACCGACGTGGGAGACGCCACCTTCATGCCCGGGCACACCCGGCTCATCGGCGCCATCGTCCCCGGTGCCGTCCGCTTCCAGCGAGAGGACGGCACCGAGGTGCGGGCCGCCGCCCACGGGGGCTTCGTACAGGTCGACGCCGAGCACGTCGTGGTGCTCGCCCCGGTGGCCGAGCGAGCCGCTGACATCGACGTGGAACGGGCCCGCAGGGCTCTCGAAGCCGCAGACGAGCGCCTGACCGAGCTCGGCAGCCCGGCCGGCGCCGGTGAAGCCCCCGGAGGCGAGGGGGAGCGGGGCACGCTGGACACGCGGGTGATCGAGGCCGAAGGCGCCCGCCTGCGGGCCCAGGTCCGCCTCGAGGTGGCCGACGCCGAGCACCACGCCGTTCAATCCTGATCGACACGCGTCGCGCCCGCACCTGCCGGCGACCCAGGCCCAGTCGGCCCGCCCAGTCGGCCCCAGCCCAGTCGGCCCGGCCTGGTCGGCCCGGCCCGACGACAGATCGGCGACACTACGATTGGGCCGACCACGTCCCCCGGGCTCCGGAGCCACCCACGTCCGACACCGTTGACGCACTGATCCTGGACCTCCTGGAGTGGATGGGCCCGAGCGCCCGTCCCTACGACGAGGTCATCGACGCATGGCGGACGTCGTGCCCGCGCCTCACCGTGTGGGAGGACGCCAACGACGAGGGCTTTCTCACCGTGCGCTCGGAACCCGGCGCCGGCCGGATGGTGTCGGTGTCCCCGCTCGGCCGGGCGCACCTCCTGGCCCGTCGCCCTCCCGCGCCGAGCGGCGTCACCGTGGTGGCCGGGGGCTCGGGCGATGCCCACCACTGACCTCGGCGTGGATGACGCCGGGCCCCAGGGGAGCGATGCGCCCCAGGCCGATCACATCCGGTTCCTCTTCGACCCCGCCCACACCCTGGCGCTGCTGATCGGGCACCGCCGCCGGTTCGGAGCGACGGTCGCCGCCTTGACCGACGAAGAGTTGGCAGCCCTGTCGCGCTGTCGAGGCTGGACGGTCGCCGACGTGCTCCGTCACGACGTCTGGGTCGACGCCACCATCCGGCGCATCTGGTCGGGCGACGGTGCCACGTTGAGGGGCTTCGATCCCCGCGTGACCCCCGACGAGTCGGTGCGCGCCGACCGGGCCGTTCCCGACCGGGAGGTGGTGGCGCGCTACCTGTCGTCGACCGAGGCCATGATCACCGAGCTGGAGCGCGTCGACCCGGCGCGTTACGGCGATCCCAGCCGATCCCCGGCGGGCCGCGTGCCGTGGTGGTTGTCGGCCGTGCACGTCGGGTGGGACTCGACCATCCACGAGCGCGACGTGCTCGTCCCCCTGGGGCGCACCGTCGAAGAACAGTCCGGTGAGGCGCCGGTGTGGCTCGCCTACTCGCTCGTCCTGGCGTCGTTCTTCGAGCCCGGTCGGTTCGACGTCGCGGTCGGGGGAGTTCGGCTGCGACGCGGCGACGGGCCCGTCACCGTGTGTCTCAGCGAGCCGCAGGCGACGTCGCAGGGCACGACGCACGGCACGGCCGGTCGGGC
Organism: Acidimicrobiales bacterium; assembly: GCA_049514335.1. GTDB lineage: Bacteria > Actinomycetota > Acidimicrobiia > Acidimicrobiales > UBA8190 > JBEKVE01. The sequence goes on from JBEKVE010000153.1 coordinate 12,317, forward strand.
CATCGACGGCACGACGCCGCAACCGACGATCCTGCGGGGGGATCCGGTGGCGGTGGTCGACGCCGTCAGCGGACGGGTGCCGCTCGGTGCGGCGCTGCACGGTGACCCGTCGGACGTCGAGCGCCTGGGCGGACTGGCTCGGTATTTCGGCGAAGCCGGTTAGGGTCGCCGGCGATGGCTGCACCGATGCCCGCCGCCTTCCTTGGCCATGGGAGCCCCATGAACGCCCTGGAGCGCAACCGTTACACCGAGGCGTGGCGCGTCTTCGGGGCCTCGGTGCCGAGACCCCGGGCCATCCTGGCGGTGTCGGCTCACTGGTACGTGAACGCCTCCGTGGTCACCGCCATGGCGAGCCCGAAGACGATCCACGATTTCTACGGCTTCCCCGACGAGCTCTTCGCCGTGCAGTACCCGGCCCCCGGCGACCCCGCTCTGTCCGAGGAGGTCGCCGACGTGGTGAAGCCCACCTGGATCGGGCTCGACCGTGACAGCTGGGGCATCGACCACGGCACTTGGTCGGTGCTCGTGCACGCCTTTCCCGACGCGGACATCCCCGTGGTGCAGTTGTCTCTGAACGCCGAGCAGCCCTTCGAATACCACCTCGAACTGGGGGCGCGCCTCGCACCGCTGCGTGCCGACGGCGTCCTCGTCATCGCCAGCGGCAATGTGGTGCACAACCTGCGCCGTGTGAACTGGGGCACGCCCGATGCCGGGGTGGACTGGGCCCGGCGCTTCGACGACGCGGCCCGCCGGCACATGACCACGGCGCCGGCGGCGCTGGTCGACCTGCGCCGTCACGCCGACTTCGCCGACGCCGTCCCCACACCGGACCACTTCCTTCCGCTGCTGTACCTGGCGGGGCTGGCCGACGCGGCGGGATCGACGGCGGAGGTGCTGATCGACGGCTACGCCTACGGGTCGTTGTCGATGACGGCGTTCACCCTCGACGCCCCACCCCCCGGGCCGCCCCGGTCGACAGCGGCGGCAGCCCCCGTTCCCCAACCCCCCCTACGACCCACCCAGGGCACCAACCCCAAATGACGGTAATCTAATGCCCCGGCCGGCCCGGACAGGGCCCCCCCCGGATCGGTAACAGGG
>JBEKVE010000154.1:0-7460 GCA_049514335.1 Acidimicrobiales bacterium
CTCGCTCGGATACAGGAGGCGGAACTCGCTCGGCTCCTCGGCCGCTTCCACCACGGCCTCGGCCAGCTCGACCGCCCCCCGGCCGCCGTCGGTGAAGTGGGTGCACACCGCGGCGCGCACACCGAGCGACGCGGCGACCTCCCGGATGGCCTCGTGCTCGGAGGCGAAGTCCTCGGGGAAGGCGTTGATGGCCACCACGGGGGTCACGCCGTGGACGCGCACGTTGTCGATCTGCTTGCGCAGGTTGGCCGCCCCGGCGTGGACCTCGTCGGGGTTCTCCTCGAGCAGCGCGGGCGGAAGCGGCCGGCCCGCCACCACCCGGTGGGCGCCGGTGTGCGCCTTCAGGGCCCGGACGGTGGCGACCACGACGGCGGCGTCGGGGGTGAGGCCCGACGTGCGGCACTTGATGTTGAAGAAGCGCTCCGCCCCCATGTCGGCTCCGAACCCCGCCTCGGTGATGAGGTAGTCGCCGGTGTGGATGCCGATGAGATCGGCGATCACCGACGAGTTTCCGTGGGCGATGTTCCCGAAGGGCCCGGCGTGGACGAGCACCGGCGTGTTCTCGAGCGTCTGCAGCAGGTTGGGCTTGATGGCGTCGCGCATGATCACCGTCATGGCCCCCGCGGCGCGCAGCTCCTCGGCGGTGATCGGCGCGCCCTGGGCGTTGTAGGCCACCACGATGCGGCCGAGGCGCTCACGCATGTCGCGCAGCGATGTCGACAGGGCGAGCACCGCCATCACCTCGGAGGCGGCGGTGATGTCGAACCCCGATTGGCGCGGGACGCCGTCCTCGGTGGTGCCGAGGCCGATGACGAGGTTGCGCAGGGCCCGGTCGTTGACGTCGAGCACCCGACGCCACGTCACGTTGTGGAGATCGACCCCGAGCCCGTTGCCGTGGTGGAGGTGGTTGTCGAGCATGGCCGACAGCGTGTTGTGTGCCGCTGTCACGGCGTGCATGTCACCGGTCAGGTGCAGGTTGAGCGCCTCGAAGGGAGCCGCCTGGCTGTACCCGCCACCGGCGGCGCCGCCCTTGATGCCGAAGGTCGGTCCCATCGACGACTGGCGGATGGCCAGGGTGGCCCGCTTGTCGATGTGGCGCATGGCCTGTCCGAGGCCCAGGGTGGTCGTGGTCTTGCCCTCGCCCAGGGGGGTGGGGGTGATGGCGGTGACCACCACGTAGCGGGCCCGGGGCCGGTCCGACAGGGCCTCGATGGCGTCGAGGTTGATCTTGGCCACGAACTCGCCGTAGGGCTCGAGCATGCCCTCGGGGATACCGGCTTCCGCCGCGATCTTGGTGACCGGTTTGAGCGTGGCCTGCCTCGAGATCTCCAGCGCGCTCAGCACGGCCCACCCCCCGCCCTCGCGGCGATGCCCGCGTCGGCCATCGCCCTCCCCTTCCAGCCGGGTCGCGGCCCGACCCGGCACCCGTTATAGCTCCTCTGTGGCAGCATGCGCGACGTGCGTCGAGCCCCCGACCGCCGGCGGTGAGCCCGGACATGTCGACGTTCATCACCCGCTTCGACACCGCCGGGACCGGCGTGCGCCTGGCGGTCAAGGACGTCATCGACATGGAGGGGGTGCTCACCACCGCCGGGTGCCGGGCGGTGGTGGAGGAGGCATCGGCGGCGCCGGCCGACGCCGCCTGCCTGGCCGGCGCCCGCCGGGCGGGGGCGCGCATCGTGGGGCGGACGAACCTCCACGAGCTGGCGCTCGGGGTGACGGGCGTGAACCCCTGGTACGGCACGCCGGTCAATCCCCTGGATCCCACGCTCGTTCCCGGGGGGTCGTCGAGCGGCTCGGCCGTGGCGGTGGCCACGGGGGAGGCCGACGTCGCCTACGGCACCGACACGGGTGGCTCGGTCCGTATCCCATCGGCGTGTTGTGGCACCGCCGGCCTGAAGACGACGTGGGGGCGGGTCCCCCTCGACGGGGTGTGGCCCCTGTCGCCGAGCTTCGACACCGTGGGCCCCATGGCGCGCGACGTGGCCGGACTGGTCACGGGCATGGCCCTGCTCGAGCCGGGTTTCGCCAGCCGCCCCTGCGGGGCCCTGCGTGTGGGCCGGATCCGGGTGGAGGCCGACGGGCGTATCGACCGGGCCGTGGACGGCGCCCTCGCCCGCACCGGATGGGAGGTGGTCGACCTGGACGTGCCGTTGTGGCACGACGCAACCGTCGCCGCCGGCGTCCTCCTGGTCGTCGAGGCGTGGGAGACCGATGGCGATCTGGTGGCCCGTCACCCCGGCCACGTGGGCGCCGACGTGGTGGGCAGGCTCGGTCTGGGGGCGGCGGTCGACGCCGCGGCGCGCACCGCCGCCCTCGTCGTGCAGGGGCGCTGGCGGGCCGAGCTCGTGGCCCTGTGGGAGCGCGTCGATGTGATCGTCACCCCGACCCTCACCATCTTCCCGCCCCGCATCGACGGTGGCGAGGAGCTGCTCATGGCCCGCTGCACGCTCCCGGTCAATCTGGCCGGCGTGCCCGCCCTCGCCCTTCCTGTGCCGAGCGACGGGCCGCTGCCGGCCAGCATCCAGCTCATCGGGCCGTCGGGTGGCGAGGAGCTGCTCCTGTCGGCCGGGGCCGTCCTGGAAGCGGCCGCCGGCGCCGTGTCGTGACCGTCGCCGGGAGCGAAGCCCCGCGGTGCTGTCACACGATGCAGCGGGCCAGCTCGGCGAAGCTCGTCACGCCGGCTATGACCTTCGCCACGCCGTTCTCGCGCAGCTGCTGCATGCCGTCGGCGGTCGCCGCCTCTTGGATCCGGGCCGCCGACGAGCGCTCGAGGACGAGGGTCCTGATGCGCGACGTCATCCGCATGACCTCGTACACCGCCACGCGTCCGAAGTACCCGGTCTGGTTGCAACGCTGACATCCGCCCGGCGCGTACAGCACCATCGGTTCGCCGTGTCCGTCGCCGCCGCCCTCGGGCAGCGGCAGGAGCGGGGGCGTGGCGGCGGTGTCGGGCAGCACGGAGGTGATGGCCAGCAGCTCGTCCCCCTCGGGCTCATAGGGGCGCCGGCAGTGGGGGCACAGCCGCCGCACCAGGCGCTGGGCCACGACGCAGGTGAGCGACGACGCCACCAGGTAGGGCTCGAGGTCCATCTCGAGAAGGCGGGCGGTGGCGGTCGAGGCGTCGTTGGCGTGCAGCGTCGACAGCACGAGGTGCCCCGTGAGCGCAGCCTCGGCCGCGGTGTGGGCCGTCTCGGTGTCGCGGATCTCGCCGATCACGATGACGTCGGGGTCCGAACGCAGGATCGAGCGCAGACCGGCGGCGAAGGTGTAGCCGATGCGGTCATGGACCTGGGTCTGCTTGATCCCGGCGATGTCGTACTCGACGGGGTCTTCGATGGTGATGACGTTGCGACAGGGGTCGTTGATCTCGTTGAGGATCGAGTAGATGGTGGTGGATTTGCCCGAACCCGTCGGCCCCACCGCCAGGATGAGACCCCAGGGCAGGGTGTAGGACGCCCGTAGGCGACCGAGGGCGTCGGGATCGAACCCGAGGCGGTCGACGTCGAGCAGACCCTGGTCCCGGTCGAGGATGCGGAGGGTGAGCGCCTCTCCGTGCACAGTGGGCAGCGTCGCCACGCGGGCGTCGATGGTCCGTCCCGACGCCACGAACGACATACGGCCGTCCTGGGGGCGGCGGTGCTCGGCGATGTCCAGCCCCGTCATGACCTTGAGGCGGTTCACCGTGCCGGTCGGCACCGTGGGCGACAGATCGACGGCGTCGTGCAGGACGCCGTCGACACGCAACCGGACGCGCATGCGGGTGCCGCTCGGTTCCAGGTGCACGTCGGACGCCCGCGCCTCCACGGCCCGATCGAGCAGGTGCTCCACGAACGTCTCCCCCCGGAGGTCGTTCTGCGAGGCGGCGTCTGAGACGGCGGGGATGGCGGCGGCGACGCCCTCGGGCGCCGCACCGCTCGGGGGGGAGAATCCCGAGGAGAAGGCCCGGTCGAGGGCGAGGCGCAGCTGGCCGGGGGTGGTGATGACGGCGTCGACCCCGCAGCCCGCCACCACCTGGGCGTCGTCCAGCGCCAGGACGTCGGCGGGGTCGGTGAGGGCGAGGATGAGGCGGCCGTCTTCGAAGGCGACGGGCAGGACGCCCCGTCGCCGGCAGAAGGCCTGGGGCAGGCGGGTCATGGCCTCGGGCGCCGGTGGCGACTCGGCCAGGTCGCGGTAGGGGAGCCCGAAGGTGCCGGCCAGGGCGCGGCTCAGGTCCTCCTCGTCGATGACCCCCCGGGCCACGAGCAGCTGGCCCAGCGAATCACCCGTCAGCCGCTGTTCGGCCAGGGCGGAGTCGACGTCGGACCTGCTGAGCAGGCCGTGGTTCACCAACCAGTCGCCGATCCGCATCCGACCGGTTGGACGGGAGTCGTCCTCGGTGTCGGGGGGGCGCACGGGTGCCTTCGGGGTCCGCACCCGGCTCATGGAGCGACGTCCTTCTCCGGCCACCAGCCTTCTTCGGTCCAGTCGTCGTCGACGCGACGCACGACCGATGGCGGGCGGACGTGGGCGGCCCGGGCGAGGTGCCAGTCGATGCCTCGCCGGCACCCGGGGCATTCAGGGAACCGATCACCCTGGGCCACTGTGACCGAGCCGTGACCGCACCACCCCGTCCAGGTACCCGACTCCTTGCACACCTCGTTGCTGTGCGGCACCGCCTCCCCCTTGCCTGTCGGCCGACGCCGTCGGCGCCTTGCGAGGGCCGGTCGCGGCTCTAGTGGAGACATCGACGGCCGCAGCCGCGCAGGAGAGAGAAAGGGGCCCGATGGAGCCACAAAAGGACTTTGGTCCCGACCCCGACGGTGGTGGCGTCGAGGCCGGCGGGTGCTCCCGTCGTTGCCCTCGGTCGCCTGGCGCGTGTGCCCCCGATCGGGGATATGCGCCGCAGGGCGGTCAGACGGGCCCGGGCTCCTTGGGAGCGGTGTGGGACAGCACGGCCCGGAGGAAACGGAGCAGGTCGCAGCGGAAGCAGTAGTCGCGGCACGTATGAGCCATCGGACATCCCCCCTCGACGGCTGCCCGCACCCGCCCCCGAGAGGCCGGGTGGAGCCGCCACCCCTTGCGCCAACCGTGGCAAACGACCCTCACCACGACCCCACGCGCCGCCCAACAATCGCCCAACTGGGGCGCCCGGGTCAATGGCCCCCGGGGCGTGGGTGGGGGGTTCGTGGCCGGTGAGCCCGGGGTACCCGGGGCGTCGCCGCCCTAGTGTCTGGGCATCGCGCACACCTGCCGAGCACGGGGGAGCCCATGATCCGAGGTGAGGGGACCGCAGTGGTGCGGGGGGTCACCCCCGACGAGGTGTTCGACTTCGTCCTGGACCCCGCCCAGTACACCAAGGCCGACACCAAGATGGTGTGGGTCACGAAGCTCGCCGACACCCCCGACGGGATGCTCGCTCGCGAGGACGGGACCTTCCTGGGCCTGCTCAAGGGGTCGGTCGTGACCCGCTACCGCTGGACCCGCCCCACCTCCATCGACGTCACCCTGGAGCACGGCGTGCCCCGCGCCCTGCACGCCTGGTTCGAGATCGAGGCCGTGGAGGGCGGCACGCGCGTGCGTCACGTGGAGGAGCTGGACCTCGGGCACGGCCTCTTCGGCATGCTCCACGACGCCTTGGCCCGCTCGTGGTTCGCCCGCTCGGTCGAGGCGGAGGTGGCCGAGATCGCCCGGCTGCTCGAAGCGGGCGAGCGCGGGCGCGCCGCCGAGGCCGCCGGAGGCTCCTGACGCCCGGTCAGGTGGCGAAACGGATGTCGAGGGTGCGTAGGTAGGTGTGCAGCCCGGCATCCTGCACGGGCAGGAGGTGGGCCGGCGCGCCGGAGCCGTTGTGGTGGCTGTGCCACAGGCCTGGGGGCGTCACGAAGGCGCCGCCCGGCTCCCAGTCGACGCGCTCGGGGTCGACGATGGCGCCGTCGGGCCCGATGTCGGCGCCCACCAGGGTGAAGCACCCCGGCCGGCAGTCGACGATCAGGTCGAGGGCGATGCTCTGGTGGCGGTGGGGCCGTTGCACCTGGCCCTCGGGGAGCACCCCGAGCATGGCCCACAGGGTGTGGGTGGCGGTGAGGGTCTGGTCGTTGCGGGCGTTGCCGAGCAGCACGGCCACGCGGTTGCGGGCGGCGGCGCCGGGCTCGGCCGCCACCTGGGCCAGCCGCTCCCGGGCCTGCTCCCCGTCGAACCGGGTGGGCCTGAAGCGGGGCACCGACGGCCGCACCCCGAGGTAGGCGAGCAGCGGCGAGTCGTCGACCTGGTAGAGCACGGCGTCCTCGTCGGCGCGGTGCCGGGCGAGGGTGCAGCCCGGGATGGTGATCACGTCACCGGCCCGCCACGCCACCGTGCCCGATGTCCCCTGGCCCTCGACGTCGGTGCCGCCCCGCCCCCGCAGGCAGTACACGAGGGTGCTGGTGGCGTCGGCGGTGATGTCGACGTGGTCGCCCGCTGTGATGCACACGAAGCGGGCGAGCAGAGACGGACCGGTGGCGGCCCAGGCGGTGCCGAGAGCGTCGGACAGGTCCAGTGAGACGGTGCGCGTCCCCGCCGCGGCGTGCAGGGCAGCCGGGAAGCAGCGCAGCGGCACCCCGGTGATGGAGCCCGAGCCGAGCGGGTCCACCGCCGCGCTGTACTCGTGGAAGCGCGCCTCACCGGTCCAGTCCTCGGTGGCCACGCCGACGGGGAGGACGGCGACGCCGCCCTCCACCGGGACCGGGGACCCACCCGCCTCATTCGACTGCGGCGCCATCCCACCAGTATCGGTCAACGGGCGTGGTCGTGCCGCGGCGCGGTGAGGCGTGTTGGCGCGGTGAGGCGTGTCGGCGCGCTGTGACACCGTGTCGCATGGCGCGGCCCCGAGGGGTGGCGGGGCCGGCGCGACCGCCGGGAGCGTCCCGTGTTGGGGAAGACCTGGGGAGGACCTTGGGGAAAGGTTCGTCGAAATTGGGGAATCACGGCGAATTCTCTGGAGAACATATGGATTTCGCGCCGCGCTCTTGACCTTGGTGCAGGCCTGGCGCAGAGTGTCACCAGTCGGATGAACAACGACCTTCCGGAGACCGGAGAGAGCGCCGCAAGGCGGGATCGACGGGAAGAGGGGGGCGACGAGTTCGCCGGTCAGGCAGACGGTGGCGCAGCAGGAGGTTCCCTGGGACCGACACTGCGACACCCGGAACGGGGGTCGTCCGACTCCGGGGACGGGTGAGCTGTCAGCCGTAGGCGGGCCCCGAGGAGTGCGGGCGGCTTCGGTCGCACCGGCTACTCGGGGTCTTGCCGCGTCCGGGGTCAGATGCGCGGGGGCAGCGACGTGCGCCCCGGTCGACCATCCTGCCGAGGCACGCCGATCCGTGAGGTGCGCAGCGTGTGCGCGCCGTGGCACGCCTGCGACACAGCACGCCTGCGACACAGCACGCCTGCGACACAGCACGCCTGCGACACAGCACGCGTGCGACGCAGCACGCGCCACGTCAGCG
>JBEKVE010000155.1:0-7450 GCA_049514335.1 Acidimicrobiales bacterium
ACCTACAGCGACCCAAACCTCAGGTGATTACGACGCTGTTGCCGGCACGCTGACAGCTTCGGCAGCAGCACCGACGGTGACTGGTGTCAGCCCAAGCTCGGGTCCGACCGGTGGTGGGACGTCGGTGACCGTGACAGGGACCAACTTCACCGGGGCGACCGTCGTGGACTTCGGGGCCACGGCCGGCACCGGCCTGGTCGTCAATAGCGCCACCTCGATCACCGTGGTGTCTCCGTCCGGCTCCAGCACGGTGGACGTTCGGGTGACAACCCCGGCGGCTGAGTCGGCGGTGAACGCGCCGGCCGACCAGTTCACCTATACGACTGGTCCGGCGGTCACCTCTGTGAGCCCGTCAACCGGTCCCAACAGCGGTGGGACCCAGGTGACCATCACAGGCACGGGCCTGACCGGGGCCACGTCCGTGCACTTCGGGGCCAACGCCGCCACCATCGTCTCCAATACGGCCACCTCGATCGTGGCCACCTCGCCGTCGGAGACGGCGGACGACGCCACTGTTGACGTCACGGTGACCACATCACTCGGCACCAGCGCCACCAGCAACGCCGACCACTTCGCCTACACGGGTGTCGGCTACTGGGAGGTGGCCTCCGACGGCGGCATCTTCGCCTTCAACGCTCCGTTCCCCGGCTCCGAGGGCGGCAAGCCGCTCAACAAGCCGATCGTGGGCATGGCCCCCGACGCCGCCACCGGTGGCTACTGGCTGGTGGCCTCGGACGGTGGCATCTTCGCCTTCAACGCCCCGTTCTACGGCTCGATGGGCGGAACCCCGCTCAACAAGCCCATCGTGGGCATGGCCGCTACCGCGAACGGGCAGGGTTACTACCTGGTGGCCTCCGACGGCGGAATCTTCGCATTCGGCGCGACCGCTACCTCGGCCCCGTTCTACGGCTCTGAGGGTGGCAAGACGCTCAACAAGCCCATCGTGGGGATGGCCCTCGACTCGGCGAACGGTGGCTACTGGCTGGTGGCCTCCGACGGCGGCATCTTCGCCTTCGGGCCTACTGGCTCCCCCACACCGTTCTACGGGTCCATGGGCGGAACCACGCTCAACAAGCCGGTGGTGGGCATGACTGCCACCACGAACGGTCAGGCCTACTACCTGGTGGCCTCCGACGGCGGAATCTTCGCCTTCGGCGCGACCGCCTCCTCGGACCCGTTCTACGGCTCTGAGGGCGGCAAGACGCTCAACAAGCCCATCGTGGGCATGAGCATCGACCCCCTCACAGGCGGGTACTGGCTCGACGCGTCGGACGGCGGCATCTTCGCCTTCAACGCTCCGTTCCAGGGATCGATGGGCGGCACGACTCTCAACAAGCCCGTCGTGGGCATGGCGGTGCAGCCACCTACCGTTTCGTAGGCAGGCGCGTACGCGCTTTGGTGTGTGACGACAGGGCCCCGGCTTCCGGCCGGGGCCCTGTCGCGTCCGCGCCGGTGCTGCGCCGTTCGCTATGTTGAGGCTCTCGCTGCGTTGATGCCCGATCGCCCGGCCCGCTTCGGCTCCACGAGGAAATCCCACGACCGGCACTGCCGCTCATCTCGGGGACACCTGTGCGGGCGCATGGGAACGGGTCAAGTCGACATGACAGAGGCCGTGACCACCGGGTCGCGCTTCTCTGGTTGGAGGAAGAAGATGGAGACGGCGATGAGGCAGGGCGGAATGGGGCAGGTGATCCCCGGAGGGGACTCGGCTCGACGGGGACGTCACCGCCGGGCGCTGCTGGGTGCTGCGCTCCTGATCGTGGCGCTCCCCGCCGTGAGCCTGCTTGCCGCCACAGCTGCGTCGGCGGCCCCCATGTTCGTGCAGTCCGCTTCCGGGCAGGCCTCGGGTTCCGGGAGCTCGGTAGCCCTGTCGGCCTCCCTCCCGAGCGCCTGCACTCCCGGCGACACCCTCGTCGCCATGGTCACCATCAACCAGCTCCCCGGGATCGGGCAGGTGGCCGCGGTGCCGTCAGGGTGGCAGCGCATCTACGAGCACACGCCCACCACCACCGGGAGCGACCCCTCGCCGTACCAAGGGTGGTTCGCCTTGTCGAACTGCCCCTCGGGCACCCAGAACGTCTCCTTCTCGGTGGTGTCGCTCGGGACGTCGACCACCGCCAGCCTGGTGGTAAACGAATTCTCCGGTCTGCCCGACCCCGTGGCCGAGGACTTCGCCGTGAACAGCGGCTCGCCGTCCTCGGTCACGTCCGCCAGCCAGAGCGGCCAGACCCCGGCCTCCTCGGGCGAGCTGACCCTCACCGCACTCTCGTTCTACGGCTCTTCGCCTAGTTCGACGACCCCATCGGGTTGGAATGCGGGGGGATCGTCGACGAGCACCCTCCCCGCCTACACCTACTGGCAGGTGGGCTCGTCCTCGGCGCCCTCCGCCTCCTACAGCTGGTCACCGTCCTCGTCGTACGAGATCACGATGCTCGCCCTGAAGGCCGGGCCGACCTCGCCCGCGGCTCCCAACGTCGTCCAGCAGAACCAAGTCGCCTTCACCGGTCAGACCTCGGTGTCGGCGACCCTGCCGGCGGGCGTCACGGCCGGGGACGCCGTGGTGGTCATGCTGTCCACCGACGGTGGGGGCGGCGAGTTCCAGGTGTCGGTCCTGAGCGGAGGGGGCGTGACCTGGGAGTCCGTCACCGGCATCGCGTCGTCGGGGAATTCGGCGGAGGTGTGGGCCGGCTACGGGTCGAGCGGGACCTCCGGCGCCACCACGATCACCGCCACCCTGACCGAACCCGACGACGGCACCCTGGTGGTGGCGGAGGTGGCCGGGATCAACGGGGTCGACATGCAGAGCACGAACTCCAACAACAACGCCAACCCCACGGGCGGGTCGTTCACCCCCCACTCCGGCGACCTCCTGGTCGGCCTCATGACGGCCAACTTCTCGACCCTCGAGCTCCATCCCACGCCCAACTGGTCGACCTTTTCGACCACGTCGGGCAACGTGGCCGCCGAATGGTGGTCCGACGTGCCGAACTCGAGCTCGTCGCCGCAGTGGCTCATCAGTCCCTCGGGGCGGTGGGCCACGGTCCAGGTGGCCTTCAACGAAGGGCCCACCGTGACCTCGGTGTCGCCGGGCAGCGGCCAGCCCACGGGGGGCACGGCCGTCACCGTCACGGGTACGAACTTCACGGGCGCCACCGCCGTGAACTTCGGCGGCTCGTCGGCGTCGTTCTCGGTCAACAGCGCCACCTCGATCACCGCCACGTCGCCGTCGCACTCGTTGGGGACGGTGGACGTCACGGTCACCACCCCCCAAGGGACCTCGGATACCTCCGCCGCCGACCAGTTCACCTACGCCCAGCTGCCCACCGTGACCGGGGTGAGCCCATCCACGGGATCAGCCGGCGGCGGCACCACGGTGACGGTGTCGGGGGCCAACCTCACCGGGGCCACGGCCGTGAGCTTCGGCTCCGCCCGCGCCACGGGAGTCACGGTCAACGGCGGGGGCACCTCGCTGACGGCGGTGTCGCCGGCGGGCAGCGGCACGGTGAACGTCACCGTCACCACCCCGAGCGGCACGAGCGCCACCAGTTCGGCTGATCTCTTCTCCTACCAGGGGTACTGGGAGGTGGCCAAGGACGGCGGCATCTTCGCCTTCGGCGCTCCGTTCAACGGGTCGGCGGGGGGACTGCACCTGAGCGCCCCCATCGTCGGGATGGCCTACGACGCGGCCAACGGTGGCTACTGGCTGGTGGGATCGGACGGCGGGATCTTCGCCTACGGCGGCGCCCCGTTCTACGGGTCCATGGGTGGCACCAAGCTGAACGCCCCCATCGTCGGCATGGCGGCCAACGCACAAGGCACCGGCTACTGGCTGGTGGCCTCGGACGGCGGCATCTTCGCCTTCGGCACCTCGAGTTTCCACGGCTTCCACGGGTCGATGGGGGGGACCAAGCTCAACAAGCCGGTGGTGGGCATGGCGGTCACCCCTGACGGAGGCGGCTACTGGGAGGTCGCCTCCGACGGCGGCATCTTCGCCTTCGGCGACGCCCCCTACCACGGGTCCATGGGCGGGTCGCACATCAACGCCCCGGTGGTGGGAATGGCCGCACAGGATGCGGGGGGCTACTGGCTGGTGGGCTCGGACGGTGGGTTGTACGCCTTCGGCGACGCCCTGTTCAAGGGGTCCATGGGCGGTTCGCACCTGAACGCCCCCGTGGTGGGCATGGCCTACGACTCGTTGAACGGCGGCTACTGGCTGGTGGCCTCGGACGGTGGTCTTTTCGCCTTCGGGGGTGCTCCCTTCCTCGGATCGACGGGTGGGACCCGCCTGAACCAGCCAGTGGTGGGCATGGCCTTCCAGTAGGGGCGGAGTCCCGCGGGTCCGAAAAGGACCGGCCACCCCCTCAGCTTCTCTTCCCACCCCCCGTGGTCACCCGTGCCCCGGGTTGGCGGGGTGTTGAGGCCCAGTTGGGTGAGAGCAGAGATCTCCTGACCACACTGTGTGTTGGCGCCTAGGACGCGCCCACATCGTTGTGTTGGTTCGCGCCCGGAGCGTCGTCTGTCGAGCACTCGGACGCCCGCTGTGCCACGGCCGGTATCCCCGGCCGAGCCGGGGTGTGGGGTGGGCCTACGACGCGTCGGGACCGAGGGGAAAGACGTGCTCGAGGTGATACCGGGGTTCTGGGTGACCGATGGTCATCAACCACACCTCCGATACCCGACCCCTGAGCGGGAGCCGGCGTCGGGCCAGCCACCCCGCCGCCCGCATCAGTATCTTGGGCGCGTCCTCTCCCACGCACACGTGCGGCACCACATCGGGGTAGGCCCCCTCGTACGGCGGGTAGGTGGGGAACCGCTCCCACACCGCCAAGGTGAGGTCGCGGAAGGCGTCCGCGGGCTCCGGCGCCAGGTAGACGACGCGGTCGTCGAACCAGCGCACATCGGAGAGCACGAAATCGAAGCAGTCGACTCCGGCGAAGAGACCGGAGAGCTCCCCGACGACCTCGTCCGAGAGATCGGCGGGCGCTGCGAAGGGAAAGAGCACGGTGACGTGGGCCGGCATTCCGTAGCGCGTGGTGGGGTCGAGGCGCCGGCGGAGGCGCTCGACGGACGCCACCGTGTCGGCCATGGGCACGAGCAGGATGCTCTGCGGGACGACACCACCGTCGGCGATGGCGTCATGGTACAGAGGAAGTCGGGGGGGACATGGGAACCGTGAGACCCCCCGTCGCCGAAGCGACGACACGCCACCGTCGTCGGTCCGGGCGCATCACCCGGGCCGCCCTCGGATCGCTGGTCGTCGCCGTGGCACTGCCGGTGGCCAGCCTGGTCGTCCAAGCCGCCACGCAGGCGCCCGCCGCCGCCGCCACCCCCACCCTCGTGCAGTCGGCGGCCGCCACCGGCTCCAACGCCAGCGTGGGGAGCACCGTGGCCGTCACCGCCACTCTCCCCGCCACCTGCACCACCGGCGACACCCTCGTCGCCGTCGTCACCATCGCCCAGGACGCGCCCGGCGTCGGACTGGTGAGTGCCACCCCGTCGGGCTGGCAGCGCCTGTACGAGCACACGCCCACCACCCTGGGCGCCGACCGCTCGCCCTACCAGGGCTGGTTCGCCCTCAACAGCTGCTCGGGGGTCCAGAGCGTGACGTTCTCGATCACCTCTCAGGGCAATCCGCTCGGCACGTCGGGCAGCGTGGTGGTAGGCGAGTACTCCGGTCTTCCCAACCCCGTGGCGCTCGACTTCGGTGTCAACGGGGGATCGGGGACGGCCACCACGAGCAGCAGCCTGTCCGGGTCGACGCCTGCGGCCACCGGGGAGCTCACCCTGACGACCCTGTCGTTCTACGGCTCCTCGCCGACCGCCGTCACCCCGTCGGGCTGGACCCTGGCCAAGTCCGAGACGAGCACCCTCCCCGCCTTCCTGTACTTCAAGGTGGGGACGACCGCCGCCCCGTCGGCCTCGTTCAGCTGGACCCCGTCGTCGTCCTACGAGATGACCATGATCGCCCTGAAGCCAGGACCGGCGGCGGCCGCACCGAACGTGGTCCAGGAGACCCAAGGGGCGTTCTCGGCGCAGACCTCGTGGCAGCTGGGCTTGTCGGGAGTGCGGGCCGGCGACGCCTTGATCGCCATGGTGGGTACGAGCGCATCGGGCACCACGGGCACTGGATTCGAGGCCACCGGCGTCTCGGGCGGCGGCGTGAGCTGGCAGAAGGTGGCCGGCTTCGTCCAGTCAGGCAACGGCACGGCCGAGGTGTGGGTCGGTTTCGGGTCGACCGGCACGTCGGGTGCCACCCCGGTGACGGTCACGATGCCCACCTCGACCAGTGGCACCCTGGTGCTCTCCGAGGTGTCGGGACTCCAGAGCGTCGACACGAGCAGCACCGCCGACGGGAGCAGCTCGACGCCCACCGCCGCCACGATCACCCCGAGGAGCGGGGACTTCGTGGCCGGCCTCCTCACCGCCAACCCGACCAGCGTGGCCCTGCACCCCTCTCCGACGTGGTCCACCTTCTCCGTGCCGGCCGCCACCTACGCGGCGGAATGGCTCACGAACGCGCCGGGCACGGCATCGGCTCCACAGTGGACGACCAGCCCGGCGGCAGACTGGATCGCCGTCCAGGCGGCCTTCAGCACCTCGCCTCCGAGCAGCACGGGCCCGGTGGGCAGCTTCGGCACCGCCAGCGGGGAGGGGGTCACCACCCTGGCGGTCTCCCCGGCCCACATCGGTGACGTTCTCGTCCTCGGGGTCAAGGTGTCCTCGCCCACCATCACGGCCTCGTCGGTGGCGGGAGGCGGGGCGAGCGGCTGGACCCGGCTGATCCAACACACCGACACCTCGAACGGCGTCGACACCGAGCTGTGGGTGGGCCCCATTGCCACCACGGGGTCGGCCACTGTCACGGTGACGTTCTCGAGCGCCGTGACCACGACGGGCACGGAGCTCGTTGCTCAGGAGTTCTCCTCCGGTTTGAGCTCGCCCACCTGGAGTCTCGACACCGCGGCAGGCCAGACCGACGCTTCCTCGACCACCGTGGCATTTCCGAGCCTCACCCCGGCCAAGACTGGCGAGCTGTACGTGGGCTACGCGTGGGTGCTCCAAGAAGGGGAGGCCGGATCCACCGGCGGGGTGACCTACGACATCGTCCCCACCTCGGCCGACGTCTACCTCTACGACACGGGCGTGAATGCGGCCTTGGCCCCCAGCGCGTCACAGACGCCGGCCGGCACGGCGGACGCCGTGGGGGCGCTCCTCCAGGCGGCGGGCTCGTCCGCACCTGCCCCCACCATCACGGGTGTGAGCCCCACCTCGGGCTCGACCGGCGGTGGAACCACGGTCACCGTCACGGGGACGGGCTTCACCGGGGCGACGGCCGTGCACTTCGGCTCCAGCCCAGCGACCACGTACACGGTGAACAGCCCCACCCAGATCACCGCCACCGCCCCGGCCGCGACGGGGACCGTCGACGTCACCGTCACCACACCAGGTG
>JBEKVE010000156.1:0-7448 GCA_049514335.1 Acidimicrobiales bacterium
AGCCCGATGACACGGGCTGAGCCGTTTGCGCGTCAGCGCACAGCACGGAACACCACAGCGGTGCGCGAGCGCCACGCCGTGCGCCACCGCCGGTCGTGCCCGAGGTAGATCGACAGGGCCTGGTCGGGCGGCCACAGCACGTAGGCCACGTGGTAGGCGCGCAGCACGGGGTCTGGATCGACGCTCAGCTCGTCGATGGCCAGGTACCGCGCCAGCACGCCGTCGTCGGTGTAGAGCTCGGTGCGACCGTCGACGAACACGCGCCGGCCCGCCCAGTCGAGGTAGTCGTTCCACAGGTAGGTGGAGAAGATCCGCCCGGGGTGGTGCGACAGGTACGCCACCGCCGCCACCGGCACGCTCGGGGCGGGCTGCCCCGCCGGGTACCACGGGCCCTGGAGCATCGACAGCCCGAGGAGGGCGGTGAGGGGCCACACGAGCAGGCTCGGCCGCAGGCGCTCCTCTCCGATGGGAGAGCATCGTGCCGCCAGGGCGCACCACGCCACGGCGAAGTACGGGATGAAGCGCTCGGCCTCCAGGCTCGACACGAGCAGGAAGGCGGCCAGCACGAGCTCGACGGCGGGGAGCGATCCCCTCGCCAGCACCACGTAGGCCCCCGTGACGACCAGGGGGACGACCACCACGGCCAGGATCCCGAGGTCGTGGAAGTCCGGTGACTGCCATTCGGTCACGAGGGCGCGCACCGTGGTGTTGAAGGTGACGCCCAGGGCACTGGCGTAGACCCCGGTGCCGAACGGGTTCACGAGCGTGGCCGCGCCCGAGAGCACGAAGGTGAGCGCGATGGGCGTCCGGCCGAGCGGCTCGATCGACAGCCTCCCCCACCCCTTTGCCAGCCACGCCGCCACCACCTCGAGCAACAGGACGCCGAGACCGAGCAGGAAGCTTCCGTGGAGGTTGGCCCACAGCACGAAGAGGACGGGCACGGGCCACAACCACGCTCGCCTGGTCCGGGCCAGGGTGAGCAGGAGCAGGAGCAGGGCCAGGAAGAAGTAGCTGAACATCTGCGGACGGTCGTCGAGGAACAGCGTCACCGCCGCGCCGACCTCGACGCACAGCAGGCCCGTCCACGTCCACCCCGCCCCGACCAGCCGGGACCGCACCGCCACCGTCAGGACGGTGAGCGACGCCAGGCCGGCCGACAGCAGCCAGAAGGCCACCGGCCCCACGCTGCGCACCGACTGGGCCAGCACGACGTCGTAGCCCCACTCCGGCGAGATCCACGATCTCCCCGCCACGGTGTAGGAGAAGACGTCGTGGGTGATGACGCGGTGGTGGTCGAGCATCCACACCCCGGCGGCCCGGTGCCAGAAGGTGTCGTCGACCACGCCGCTGCGCAGCGCGTCGCGCCACGCCAGGAGGCACCCGGCCACCACCCCCACCACCCCCACGGGCAGGGCGAGGGCACGGGGGCCCAGGCGTCGCGGCGTGCCCCCGGCACGGCGAACGGCGTGGCGCGGCGTCGAAGGCGGGGCCGAAGCGTCGGCCGTGGGAAGCGCCGCAGGATCGGACGGACCCGCCGGCGCGGGCGGGGTGGGCGCCTGGGTCCAACGGCCTGGCGGCACCTCTGGCCTCCTTGGGCAGGCCGGTGGCGCGCTGGGACGCGCTCCGCCCGACGCGGTGACGGTCCGGCGCTCGGCCGGCCCCGACCATGATCGCGTGCAGGGCGCGCCGACCGGCGCATCCACGGGCCCGCCCCGCTCAGTGGGTCCCGGCGGGCGGCTGCCTACACTCGGCGCCGATGGAGCCCGGGCCCGTCCTGTTCGCGCGTTACGCCTATCCCCCCAACGCCCTCGGCTACTGCGGCCCCGCCGATCCCGACGGCCTCCTCGGCGCCGTGGACCAGGGTGACCTCGAAGAGCTGTCGCAGCGCGCCGCGTCCTTCACCGGGGCCTGGCCCTACCTGCGGGCCATCGCCGGCGCCAACGGCATCGCCGATCCCCTCGATCGGCGGGTCGTGGATGCCTACTGGGTGGGCAACCCCATGCTCGACGCGGTCGGCGAGGAGGACCTCGCCGGCGCCGCCGCCGCCGCGGCCGGCTCCCCGGCGGACCCGGCGTGGGCCGCCGCCGGCACCGGCGGGGCGCTCGCGCACCACAGCTTCCACGTGTTCGCCGTCTACCCGTGGCTGCGCCTGTTGCGCGCCGGGCGGGAGGAGCCGGCGCTCACCGTCCTCGACCGGTGCCGCATCCGATGGGGAACGGTCGATGCCGTGGCCACCGACACCGTGCGGGTGCGTTGCGCTCCCCTGTGCGTGCGCCAGGGCCGGCTCGTCCTCGGCCCGCAGCGCACCGAGGAGGTGCGCTTCGGCGTCGGCGGCATCGATGGCGTCGGGCTCGTGCAGGGGCTCGCACCGGGTGACACGGTGTCGATGCACTGGGACTGGGTATGCGAGCGTCTCGACGCCACCCGGGCGTCGACGCTTCAGTCCTGCACGCTCCACAACCTGGCGGTCGTGAACGACGCGTGACGCTGTGACGGTGGCGCCGGTGCTGCGGCGCCACCGTGTCCGACCTTGGACGGCGGCGAGCCGCCCAGTCCCCCTCGGCCGGGACAACCGGCGCGCCGGGGACGAACCTGTGCAACGGCGGGCCGATCCGATACCGGGACCGGAACGGGCCCCGACCCGGGGGACGGCGCCAGGGCGCCGGTCGACGCGGCCAGGGCGATGGCCAATGCCACCAGGCTCGTGCCCAGGACCACCTCCATGACCATGTTCGTCACGCCGACCTCCATTGCTCTGTAGACAAGTGTCGTCGCGCCCCGTTCCGGCCAGCAGGGTCGAAAGTCATCCCCCGCCGGTCCGACCGGCCGGTTCGAGGTCCCCACCCGTCTCCACGACGACGGGATCCGACATCACGTGCCTGGTCGGAGCGTCTCCACCCACGGCAGTGGCAGGAGGAGATGGGGAACGGTGATCCCCCCCTGCAGCACGGACCGCAACAGCGGCGCCCGGTCGGAGGACGCGTCGTGGTGCCACACCATGATCACGAGATCAGCGCCCATGGCGAAGGTGGCGAACTCGTGCTCAGGATCACCGGTCACCACGGTCAACGTCTCGGGCCCCGCGCCGTGTCGCCGACGCATCTCGTCGAACCACTGGTCCGCATTGTGGCCCGATCCCTCCCACATCCTGGGCTGATTGTCCTCGGTGAGGACCAGGAGGATGCCGGGTCGGAACCCCGCCACCAGCAGGGCCTCCATCACGACGCGCGTGGCAACGGCCATTTCGTCGCTGGCGTCCGACACGATGAGCGCCCGCGGCGACGGGGCGCGCCCGGGCCCGCTGGCCCCGTCGGGCGGAGGCAGGACGAGAACCGGGCCCGGCAGCCCCGACGCCCGTGCCAACAACGCCGCCACGGCGGCGCGCCCACGCGGTCCTCTGTGCAGGACGACGACGTCAGGAGGGAGGACGAGCGCCTCCGACACCCGAGCCACCAGCCCGGCCCACTCCCCCGCACCATCCCCCGCCCCGGCTCCGTCGGACAGGCGGCGGCGTGCAACGACCACCGGTTGCGGCGACTTCGGTGTGGTGCTGCTGGTCACGGAAGGGCCTCCTTCGCCTGGACCTGCTCCTGGACCGGCTCACGTCCGTCGGCCCGCTCGACCCAGCGGCCGGGGGGGTCCACCGCCACGGCGGGGCCGGACCCGACTCGGACCCTGACGGGCGTCGCGCTCCGGACGTGCACCCGGTCGGTCCGGCACCGAAGCTGCAGGATGCGCCCGTGCCACCGGATCCGGAGTCGCAACTCGCCCCAGTCCTCCGGAACATGGGGGTCCATGACCAACGCGTCGTCGTCGGGCCCGATCACCCTGATGCCGGCGAAGCCCATGACGAGTGCTTGCCACAGGCCGCCCAGCGTGGCCAGGTGCAAGCCACCGGCGGTGGTGCCGGTGAGGTCGTCCAAGTCCACCCGTTGTGCGATGTCGAGGAAGGCGACGGCCTGGTCCAGCCGGCCCAGTCGGGCCAGGAGCCCGGCGTGGATGGCTGGCGACAGCGAGCTCCCGTGGGCGGTGCGGGGCAGGTAGTAATCCATGTCGTGTGCCAAGGTCCCGGGCGGTCCGACCTCGGGCAGCACGTGGTGCGCCATGAGGACGTCGGCCTGCTTGATGATCTGGGAGCGCGATACGCGCTCGTGCCCGAGCACCAGATCGGCGGCGACGGGCACGGGCCCGACGTCACGCACCAGGAGTGGTTCGAGCAGGTCGAAGCCCGAGAATTGCTCGTGCCGTCCGGTGGCGGGGTCGAACCCGTCCACCATGGCCGTGCCGAGCGCGCGCCAGTGGTGGGCCTCGTCGTGCTCCTCGGGCGACCCGCGCCGCTCCACCACATCGGCGGCTCGCGCCATGTTCCACGCCGCCATCTGGTTGGTGAAGGCGTTGTCGTCCACGTTCTCGTGGTACTCGTCGGGTCCGATCACGTGGTCGATGTGCCCTCGCCCGTCGCCGTCGAGCCGCACCCGGCTGGCCCAGTACCGAGCGGTGTCGGTGAGCAGGCGTCGGCCAGGACCGTCGAGGAGGCGCCAGCTGCCCGTCCAGGCGGCGAGGTGCCAGGCGGCCCAGGCCACATCGGCGGTGATGTGCTCCTCGAGGGCGCCCGTGCGGATGGCCGTGAGCTCCCCCCGGCTGTCGATGCCGCTCGTGGGTGTCACGTCGTCACCGTCGTGGCCCGACTCCCACGGGAAGCGAATGCCGGCTCTGCCGCAGGCGAGGGCGGCCCGCCGCGCCGCGGGAATACGACGGATCCGGTACTCGAGCATGGCACGGGCCGCGGTGGGGTGGGTCCCAGCCATCACGGGCAGCACGAACATGTCTGCATCCCAGAAGACGTGCCCCGAATACGCCGGACCCGTGAGCCCCCGGGCGCCGACGCCGGCCTCGCCCCGGTCCGACACCGAACTCATGAGATGGAACAACGCCAGCCGCACCGACTGCGTGAGCTCGTGGTCGCCGACGATCTCGACGTCAGCCTCCGACCACCGTCGCGCCCACACCGCCTCCTGCTCGGCCAACAAGACGACGGCGCCAGCCTGGCGGGCCCGGCCGTGGGCGGTGGCGGCCGCCTTGCGACTGGGTGACCGTCGGGTGGAGGTGGCGAAGGTCGAGATGCGCACCAGGTGCGTCAGGCCGTCTTCGCCGGCACATCCGGGGTGGTCACGTACCGTCTCCAGGATTGCGGTCACCCCGCCGCCGGTCGCCGTGCGCAGGTCGACGAGCTCGTGTTCACCCGACACCTCGAGCACTCGAGAGTTGCCCTGCGCCACGAGGACGTCGGTTCCGGGACGCCCGAGACACGCCCACCGGGCCGTGCGCAGTGTCGTGCCGTCATCGGCCGTGACGTCGCGCCACAGCACACCCCTTCGCAGGTCGAGCACGCGCATGCCGCCCAGGGGACCGGCGTGCTGGCCCAGCGTGGCCCAGCTGCGCAGCACGAGCAGCGACTCGCCGCCCTCGGTCCGGTCGTACACGCCCGCCACGTACACGCCCGGCGTGGCGTCGGCGCCGTCCTCCTCGAGACTGCCGCGGGTCCCGGTGACCCCGTCGGAGAGGCTCAGGAGGCTCTCGTACACACGCAGCATCCCCGGGGGACCGTCGGGCACCACCAGGTACCACGACGAACCCCGTTCGACCTGGTCCGGGAGAGGCTGCTCGGAGAGCACACCCCGGACCTCGTCGGCGAGGCCGTCCGGGGCGGTGCCGTCAGGGGCGGCGCCGTCCGCCGACGCGTCGGCGTGAGACCCGGCTGCGACGGCCACGAGGGCAGGGGCACCCGGTGCCTCGCCCTCGGCCCCTTCCATGGGCTCCGCCTTCACGACCGAGCGCGGACGGCTGTTCCTTGCGCGCTCCCCGAGGCAGGCCCGTCGCCCTCGTGCGCCGCCGCCGCGCCACCCTCGGGGCGGGCGCCCTGCGCCGACGGCGGGTGGAGTCGGAAGCGCCGACCCGTCACCACGTCGAGGCGGATGGCGAGCATGGTGTCGCCGGGGCTCGGGACAAGGGGCACCGGCGCCACGTGCGCGTCACCCAGCCGCTCGGGCTCATCGAGCGCCACCGCCAATCCCCGGACGAGGACGCTCCAGGCCCGGCCCGCCTCCCGGTCGAGATCGTCGACCTCGAAGGCCACGAGGCCCCCGATGGCGGCGGACTCCATGGCCCCCGAACCCAGTCGCACCAGCACTCGTCGATCCCGGTACGCGAAATTGACGGGCTGGATGAGGGGTGCCTCTTGGCGCGACACCGCCAACCGTCCCACCGCCCCCCGCTTGGCCGCCATGGCCAGGAGCCGCAGACACTCGTTGAGCGAGATGATTTCCGATCCCCGTTGGTCCACCCACATACCCCAAGGGTGTCAGGATCGGGGGCGCCCACCTAGGGCCGTTCGTCCCCTCGACACCGCTTCCGGGCCATTTCCCACATCGGAGCCCGGATCGGTGGCCTGCGCCGTCGTCTCCTCTCCCACCAGCTCCCCCAGGTCGCCCACCACCACGTCGGCTCCGGCCTCGGCGAGCGCCCGTCGGTTGGCATGGCGGGCCACCCCGACCACCCACCCGAAGCCCCCGGCACGTCCCGCCTGCACGCCTGCCAGTGCGTCCTCCACGACGGCGGCACGCTCCGGGGGAACCGCCAGCTCCGCCGCCGCACACAGGTAGGAGTCGGGAGCGGGCTTCCCCGCCAGATGGCGCTCGGACGCCGTCCGACCGTCCACCACCACGTCGAACAGGGAGGCGATGCCCCCCGAACGCAGCACGGCCCGGCAATTCTCACTGGCCGACACGACGGCCGTGCGCGTCCCCCGGCGGCGCAGCGCCTCGACCAGGGCCACCGACCCGGGGAAGACGACGAACCGGCCCGCCGCCAGCCGCTCCAGCACCAGCTGGTTCTTGCGGTTGCCCACGCCGTGCACGGTGTCGCGCTCGGGCGGGTCGGCCGCAGACCCCTCGGGCAGGTGGACGTCTCGGGAGGCGAGGAAGTCGCGCACACCGTCGTAGCGGGGCTTGCCGTCCACATAGCGGTCGTAGTCGGCACCGGTGAAAGGGGCGAACGTCACATCGCCGGCGCAGCGACGCAGGACCTCGTCGAACGTGGCGCTCCACGCCTCGGCGTGCACCACGGCGGTGTCGGTGAGGACCCCGTCGAGGTCGAACAGCCAGGCGTCGAACTCCTCGACGTGCTCAGGTCCCACCAGTGCCATATGGCGTCGCTTTCCAGAGAGGTCCTGCCTCTCCCCTCATTACGCGCCGGCCGGGGCGTCCCCGCCAGGGCCGAACGGCACGTACACGACACCGCCGACGGCCGGGAGCGGCGTTTGGAACGGGCCGGTCGGTCCCGGGGGACGCCGCGTCAGGCGGGCGCCGGTCGACACAGCCGGTCGACGACCTCCCCGGCCGGGACGGCGAGGGCGTCCCGGTGGCCGGTGCCGGCCCACAGGCTCATCC
>JBEKVE010000157.1:0-7433 GCA_049514335.1 Acidimicrobiales bacterium
ACGCTCATGGGCTGGTGCTCGATGACGTGGGTCCCCGCCGTGGTGACACGCACGGCGGCGTCGCTGGCCGCCCCGTACGCCTCGAGCATGGCGCCGGCCATGACCGAGCGCGCCGCGTTGCCCGTGCACAGAAAGAGCAGGTGCGGCGTGTCGGGCTCCGACGGCGCGTCCACGGCGTCCACGGCACCCGTCACGTTCCCACCGTGCATGCCCTGCGTCGGGTCGGCACCGGGTCGATGTTCAGCACTGCGCTCCTTCAAAGGGGTCCGGCGTCCCGGTCGACCCACCCCGTCGGGCGGGCGGCGGATCGGCGGATCGGACCGATGGACGGGCTCACCCGTCCCGCACCGGCGTGCCCTCGGGCACCGGGCCGGAGATTCGGGACGGGTCGGCCGTCGGGTCGGCCCAGGTTAGGGCACCACACGCCGACCCTGCGCAGGCCGGCTCGACGGCCACGCCGGCAACGACGTGACCGCTTCGATCCGCCCCGAGGACTCCCTGGCCCGGCCGCTCGACCGAACGCTGCGCTGACCCCCGCATCGGCGGGGACGACTCGGTCTGGGCTGGGCCCGCCGGCGTACTCGACGCCGACCGCCTACCACCGCCGCCCGGTCGACCTACTGGATGTGGATGCCGGAGATGGCCCGGGCGATGATGAGGCGCTGGATCTCCGAGGTGCCCTCGAAGATGGTGTAGATCTTCGAGTCACGGTGCCAGCGCTCGACCGGGTGGTCGCGGATGTAGCCGTAGCCGCCCATGATCTGGATGGCCTGCTCGGTCACCCACACGGCCGTTTCCCCCGCGTAGAGCTTGGACATCGAGCCCTCGCCGGCCTCGAAGGTCTTGCCCGTCCGGCCCATCCAGGCGGCCCGCCACACGAGCAGCCGCGAGGCGTCGACGCGCATCTTCATGTCGGCGAGCTTGAAGGCGATCCCCTGGTTCTCGATGATGAGCCGGCCGAACGCCTTGCGCTGCTTGGCGTAGTCGAGGGCGTACTCGTAGGCGGCGCGGGCGATGCCGAGTGCCTGGGCGCCCACTGATGGGCGCGACGCCTCGAAGGTGGCCATGGCGGCCTGGGAGTTCGAGCGCTTCCCCTCGCGGGCGCGGGCAAGCTTCTCGTCGAGCTTCTCCTTGCCGCCGAGAAGGCAGTGGCCGGGAAGCCGCACGTCGTCGAGGATGACCTCACCGGTGTGCGAGGCCCGGATGCCCATCTTCTTGAACTTCTGCCCGGCCGAGAGCCCCGGTGTGCCGGGCGGGACGATGAAGCTCGCCTGGCCCCTGGACCCGAGCGCGGGGTCGACCGCCGCCACCACGACGTGCACGTCGGCGATCCCGCCGTTGGTGATCCAGGTCTTGGTGCCGTTCAGGACCCACTCGTCCTTGGCCTCGTCGTAGACCGCCCGGGTGCGCAGCGAGCTGACGTCGGAGCCGGCGTCGGGCTCGGACACGGCGAAGGCGGCCAGCTGGATCTTGTCGGGCGTGCCGAAGCACTGCGGGCCCCACTCGGCGATCTGCTCGGGGGTGCCGTTGGCCACGATGCCCGCCAGGCCCAGCGCACTGCCGAAGATGGCGAGCCCGAGGCCGGCGTCGCCCCAGGCGAGCTCCTCGTTGGCGATGGGCAGGAGCAGACCGGCGGGATCGAAGAAGCACTGGGTCATGAAGTCGAACGAGTACAGCCCGATGCGGGAGGCCTCCTCGATGATGGGCCAGGGCGTCTCTTCGCGCTCGTCCCATTCGTGGGCGGCCGGGCGCATGACGTGCTCGGCGAAGTCGTGCACCCACTTCTGGATCTGGAGCTGGTCTTCGCTCAGCTCGAGAGAGAACTCCGACATGTCCCGTCCTTCCTCGCTCCGAATCCGGGCCTTGCGGGTCCCGGTTCGCACGTGGCCCCGGATCCTCGGCACGGGGTGCAGGACCCCACGTCGAGCGGCCGGAGGCCACCCCCATCCCGTAGTTACTCAACGGTAACCTATTGGGAGGGCGTTGGACAACCACGCTGGAGGAAGAATTTTTCCGCCCCGGGAGGGGCTCCCGGCCGGCCCGGGACGGTGAGCGCCGCCCAGGTCAAAGCCCGGGCGGCGCGACCCCTCGGGCTGGTCACGCGGGTGCCGGGGGCGCCCCCGCCCCGGCCCCGGGCCTCAGGCGGTGACGGGCCGGACCTCGACGGCCTGCAGGCCCTTGGGCCCCTCTTTCAGCTCGAACTCCACCGACTGGCCTTCCTCGAGGCTGCGGTAGCCGTTCATCTGGATGGCGGAGTGGTGGACGAAGACGTCCTCACCGTCCGACTGCGCGATGAAGCCGTACCCCTTCTCTGCGTTGAACCACTTGACCGTTCCCGACGGCACCTCGTTCTCCCCTCTGTTCTTCTGCGTACTCCTGCGTTCCTCGGCGCCAAAACGTAGCAGCGCGGACCCTGTGCCAGGCGGTTCGAAGGGGGTATCCGGGCAGGTCGGCGACAGACGGGAGCGAGGGAACGTCAGGGCGAGGGGCGCCGGTGGACGCGGGTGCCCTCGGGCGAGTCCTCGACCACGAAGCCCCTGTCTTCGAGCTCCGCCCGGATGGCGTCGGCGCGCCCGTAGTCGCCCCCGGCCCGGGCCGCATCGCGCTCGCCCAGCAGCGCAGCGGTCTCGTCGTCGTGCCCCTCGGCACCGCTGCGGAGCCGGAGGCCGAGCGCCCCGCACTGCACCGCGGCGGTCGTGGCCAGGCGAAGCGCCTCGTCGCGCTGCGAAGCGTCGGCGGCGGTGTGTGCCGCCCGGACGAGCTCGAAGATCCCGGCCAGTGCCCCGGGGGTGTCGAGGTCGTCCTCCATGCGCTCGGCGAACGAGGCCATCGCCGCCGCGTCGGCGCCGGCGGCGTCCGCCTCGGAGGCGCGCACCTCGGCCAGGTCGCCGCCCAGCGCGAAGCGCCGCGCCAGGTCGTCCAGGCGGGCCAGGCCCTTCTCGGCCTGCTCCACCGTGGCCAGGGTGACCTCGATGGGAGAGCGGTAGTGGGCCTGGAGCACGAGCAGGCGGTAGGCGCGGGCATCGGCGCGCGCCAACAGGTCCGTGAGCGAGGTGTAGTTGCCGAGAGACTTCGACATCTTCTCGCCCTCGACCGTCACCCATCCGTTGTGCACCCAGTGGTGGGCGAAGTCCCGTCCGAGCCCCACGGCCTGGGCGCGCTCGTTCTCGTGATGGGGAAAGGCGAGGTCCATGCCGCCCCCGTGGAGGTCGAAGCCCTCCCCCAGAAGGTCGAGCGACATGACCACGCACTCGGTGTGCCACCCGGGGCGGCCAGGTCCCCAGGGCGAGGGCCACGTGGGCTCCCCCGGCTTGGCCTTCTTCCACAGCACGAAGTCGAGGGGGGAGCGCTTCTCGTCACCGGGGTCCACCCGGGCCCCGGCGCGCAACGACTCCAGGCTCTGGCGGGCGAGCAGGCCGTAGCCGGGG
Source organism: Acidimicrobiales bacterium (assembly GCA_049514335.1). Taxonomy (GTDB): domain Bacteria; phylum Actinomycetota; class Acidimicrobiia; order Acidimicrobiales; family UBA8190; genus JBEKVE01. Next base: position 3,429 of record JBEKVE010000157.1, read on the forward strand.
ACCCGGTCCACCGACAGGTAGACGCCGTCGGAGGTCTCGTAGGCGACGTCACGGGCCACGAGATCGGCGACGAGCGTGACCATGTCCGGGACGTAGCCGGTGGCGTGCGGGATGAAGCTCGGGCGCATCACCCCCAACGCGTCCACGGCCTCCCACCACACCGCCTCGTACTGGGCCGCCACCTCGGGCTCGCTGCGACCCTCGTCCGACGCCCGGGCGATGATGTGGTCGTCGATGTCGGTGATGTTGGACACGAAGCGGACCTCGAGCCCGGTGAACTCGAGATAGCGGCGCAGGACGTCGAAGACGAGCGCATACCGACCGTGCCCGAGGTGGGGCACGTCGTAGACGGTGAGGCCACACACGTACATCGAGACCTGTCCCGGCCGGCGCAGCTCGAGGGGCCGGACGGTGCCCGTGGCCGTGTCGTGCAGGTGCATCACCCGGAGTACGGTAACCGCACCGTGGAGGCCGACGCGACGACCACCGAGCACACGCCCGAGCTGGAGCCGCCGAGGGCCCCGGCGGTGCCCGAGCGGCCCTCGATCGACGGCCTCGAGGCGGCGTGGGCGGCACGCTGGGAGGCCGACGGTACCTACCGCTTCGACCGCTCCGTCCCACGCGCCGGCGTCTACGCCATCGACACCCCGCCCCCCACCGTGTCGGGCTCACTGCACATGGGCCACGTGTTCTCCTACACCCACACCGACACCGTGGCGCGGTACCGCCGCATGCGGGGCTTCGAAGTCTTCTACCCCATGGGGTGGGACGACAACGGGCTTCCCACCGAGCGGCGGGTGCAGAACTACTACGGCGTGCGCTGCGATCCGAGCATGCGCTACGACCCTGCCTTCACGCCACCGGACAAGCCCGGTCGCGACCCGGTGGCCGTGTCGCGACCCAACTTCATCGAGCTGTGCGACCGGCTGGTGGCCCAGGACGAGCAGGCGTTCGAGCACCTGTGGCGCATGCTCGGGTTGTCGGTGGACTGGAGCCAGAGCTACGCCACCGTCGACACCCACGCCCGCCGGGTGTCGCAACGTGCCTTCCTGCGCATGCTGCGGGCGGGCCACGCCTATTCGGCCGAGGCCCCGACCCAATGGGACGTCGACTTCCAGACGGCGGTGTCGCAGGCGGAGATGAAGGATGTCGAGATCCCCGGCGCCTACCACCGGCTGCGCTTTCCCCGGGTAGGCGGCGGCGACGGCGTCGAGATCGAGACCACCCGGCCCGAGCTGTTGCCGGCGTGTGTGGCGCTCGTCGCCCACCCCGACGATCCCCGGTACCGGCCGCTGTTCGGGCACGCCGTGCTGACGCCGCTGTTCTCCGTGCAGGTGCCGATCGTCGCCCACGAGCTCGCCGACCCGGACAAGGGATCGGGGATCGCCATGGTCTGCACCTTCGGTGACACCACCGACGTGACGTGGTGGCGCGAGCTCGCCCTCCCTACCCGCACCGTGGTGGGTCGCAACGGGCGGCTCCGCCCGGTGGCGTGGGGCGAGGAGCCTTGGCCCTCGCACGACCCGGCGGGAGCCGTCACCGCCTACGCCGAGCTCGAGGGGCGCACCGTGGTGCAGGCCCGCCGGCGCATCGTGGAGCTGCTCGAAGAAGGTGGCGCCCTGGTCGGGACACCCAAGGCCATCACCCATCCCGTCAAGTACTACGAGCGCGGCGACCGTCCTCTCGAGATCGTCTCGAGCCGACAGTGGTACGTCGCCACACTGGCGCTGCGCGACCGCCTTCTCGAGCGCGGGCGCGAGCTCGAGTGGCACCCCGCCCACATGGTGCACCGCTATGAGGCGTGGGTGGAGGGCCTGAACGGGGACTGGAACATCAGCCGCCAACGGTTCTTCGGTGTCCCCTTCCCGGTGTGGTACCCGGTGGGCGACGACGGTGCCGTCGACTACGACCATCCGGTGCTCGCCCCCGAAGCGGACCTGCCCGTCGACCCGTCGAGCGACGTCCCCGCCGGCTACACCGAGGAGCAACGAGGTGCGCCGGGCGGGTTCGTGGGCGACCCCGACATCATGGACACCTGGGCCACGTCCTCGCTCACGCCCCAGATCGTCGGTCACTGGGAGGACGACCCCGACCTCTTCGCCCGCGTCTTCCCCATGGACCTACGCCCCCAGGCCCACGAGATCATCCGCACGTGGCTCTTCTCCACCATCGTGCGCTCCGAGCTCGAGCACGGCAGCCTGCCGTGGCACGACGTGGCCATCTCGGGGTGGGTGCTCGACCCCGATCGGAAGAAGATGTCGAAGTCCCAGGGGAACGTGGTGACACCCCTCCCCCTTCTCGAGGCGCACGGCGCCGACGCCCTGCGCTACTGGGCGGCGAGCGGGCGCCCCGGGGTGGACACCGCCGTCGACGAGGGCCAGATGAAGGTGGGCCGACGACTCGCCATCAAGGTCCTGAACGCGTCGCGCTTCGCCCTGTCGCGCCTCGGCGAGGCGGCGCCACCCGGGCCCGATGCGGTGGAGGCGCCGTTGGACCTGGCGCTGCTCGGTCGCCTGGCCCTCGTGACGGCCGACGCCACGGGGGCGTTCGACAACTACGACTACGCCCGGGCCCTCGAGCGGACCGAGGCCTTCTTCTGGTCCTTCTGCGACGACTACGTCGAGCTGGTGAAGGGGCGCGCCTACGAGGACCCCGCCGAGCCCGGGCCGGCCTCGGCGCGCGCCACCCTGGCCATCGCCCTGTCGGTGCAGCTGCGCCTGCTCGCCCCCTTCCTCCCCTTCGTCACCGAGGAGGTGTGGTCGTGGTGGCACACGGGCTCGGTCCACCGAGCCCCGTGGCCCACCGTGGACGAGCTGCCGGAGGCGGCCCTCGGTGGCGAGGGAGCCGTGCTGGAGATGGCGGCCGGGGTGCTGAGCGAGATCCGCAAGGTGAAGACCGAGGCCAAGCGGTCGATGCGGGCCACCGTGAACCGTCTGGTGGTGACCGACGATCCCGGCCGCCTGTCGGTGCTGGCGGAGGCGGCCTCGGATCTGTGCCAGGCGGGCGGCGTCACCGAGCTCGTGACGCGACCCGGACCGGCCGCCATCGAGGTCGAACTGGAGGAGCCGGAGCCGGCGTCGTGACCGTGGGTGACGACACGCCGTGGACTGCCGCCGACGAGCTGGCGGCGCTGCTGGCCGGATGCCGGGCCTCGCACCGCACGCTGCTCGACGTGGTGGGGCCGCTCGACGAGGCGGCGGCGCGCCGCTCCAGCCGCCTCGAGCACTGGACGGTCGGCCACGTCCTCACCCATCTGGCCCGCAACGCGGCGTCGCACACCCGGATGCTGCGCGCCGCGCTGGTGGGGGACGCGGTGGAGCAGTACGCGGGAGGGGGCGAGGAACGCGCCGAGGCCATCGAAGCCGGCGCCGGGCGCAGCGCGCCCGAGCTCGTCGCCGACGTGGTGCAGACCACGGCCGAGCTCGAGGCCACGTGGGACGCCATGACCCCGAGCGCCTGGGGCGGCCACGGCCTGTCCCGGGGACGACCCTGGCCGTGCCGGACCATTCCGTGGCTCCGTTGGCGCGAGGTCGAGATCCACCTCGTCGACCTGGGGGTGGGATACGAGCCGCACCGGTGGCCCGCCGCCTACGTGGCACGAGAGCTCCCCCTCGCCCTGGCCACGCTGTCCGACCGCGTGGTCGACGACGACCAGCGTCGCCACCTCCTGGCGTGGCTGCTCGGCCGGGCCGATGCTCCCGGAGAGGTGCACCTCGAGGCATGGGGGTCGCGCCCGGACCATTACTTCAAGGACGTGGCCGGGTGACGCCGTCCTAGAGGCTGTCCGGGGGGATCGGCGGGCCACCGGGCACGCTCGACAGTCCGGGCACGCTCGACAGTCCGGGCACGCTCGACAGTCCGGGAACGCTGGACAAACCGGGTACGCCCCCGGAGGGGATCGGAAGCCCGCTCGGAGCGCTCGGGAGACCAGGCGCCGTGTAGCAGAGCTGGCCGCCGCTGCTGCCCCCCGTCACCGACACGCTCCCCCCGCCGCCTGACACGCTC
>JBEKVE010000158.1:0-7382 GCA_049514335.1 Acidimicrobiales bacterium
CCCTTGGCCAGATCGCCCTCTGCCGTCCCCTCCACCACGTACTGGTCGACGCCGATGGCGGGGATCTGCAGACGCGCCACCACCGCCCCTTGGGCGGGCGCAGGCACGGTCACCGCAGCGGAGACGAGTTGCACGCCGGTGGAGGCATGACCGGTCTTGGTGTGGGACCGGAACTGCGCCCCGAGCGACTGCTGGGCCTGGTGCTGGGCGATGCTCGTGCCCCACACCTGCCAGGCGGCGAAGAGGATGACGACGATGCCGATGTTGCGGACCCACCCGAAGGCGTTGGCGAGCTGCTGGCGGCGCCGCAGGCGCGCCGCGCCCCGGGGTGGGCTCGGCGTCGCCGTGATGGGGGTGAACTCCTCGTGGAGGAGGGTCTCCACCGAGACCGGGTGTGGCGCCGGCTGCGGTGGGCGAGCCGGCTCGGGCGCGAGCACCGGCTGGAGCGCACGCGCCGGCGGGGGGACCGGCACCGGCGGCGCCGGCCGTTCGACGAGCGCCGTGGCCGCCCGGCCGGGTCCCACCGGGGCGAGACCGGTGACGGCCGCCCGGTCGAGCACGCCCCGAGCGCCGTTTCTGGCTGGGCCGTGTGTCCCGGTGGCGGCGAACCGGTGTGCCGCCATGACGACGCGACCGATGGCCTGCTCCCGGGAGTCGGCCCCGTCGGCACTGGACCAGATGGTCAGCCAGTCGTCGGCCTGGCCGGACGCCTGGGTGCCGCCGGTGCCGGGCGCGGAGAACAGCTCCTCCACGAAGCGGCGGAAGAGCTCGGACTCCGCCACCTTCTCGGCGTCGCCTGTCGACGGCACGGCCTCCACGGTAGTCATCGGGGTGGGCCCCCACCGCATCGCCCGCGCCGTGCCGGGGCTGTCACCGGGGCTCCCCCATGGCCGTGCTCAGCTCCCCGACAGTGACACCGACGCCGTCACCGGCCCCGGAGGCTGCGTGGTGGTGGGCGTGGGAGCGGGGGGCGTGCCGTCTGTGCCCGTCGCCTCCAGCTGCCCGCTGTGGGAGGACTGCTTGGCCTCGGCCTGGATGAGCTCGCGGGCGAACGCCACCAGGAACTGCCGGTTCTGGATGAGCTGGCCGTCTTGCGGGCCGAGCGTGCCGGCCACGTTGGTGATGCCCGACAGCTTGGCCGTGGCCGGGGTGATGACGCCGTGGCCCGTGTTCTGCACGTAGAGCACGACGCGCTCGTAATTGGTGGCCCCGTTGAACTTGACGGGGATGATCCAGTACACGATGGACCAGCTCCCGTACTGCTGCGAGGTGTAGGACATGGCCTGGCCGGTGATGCCACCACCGACGTTCACCTGCGCCACGTCGGCCAGCGTGTAGCCGTGGAATTGGTAGCAGGCCTCGACGCCGTAGGCCGAGAAGCTCTCGAGGTCAGGCGTCACGATCGCGTCGGCCACCACCGGCACGGCGGCGTGCAGGTCACCGCCCTCGGTGGCGCTCAGGAGATAGCGGTCCCAAATGGAGGTGTCGCCGAACAGGGGCTTGGCCCAGTTGTACACGGCGATGCGGCGCATGTCCCAGCCCACCGGGGCCACCGGGGCGGAGATGTAGGCGGCCAGCTTGGGCTGCCCCGATGCGTCGGCCACCAGGTTGTAGGTCCGCAACCCGAGGTTGCTGATGCCGATGATGACGGCCGCCACGGTCACCACGATCACAGCGGCGTAGACCTTGGGGACCGCCGGCGACGCCTTGGCACGCCCCGGCGCCGCGGGTCGCAGGGAGTGAGCCCCCACGGGGGTGGGCGGGGTGCCGATGGTCATGCCCAGGGGCTGGATGAGCAGCACCAGCACCAGCACGCCCAGGCTGAAAGTCACGAGCCCGATGAAGGGGTGGAGGATGTCGATGGCCACGTGCTCGCCCCAGGTGCGGCCGGCCCAGAAGATGAACGTGATGCGGCCCAGGTTGATGGCCCACAGAAGGAGCATGCCCCCGGCCAGCCACAGCACCTTGCGCACGATGGGGCCGTGCACCACCGCGGCGAAAGCGGAGCCGATGAGGAGGAATCCGACCACGCTGTTCACCCCGGAGCAGGCCGACACGATGCTCAGAGGGAAGGACTGGCCGTGGTGGACGATGACGAACAGCGTGCCGTCGGGGCTCGCCACCGACTTGGCCACGTGCACGAACCGCAGGATCTCCCGGATGCCCCACAGCGTGGCGGCGGTGAACGCGTCGAGGACCCGCAGGAGCACCGACGAGTAGGGATAGGGCCAGCCCAGGAACAGATAGCCCACCGCCAGCTTCTGGCGCCACAGGACCCGGACCCCGAAGATGATGGCCACCGCCCCGGCCACGAACACCGGCAGCGTGAGCAGGTCGATGCGCCACACCCAGAACATGGCCGACAACTTGCCGGGCAGGAGCAGGTTGGCGGCGAGGGCGCCGGCGATGAGGGGCAGGCCGACGATGTAGTCGACCTGGCGGTCGTGGATGGCGGGCTCGGGCTTGACGGGCCGGGCCCGCACCGCCGCCAGGGCCAGGGCGATGGCGGGAACGAGGCTCACGTAGGCGAGCGGCGTCTCGAGGCCGGCGTTCTGGATGAGCGTGGACAGCGAGTAGTTGTAGGCCAGCACCACCACGGCGATGAGCACCGTCATCTGCACCGTGGTGCGCGCCCGTTGGGGGGCATCGCGCCAACGGCGCTGTGCTTCGCGCTTGTAGCGGCCCGCGGTCGAACGCCAGCTCTCCACCCCCATCGGGTCGAGGCGGACGACGGTCAACCGAAGCGTCCGTGGACGTAGTCGGCGGTGCGGGGATCGCGCGGATCGCCGAACACCTGCTCGGTGGGGCCCGCCTCGATGATGTGGCCGGGCTGGCCCTCACCGTCCAGGAGGAACAGCGCGCACTGGTCGGACACGCGCTGGGCCTGCTGCATGTTGTGGGTGACGATGATGATGGTGACGTCCCGGCACAGCTCCTTGATGGTCTCCTCGATCACGCCCGTGGAGATGGGGTCGAGGGCGGAGCACGGCTCGTCCATGAGCAGGACCTTGGGCCGCACGGCCAGGGCCCTGGCGATGCACAGTCGCTGCTGCTGGCCACCCGACAACGACATGCCACCGTCGTTGAGGCGGTTGCGCGTCTCGCGCCACAGCCCGGCCCGCTCCAGGCACTCCTGGACCAGGGCGTCGCGGTTGGCGGCCTTCACCCCCGACAGCCGCAGCCCCGCCAGCACGTTCTGGGCGATGGTCATGGAGGGGAAGGGGTTGGGCTTCTGGAACACCATCCCCACCTTGAGGCGCGTGTCGGTCACGCGCAGCTCGGGGCTGTAGATGTCGACCCCGTCGAGCAGGATCTTCCCCGACAGCGAGGCGCTCGGGACGAGCTCGTGCATGCGGTTGAGGATGCGCAGGAAGGTGGACTTGCCGCACCCCGACGGACCGATCAGGGCTGTGACCTCGCCCGGGTTCATGGCCAGCGAGACCCGCTCGAGCACCTTCTGGCGCCCGAACCAGGCGCTCACCTCGACGGCCCGCATCGACGCCTGGCCCACCACCGGCAGGGACTGCGCATCGGGGGGCGGCGCCGTCGCGTACGGCGGTGGGGGTGGCGGCACGGCAGGAGGCGGCGGGGGCGGCGCCTGCCAACCCTGCCCCGGATACTGACCCGGAGCGGGATGCTGCCCTTGACCGGGATATTGGGCGACGGTCATGCCCCCACCCTTCGTCGGAGGATCCTTCGCAGTCGCCAACGTCCCACGCCCGCCACCAGGACCACGGTCGATCCCAGCACCACGAGCGGGAGCGGATCACCACCGGTGGAAGCGAGGGTGGGATCGGTGCCGCCATCGGAGGCGGATCCGGTGGCGGCCGTGGCGCCGGCGGTCCCCGTCGAGTCCGACACGTTCGAGGCCGAGGAACCGCCGGCGGCCGTGGTCGTCGGGGACGTGCCCGTCGACCCCGTCCCGGACGCGGTGGAGGAGCCCTCGGCGTCGAGCTCGGCGGCGACCTTGAGGCCGGCTGTCACCTCGGCCTGGGTGGCGGGTGCCGCCCCCAGGGTGGCGATGTCGGTCTGCCCGGTGGGACCGAGGATGTAGCGGATGAACTGGGCCAGCTTGATCGCCTTGGCCGCCACCAGTCCTGAGGTGGGCACCACCAGGTAGCTCTCCTCCATCATGTCGTTGTTGTAGGCGGTGGCGTCGGAGGGATCGGCGTTGAACGTCACCAGGTTGGTGCTGGGATCGAAGGTCAGGCCCGCTCCTGTCTCCGCCGCGGCGGCTGCCGTCTCGGTGGGAGCGACGAACTTGCCGTCGGCGTTCTCGAGCGCGGCTGTGGGCACGTCCCAGGGCGTGCCCTCGGGGGCGCCGGTCCACACCGCCGACACGGCGAAGGCGTCGTGCGCCCCACCGTCGGTCGGTCCGAGGCCCCCCCAGCTCTTCAGGTTGCTGGGCGCGTTGGTGGTGGCCTGAATGGTGAGCTCCTTGCCGAGCAGGCCCTCGTCGCCCCCCACGTAGGAGTGCTTCATGATGAAGGGCCACAGCTCGTTGGGCGTGTCACTCGTCGTCCTGGGGGTGTTGCTGGCGTCGTTGAGGGCGTTGTCGAGATCAGCCTTGGCCGTGGGGTCACTGTCGATCAGGCTCATGAGGGCGGTGTTCTCCGCCGACGCCGACAAGGTGGTAGCCACCCCGAGGCCGCTCGGATCGGGGATCGGCGTGCCGTTGGCCTGCGTCAACTGGGGGTCGTTCCACCCGCTCAGCGTCTTCAAGGTGGTGTCGGTCGGGTCGGTGAGGTTGTGGGTGAAGATCTCCCCCACGAGCGACGGCGTGAGCGGCATGTCCTGGCAGAACGTGGTGGACGTGATGGAGTCGTTGGTCAGGCTGCTCGGGTCGCAGATGGCGAGCACGGCGATGGCGACCGGCGTGGCCGCGAACGGCACGTATGCGAAAGAGCGACCATCGGTGGCGGCGGTCTGGGCCTCGGCGGTCGTGAGGGGACGCTCGGACACGACGAAGTCGGCGTTGAACGAGCCGGGGCCCGACCCCACGAAGTCGGCGATCCCGCCGTCGAGGTCCTGGTCGGAGTATTCCGGGTTGAGCGGGGCCAACCCACTGTCGGTGTTGAGCAGGAGGTTCGTGACCGGGGACAGGAACGACCCGCCCTCACCCACGAGTGCGGTCGGATCGGTGTCGGCCGACGCGCCGCGCACGCCGGTGCCGAGCACCCCGACCAGCGCGGCGACGAGGACCCCCGTGGCCACGAGGGCCCGGGCCGAGCGGTGGACCGGTCGGATCACTCGACCCTCCGGACGCGGCGGGTCATGAGGAGTCGGCGGCGCGCCGCCCACCCCACCACCACCAGGATCGCCCCGACGACCACGGTGGGGGCTGGATTGCCACCGGTCATGGCCCTGGTGGGGTTGGTGCCGGGGAGCGCCACCGACGGGTCCGCACCGCCCGAGGCGGCGGTGCTCGCACCGCCGAAGGAGCCCGTGCTGCCGGCGCTCGTGGTGGACGCCTTCTTGGCCGTCGTGGTGGTGGTGGCCTTGGCCGCCGTCTTGGCGCCCGTGCTGCCGTTGGTGAGGGCGGTGGCGGGGGCACCGGGCGGGGGCGGGGGTGCGGCGCCGTTGGTGACGCCACAGGTGGGCGTGGTCTGGCCCGCCTGCACCTCCGTGGGCGTGAGGTCGCCGCACGAGTAGCCCTGGTCCTCGGCCGAGGTCGGTGACACCGCACCGGGGACGTCATCGATGACGTGGTCGATGCCGTAGCGCTCGAGCGACAGGCCCAGGCTGGCGAAGTTCATCTTCGGCGCCTCTTGCTGGCCCAGCGTGAGCACGTAGTTGACGAAGGCGCTCATCACCGCGCCCTTGGCCTTGCTCCACCCCGTCGTGGGGGTGAGGAGGTAGCTGTAGGTGGAGGGGTTGTAGACATTCGGACCGAGGCCGTTGAAGTCGAGCACGTGGGTGCCGTCGGCCTGCTGGGTGGCGTAGGCCAGCGCCGAGGCCACGTCGACGGGGCTGGGCTTGGTGAACTTGCTGCTGGCGTTCTGCACTAGGGCCACCGACTGGGCAGGGTTGCTGCCGGTGAACCCGGAGTCGATGGCGTAGTTCTCCTGCACCGGCCCGATAGCCCCCGGTGTGTTGGCCACGGTCGAGGCCACCGCCGGCGTGGTCTGTTCGTCGTAGCCGTTGCCCGGGTTCTCCCAGTTCGACCCGGGAACCGTGGAGGAGATGGCCACCCCGCTCGGCGGGGTGGTCCCCGACATGTTCTTGGCGTACTGGGCCCACACCGCAGGCTGCTCGTCGATGCAGTACTCCTCGAGCACGTAGTTGGTCCCCGCCGGATCGCTCTCGGTCACCGGCTTCACCGGCAGATTGGGCATGGTGACCGCGGCGTTGGCCCCGTTCAGCTTGAGAGCGGGATCGTCCCAGTTGGTGATCTGCCCCGTGAGCAGCAGGCACGCCGTGTAGCTCGTGAGCTGCAGGGTCTGGCTCAGCCCGGGGACGTTGTACATGAACGCCACGCCGGCGGCGGTGATGGGGATGAACTCGTAGGGGAACGAGGGCGGTGTGGTGCCCACGCTCGAGTTCACGTAGCCGGTGTCGCTCACGGCGAAGTCGACGGTCTCGTTGGTGAACTCGTAGCGGCCCTGGCCCGAGGAGCTCGGGGTGTAGTTGACGCTCAGGGAGTAAGGCGAGTGGCTGACATCGGCGTCCCACTGGGTGACGGCGGGCGCGGCGAAGGAGGACCCGTTGCCGTTGAGCAGGGTGCCGGCGCTGGCGGGCCCGACGTCGGTGACCATGGTGGTGAAGACGGCCGTCGCCACGAGCGCCACCGCTCCCCACAGTCCCGGCCGGCTCAGCCGGACGGCACGGGATCGGGCCGGGCGGTTGCGCATGGTCATGTCCTGCTCCTTTGTCGACGTCATTGACCGAAACCTGCCTTTCGCCGCCGCAGGCGACGCGAGATCCCGCCGCCTCCGGCCGCCCCGATGACGCGGGCGGCGACGAAGAGCCCGAGGACCACCGCCACCAGCACGAAGGCGATGCCCCAGGCCTCGCGGATGGCGTTGAGCGAGGGTTGGTTGATGAGCTCGTAGATCCGCAGCGGCAGGTCGTCCTGCTGGCCGTGGAAGGGGACGAGGTTGTAGTGGGTGTTCCCGCCCGCGGTGAACAGGACCTCGGCGGTCTCCCCGGCGGTGCGGGCCACGCCGAGGATCGCCGCGGTGATGAGCCCCACGCGCGCTGTGGGGAGGACGATGCGCAGCACCACCCGCCACTGCGGCGCTCCCAGGGCGAGCGCCGCTTCGCGCAACGAGCCGGGCACGATGATGATGACCTCGAGGGCGGCTCGCGTGATCAGCGGCAACATGAGGACGCTGAGCGCCAACCCGGCGGTGAGACCCGTCTTCCCCTCACCGCCGTGGGCG
>JBEKVE010000159.1:0-7374 GCA_049514335.1 Acidimicrobiales bacterium
AGAAGCCTAAGGTCCGCAAGAAGCTCGCCACCTTGGGATAGGACGAACATCTCCGACACCGCCGCCGTACGTCTCGCCGCGGAGGAACGTGACGCTTCGTCGGGCGTGGGCGCGCCCGCATCGTCTCTTCCCCCGGTGTCCCCGGTGCCACTCGGGGCGGCGCGCTCGGCACGCGTCGCCCCGTGGCTGGCGCTGGCGGGCGCGGTGGCGTGGGGGTGCTGGACGTGGCGGGCCGAGCTCGACCCCGTCCCCTATCTCGACGACAGCTCGGTGCACGAGCAGATGGTGCGCTTCGCCACCACGCGCCTTCAGGCCGGGCATCTGCCCCTGACGAGCTGGTTCCCGTACCTGGGCCTCGGATCGCCGCAGTTCCTCCACTACCAGAGCCTCCCCGCCATGCTGACCGGTGCCCTCGGTCTCGCCACCGGTGCCGACGCCGCCTTCCGGATCACGCTCTACCTCCTGCTGGCGTTGTGGCCCGTGCCGGTGTTCTTCGCGGCGCGCCTGTTCGGCCTGGGCCGGGGCGCAGCGGCCCTGAGCGCGGCGTGCGCCCCGTTCCTCGTGAGCGCGGCGGGCGTGGGGTACGAGCCCAAGGCCTACGTGTGGATCGGCTACGGCGTGTGGGCCCAATTGTGGGCGGCGTGGACCCTGCCCCTGGCGTGGGCGTTCTCGTGGCGGGCCATGACGTCGCGGCGGGCCGTGCTGCCCGCCGCCGTCCTGGTGGCGCTCACCATGGCCTTCCACTTCGAGACCGGGTACCTGGCGTTGATCCCGCTTGTCTTTCTCCCGTTCCTCGTGCCCGGATCGTGGTGGCCGCGCCTGCGGCGCGCCGCCGTCGTGGCGGCAGGTGGGTTGCTGGTGGCGGCGTGGGCGGTGGTACCCCTGCTCGCCCAGGGGCGCTTTGCGGCCACCAACGAGATCCTGGCCAACGGACCGCTCGAGAACGGCTACGGGGCCAAGCAGGTCACGGCCTGGCTCGTGGGGGGACGGCTCCTCGACGACTACCGCCTCCCCGTCGTCACCGTCCTGGCCGCCGTCGGCCTCGTGGCGTGCGTGTGGCGCTGGCGCACCCAGGCGGCGGGGCGGGCGCTCGTCACTCTCGGGGCGATGAGCCTGTTGCTGTCGTTCGGCCGCACCACCTTCGGGTCCCTGACCGTCCTGCTCCCGGGGAGCAAGGACATCTTCATGCGCCGCTTCATGATGGGGGTGCAGTTGAGCGCGCTGCTGCTCGCCGGTGTCGGCGGCGTGGCCGTCGTCGGTGCCCTGCGCGCCGTCATGACGCGGCGACGTCCTGCCATGGCGGCACGCCTGGCCCGGCCGGGCCTACGCCCGGTCCTGATCGGCACCGCCTTCGTCGTGACGGTGGCCGCGCTGGCGCCGGCGTGGACCCAGCTCGACACCTTCGCCGCCGACAACGCCCAGGACATCGGCGTCCAGCGCGGCGCCGATGGCACCCAGGGTGCCGAGGTGAACCGTCTCGTCGCCTTCGTGCAGGGTCACGGCGGCGGGCGCGTGTACGCCGGCATGCCGTCGAACTGGGGCGCGGACTTCTCCGTGGGGGCGGTACCGGTGTTCAAGTACCTGGAGGACCGCGACGTCGACGAGGTCGGCTACACGCTGCGCACGGCCTCGCTCATGACCGACCCCGAGTACTTCTTCGACGAAGCCGACCCCGGTGACTTCGCGCTGTTCGCCGTGCGCTACATGATCCTGCCCGACGGCCATCCCCCGCCCGTCCCCGCCCGCCTCGTCATGCGCGCCGGGCCGTACCTGCTGTGGGTGCTCCCCGGCCGCGGCTACGTGCGCGTGGTGGACACGGTGGGCGTGCTGAGCGCCGACCGCAGCGACGTGGGGAGGATGAGTGTGCCGTACCTGCGCTCGGTGCTTCCCGGCAACGGGTACTACCTCACCGTCGCCTACGGGGGCGCCGCCCCCGCCGGACTGAGCACCAGCGACGTGCGCGCCCTGTCCGGTCCGGCCGGCGCGGTGCGCACCGAGGTCGACGACCTCCCCGACGGTTCAGTGAGCGCCACCGTCGTGGCCAGGCGCAGCGCCGACGTCGTCCTGAGCGCCTCGTTCGATCCGGGATGGACGGCGCTCGTCGACGGCCGCCGCGCCCACGTCGTCATGCTCGCCCCTGCGCTGCCGGCGGTGGAGGTCGGCCCGGGGACCCACGTGGTGTCCTTCCGCTACGGCGGCTTCGGGCTCTACCCCGAGCTCTTCGCCCTGAGCGCCGTTGCCGTGCTCGCCCTCGTGCTGTACTCGGTGCGGGCCGGGGAGGGTGCGGACCGGGACCGCCGGCGCAACCGTGCCCGGCGCCGCCGCCGGTCCGGGGCTACGAGGACGCCTGACGACGCCGTCGTTGCTTGACGCGGTACATGGCGTGGTCGGCGTCGGCCAGCAACTCGGCCGGCAGCGTGTCGGGGTCGTCGGTGATGGCCAAGCCGACGCTCACCCCCACCGTCACCTCAGCGCCCACGAGGTTCATGGGGGCCTCGAAGGCGCTCGCCACCCGGCCCGACAGCGCTGAAGCAGCGTCCTCGTCGATCCCCTCGCACAGCACCACGAACTCGTCCCCGCCCAGGTGCGCGGCGGTGTCGGCCGGGCGGATGACCGCCTCGATGCGTCGGGCCGTCTCGACCAGGACCTGGTCCCCGACGGCATGGCCCAACCGGTCGTTGATGCCCTTCAGTCCGTCGACGTCACAGAACAGCACGGCCAGGGTCCGCTGCTCGCGGCGATCGCGCGCCAGCGCCTGGCGCAGGCGGTCGTCGAGCAGATAGCGGTTGGGGAGCCCGGTGACCGGATCGTGGGTGGCCCGGAACGCCATCTCGGCGTCGGCCAGGGAGCGCTCGGTGACGTCGCGCATGAGCGCCAGCACGGCCGGCTCGCCGTCCCAGTCGGTGGACAGGACGCGCATGTCGGCCAGGAACGGCTCGTGCTCCTGGCGCCGGGTGGTCGACACGACGGGGAAGCTGGCCACCTTGCCCACCAGCTGCGAGCGCGTCTCTCCCATCATCTGAGCGGCAGCGGCGTTCACGAAGACCACGATGCCGTCGCGGTTCACGACCACCACGCCGTCGGTGCTGTTGTCGACGACCCCCCGGAAGTGGGCTTCGGTCGAGGTGAGCCGGTCCCGCAGGTCGCGTACCTCATGCCGCAGGTCGTTGCGCTCTTCCTCGAGCCGTGCCTCGTCTCCGTCGTCCGCTGCCACGTCTCCGCCCTCAGGGTGCCGTCGGGCATGGGGCTCCGGTGCGGCCGACCCCGTCCCGGGTCCCCCCGCTGCCTGGGGAGATCACTCCCCGTCCCCTGCATCCCACTTCTTGTGAGCCTGGGCCACCAGGCTCATAATCGGCCCAACCTACACACAACCGTGGGTCAACACGCAGGTGTCTGCGGCCACACACCGTGCTCCGTGGGGGCCGGGGGTGGTCGTGTCCCCCGGGGGCCGGCGAGGGAGCGGACCGGCCTCCCGCCGCCCGGGCCCGCCGCGAGGCAGGCTGGGACGGTGCGCCCCGAGCCGCAGCTGCTCCCCATGTTCCCGCTGTCGACGGTGCTCTTCCCCCACGTCCGCATCCCCCTCCACGTCTTCGAGCCCCGCTACCGGGCCCTCGTGGCCGATTGCCTCGGTGGCGGGGGTCGCTTCGGGGTGGTCCTCATCTCCCACGGCTCGGAAGTGGGCGGCGGAGACCGGCGCTTCGACGTGGGCACGGTGGCCGCCATCGAGATGGCCCACCCCCTGCCCGAGGAGCATTTCATGGTCCTCGCCCGGGGCCTCGGGCGGGTGCGGGCGCTGCGGTGGCTCGACGACGATCCCTATCCCCGGGCGCTCGTCGAGCCATGGGATTGCCCGCCGGCGCAGGACGGCGCCGCGCTGCACCGCGCCGAGCTGACGGTGCGCCGCGTCCGGGCCCTTCTCTCGGAGCTCGGAGAGGGACCCGCCCTCGTCACCGATGATCCGGTGGGGGACACCCCCGACGAGGTCGCCTGGCGCCTGTGCGCCCTCGCCCCGGTCAACCCCCTCGACCGCCAGCGTCTCCTCGAGGCGCCCGAGAGCAGCGAACGGCTGGCTCTTTTGACCCGGCTCGTGGAGGCGGTGGGCGACGACGCCCACGCCATGCTGGCCGGTGGCTGACGGCGTGCGGCGCGCCCGGCTCGCCACCGTGGTGGCCGCCGCATCGGTGCTGGGGATCGCCGCGCTGGCCGGGGCCTGCGGCGCCAGGGCAGCGCCGTCGTCGATTCGGACCTCGTCGACGAGCACGCCGGTCACGAGCACGCCGGTCACGAGCACGCCGGTCACGAGCACGCCGGTCACGAGCACGCCGGTCACGAGCGGGGCGTCGTCAGGGTCGTCGGACTCGGCCGACCACGTCGTCCCCGCCACCTTCGTCGGGACCTGGTACGTCCACGGCGCAGTCATGACCATCGATGCCGACGGCGACGGGACACAGGTCGTCTCCGGGGGTTCCTATGGCGAGACCGACGTCCTCACCTTCGTCGTGCTCGACGGCGGACAGACGCTCGTCGGCACCATCCGCCACATCAGCTACGTCGGGAGCTCGGGTACGGTCACCGATCCGGATCCGGCCGACGCTCAGGCGGTGGGAGACAGCTTCGCCCTGGTCCACACCGATCCCCACGTGTTGGACAAGGCGTATCGCACGAGCGCCATGCCCGCCATCGACCGCCTGGATTCCAATCCCTACTGGTGTGGCCCCGGTCTGAGCTCGGTGCCCGAGACCGACCGCCAACGCTGCGGCGTCGGCTGAGGCCGGCGGCGGCGGGGGCGCTTTTCGGCGGCGGCGCTCAGTCCAGAGCGTTGAGCGCCTGCTGCGCGGCGCGCAGCCGTTCGGCTTTGGCCGTCTCCTCCTCGACGCGTCGTCGGATCTCCTCTTCGCGCCGGGCCACGAGGTCGCGCTCTGCCGCGTTGGCGCCGTCCACGCACGCCTTGACGTGCTCCACCGCCCCCCGCAGATCAGCGGCAGGCACCGTCCAGTAGATGGTGCCGCCCAGGCGGACGTCGGGTTCGGGCGTACCGGGAAACTGCGATGAGCCGTGCCGGGTGGCCACGGCGTCCCGGAATTCGCGGGCCCAGTCGCTGCTCGGGCGCTTGCTCAGCGACCACACCACCTCCACCTGGTCGCCGTCCACGTCGACGGCGTCCTTGCGGGTGATGGTGACCGGCTCCCAGGGCATCCTCCGGTCCTCCTCGGCTCGACCGGGTGCTGAGGCTACCTGCGTCCCCGCCACAGCACGAGCGACGACGTGCTGAGGGCGCGCGGGTCGGTCGTGTACGCCTCCACCAACCACCGTGCCCCGGGCTGCGGCGCGGTGTCGACGGCGGGCGGGTACAGGGTGACGGTGTCCGAGGTGTGGGGGCCGACCTCGACGGCGCCGCCCCCCGCCCGGTGCCAGAACCCGTCGGGGTTGTCCCCGGTGTTCACGAGGAAGTGCGGTGTCACCGTGGCGCCGGTGCGGTTGTCGACGGTGACCGTGACGGCGTCGAAGAGCCGGTCGTGCGCCGTGGTCCCCACCGACCGCACCACCAGCTGGAGCGGGGCGCTCGACAGGGCGAGCGCCGAAGCCACCACGACGCCGGCCACCGGCACCGCCACCGCCAGCCAGGGCCGGGCCCGCACCGACCGCCAGACCGGGGCCAGGCGCGCCGGGGCGAGTGGCGCCGTGGATGGCGGCGACGGGGCCCACGACGGTGCCGTGCCGGCGCTGCGCGCCGGACGGGGCGGGGCGGGCGCCACCGTGAGGAGGCCGAGCACGGCCACGGGGAAGAGGTCGACGAGGTAGCTCGACAGGCTCCGGGCCGAGAAGAAGAACACCACCGGGAGCAGCAGCGGCCAGGCGCGCTTGAGCGACCGGTACCACACGACGAAGGACGCCACGATGGCCACGTACGCGAGCGCGCCGGCCAGCGTGATGAGGCTCAGGTTCACGCCACCGGTGACGCCGTGGGTGGCGAGGGTGACGAGACCCTGGCCGTCGGCCACGAGAGGGTCGATGAAGGGCGTGAAGGCGCCGTGGAACCAGGCCACGGGCGACCACACCACGAAGGGGACGTTCACGACAGCGAACACCGCACCCACCACCGCCACGTAGCGCGCCACGGTGGGAAGGGCGCGACGTCCGCTGCGGTGGGCCTCGATGGCGATGCCGGCCGCCAGCACGGGCACGCAGAACCACGGCAGCTGTTTGATCGAGCACGCCAGGCCGAGCGCCACGGGGCCCATCCACCGGGCCAGACCGGCGTCGCGGCCGAGGCCGTAGCGGTCCCAGCGCCACACCGCCAGGACCATGAAGGGCAGGAAACTGGCGTCGGTGCCGCTGTTGGCGAACATGCCCACGAAGATGGGCGTCAAGGTGACGAGCGCCCCGAGCCAGCGCAACCACACCGGCAGGAGGGCGAAGAGCAGCACGCCGGTGACGAGCCAGGCGGCGAGGTCCATCCAGTCCACCACGTGGTGCTGCAGGCCGAGCGCCAACGCCGGCAGGTCGAGGAGGAACGACCCTGCCGGGTACGACACGTGCGCCACATGGCCACCGGTCACGGTGTAGGTCCAGTAGTGGGGCGGGAACTTGAGCAGCGCGGCGGCAGGTGCCATCGACGCGGTGTAGGGGTCCATGCCGTGCAACAACGCATGGGCCGACACGTCGTCGAAGGCCGCCGCGTCGGTCGTGTAGAAGATGCGCGTGTGGATGACGATGGCCTGCGGGAGGACGGTGGCGGCGAGGACACCACCGAGGGCGAGGAGCTGGAACCACAGCGCCCGGGGGCTCACCGACACCCAGCACCCCACCATGCCGGCGATGCCGCCCAGCACGAGCAGCGCGGCGGCCACGGTGGTGGCGGCCGACGACCACCAGAAGCCCCACAGGTCGATGCCACCGGTGAGCACCCCCAGCCACACGAGCGTCCAGGCGCAGCGCTCCATGATCTCGACCTGGGCCCGGGGTGCGTCGGCGTCGCCCGTCGCCACCGGGGTCGACCGGAGGGTCTCGAGCCGGCGCAGGTGGCGCGGTGGCGAAGGTTGCTGGAGGACGCTCATGACCGGGGCGGGGCTCGCCCTGCCGCGCGTGAAGCGTCGATCGCTCCGACACCGCACCACGGGGGCCCGCAGGCAGTCTGCCACGACAGCAGCGAGGCGGTGCGTCCGGTCCACCGGGGCGGCCCCTCGGGCGGGGGACGGGGTGGTGACGGCGTCCCCCGGTGGCCGGTCGCCCGCGCCGCGTGCGGTCCGGACCGGCCGTGCCGTCCGGACCGGCCGTGCCGTCCGGAGTCAGCCCGTCGTCCTGGTCACACGAGCTCGGGCGTCCACACCACCCCGAGCCGGTCGAGGATCGCATCGCTGTCGGCGACGGCAT
>JBEKVE010000160.1:0-7372 GCA_049514335.1 Acidimicrobiales bacterium
GAGAACCCGGCCGAGCACGTACACACCGGTCCCGGCGATCATCATGGTCATGAGCACCTGCACCGTGTAGGCGAGGTGCAACGGGAAGAGGTAGCCGACGAGGCCGGGCACGCTGAAGACGGCCGACTGCCAGTTGAACGCCAGCGGGAGCCCGAGACCGCTGTAGGGGTTCCACAGCGGCAGGTGTCCTTGGTGCACCTGCGTCCACGCCAGGTCGGTCCAGGGGATGAACGACAGGATCTGGTCGAACGTCTGGCGGTTGTGGACGACCACACCGGGGTGGGCCGAGACGCCGTATTGCGTGAGGAGGTCGTAGGGACCGAGCGACGAGCCGTGGGCCAGGGCCGGGACGAGCACGACGATCCCGGCGACGACCACCCATGCCACGCCGAGCGCGTCGGGTAGCCAGGAGCGAAGACGCATAGCGAGGTCTCGGGGAGGTGCGCCTAGCGCAACGGGGGTCGGCTAGCGCTCACAGCATGCCTCCACCCATCCGGCCCCCCTCGACCCGGCGAGGATAGCGGAGGGGACCCTCGTCGAGCAGGCCCGGAGGCCGCTCAACAGAGGCGGCGGGCGGAATCGAACCGCCGTACGGGGCTTTGCAGGCCCCTGCCTAAACCACTCGGCCACGCCGCCGGAACGCCCGGCGAGCCTATCCGCTCGGACCGGGGGCCCCTCCCAGCCGACGGAATGGGCACCGGCGCGCCACGTCGGGGCGCGGTGCGGGCCGATGGCCGGCTCGACGTCCCCGAGGTGGTTGAATCGGGCCATGCGGATCGCCCTCATCGCCCCGCCGTGGACGCCGATCCCGCCCCCGCTGTACGGAGGCATCGAGCTCGTCGTGGACCAGATGGCCCGGGGCCTCGTGGCCGCCGGGCACGACGTGACCCTGTTCACGGTGGGCGACTCGACCTGCCCCGTGCCGCGGCTGTGGTCCCTCCCCCATGCCGAAGGCATGCGCATCGGCATGGCCGTGCCCGAGCTGCGCCACGTCGTGCACGCCTACGAGGCGGTGTCGGAACACGACGTCGTGCACGACCACACCGTCATGGGCCCCTTCTACGCCGAGCGCTTCCCCGACCTGCCGGTGGTGACCACCATCCATGGCCCCTTCAACGACGAGCTCACCGATCTGTACCGGGTCCTCGCACCCCGGGTGCCCATCATCGCCATCTCGCACGCGCAGCACCGCGCCGCGCCCGACGTCCCCATCGCCAAGGTGATCCACCACGGACTCGACGCCTCGGACTTCCCCGTGGGCGACGGGGGCGGCGACGACAGCGGAGAATTCCTCGTCTTCCTGGGTCGCATGGCGCCCGACAAGGGTGCGCACCGTGCCATCGAGGTGGCCCGCAAGGCCGGGATGCGGCTGCTCATGGCGGCCAAGATGCGCGAGCCGTGGGAGCGCTCCTACTTCGACGAGCAGGTGGCCCCGCTGCTCGGGACCGACGCCGTCTACCTCGGCGAGGTGCCCCACGAGCGCAAGCTCGAGCTGTTGTGCCAGGCCCGGGCCATGCTCTTCCCCATCCGCTGGAACGAGCCCTTCGGGATGGTCATGCTCGAGTCGATGGCGTGCGGCACCCCGGTGCTCGCCTTCCCCGAGGGTGCCGTGCCGGAGGTCGTGGAAGACGGCAAGACCGGCTTCCTGTGTGAGGACGAGGCGGCCATGGTCGATGCCGTGGGCCGCCTGGACCAGCTGTCACGGGCGGACTGCCGGGCGGCGGTGGAGGGGTACTTCTCCACCCGGCGCATGGTGGCCGACCACGTCGAGCTGTACGAGAGCCTCCGAAGGGGCTGACGACCTCAGGAGCCGCTGCGGGTGACCCGGTGGACCAGCCGCACGATGACGGCCACCACGATCACCAGGATCGCCACCTTGAAGACGAACAGCGCCAGCCCCAGCACGGCGTGGACCAGCCACAGCACCACCAGGATGCCGCCGACCACCGCCGCAACGACGAGACCGGTGTCGAGAAGACTGAGACCGGATCCCTTGGTGCTCCGATCGCTCATGTGACCCTCCGTCTCCCACCCGAGGTGGGCTCTGT
The DNA here is from genome assembly GCA_049514335.1 of Acidimicrobiales bacterium. Lineage (GTDB taxonomy): Bacteria > Actinomycetota > Acidimicrobiia > Acidimicrobiales > UBA8190 > JBEKVE01. The sequence continues at coordinate 2,049 of JBEKVE010000160.1, forward strand.
CCCAGGCTACGCCCCCTGCCGGGCTCATTCGCAGCACGGTTCCCCGGTGCGGCGGTGCTACCGTCGCCGGTGTCATTCCGGTCGTTGCGCCAGGAGCTCGTCGAGCGTCCCGATCTCCACGGTGAAGCCTTCTGCTCCGCCTTGGCCGCCGCCGCCGACCGGTGGCTCGCGGCGTTGCTCGACGGTGCGGCGGCCGGCAACAGCCGGGGCATCGCCCTGGTGGCGGTGGGCGGCTACGGGCGGGGCGAGCTCTACCCCCACAGCGACCTCGACGTGGTCCTCGTCCACCGTGGGCGGCGCGACGTGGCGGCGGTGGCCGACAAGGTCTGGTACCCCGTGTGGGACGAGGGCATCCGCCTCGACCACTCCGTGCGGGCCCCCGCCGAGGTCCTCGAAGTGGCCCGCGACGACCTGCGGGCCCAGCTCGGCCTCTTGGACGGGCGCGTCGTGGCCGGCGACCGGACCGTGGCCGAGCCCATGTTGGAGAGCGCGCTGTCGCGGTGGCGGGCCCGCGCCGGCCACTTCCTGCCCGTCCTCGGCGCCCAGGTCGAAGAACGCCAGCGCGCCCACGGGGACGTGGCCTTCCTCCTCGAGCCCGACCTGAAGGAGTCCCACGGCGGGCTGCGCGACCTGAACGTGCTGCGAGCCGCCGCCCTGGCGCTGCCGGCCGTGGGGGCCGACATCGACGAGCCGGCGCTGCACACGGCCCACGCCACGCTGTGCGCGGCGCGCGTCGAGCTGCACCGCGGAACCGGACGCGCCACCGACCGCCTGCTGCTCCAGGAGCAGGACCACGTGGCCGAGGTCCTCGGCTACGACGACGCCGACGCCCTCATGAAGGCGGTGTCCGAGGCGGGGCGGACCATCGCCTGGGCCGGCGACGACATCTGGCGGCGACGCTCGCGCTGGCCCGCGGCGCGCCCCCGACGGCGGTGGTGGGGCCGGCGGGCTGCAGTCGCCGACGGCGGTGGCGTGACCCTCGTACCGGTGGAACCGGGGATCGCCCTGCAGGTCACGGGGGGCAGCCAGGACACCGAGGTGGTGACGGCCGACGGCGCCGACGCCAGCGATCCCGTGCTCGCCCTGCGGGTGGCGGCGGTGGCGGCCGAACGCGCCCTCCCCATCGGCCGGGCGACGCTCGACACCCTGGCGACGTCGATGACGGCGCCGGCGGACCCCTGGCCGACCGCGCTGCGCGACGCCCTCGTGCGCGTGCTCGGCGCCGGGGGAGCCGCCATCTCCGCCCTGGAGGCGCTCGACCAGAAGGGCCTCTTGGTCCGGCTCCTCCCGGAGTGGGCGGCGGTGCGCAACCGGCCCCAGCGAAACGCCTACCACCGCTTCACCGTGGACCGCCACCTCCTGGAGGCCGCCGCCGAAGCGGCGGCGTTGACCGGACGGGTCGATCGCCCCGACCTCCTCCTGCTCGGGGCGCTGCTCCACGACATCGGCAAGGGCTTCCCCGGGGACCACACCGACGCCGGGGTGGCACTCGTCACCGAGGACCTCGGCCCGCGCCTGGCGCTTTCCTCCGAGGACACCGACGTCGTGGCCGGACTGGTGCGCAACCACCTCCTTCTTTCCGAGGTGGCCACCCGCCGCGACCTCGACGACCCCGCCACCCTCGACACCGTGGCGAAGGCGGTGCGCGACCGCGGGCAACTGGATCTCCTGGCCGCCCTGACCGAGGCCGACAGCCTGGCGACGGGTTCCGCGGCCTGGGGTCCGTGGAAGGCAGGTCTGGTGGCGTCGCTCGTCGAACGGGTGGCGACCCGCATGGCGGGGGGCGAGGTGGCGCGCACGCCCCTCGTCACCGACCGCCACCGCGGTTTCATGCGGCAGGTGGAACGACTGGGTCGCTCGGTGGTGGCCGTCGACCTCCCCGACGTCGTGGTGGTGGCGCGCGACCGGCCCGGCCTTCTGTCCGCCGTGGCCGGCGTGTTCGCCCTGCGCGGCCTCGACGTGCGCTCCGCCGATGTCGCCGGTGAGGACGGGTTCGCGGTGGAGACGTTCGTGGTGGAGTCGGCCCGGGGCCGGTGGCCGGACTTCGAGCTCGTGGCCGACGAGCTCGAGGCGGTGCTCCGGGGCTCGCTGCCCATCGGCGAGCGCCTGGCCCAGCAGGCCCGCACCTACGCCGACGCCCGCCGGCCCGTGTCGCCCTACACCGTGCAGCGCACCGTCACGGCCGACAACGACGCCTCGGTGGAGTCGACGGTGGTGGAGCTGCGGGCCGAGGACTCCGTCGGCCTGCTGTACCGCGTCACCGCCTCGCTGTTCGCCCTCGACCTGGACGTGGTGGCCGCCCGGGTGGCCACCATCGGCCACGAGGTGGTGGACGCCTTCTACGTACGCGACACAGCCAGTGGTGGCAAGGTGTGGGACCCCGAGCGGATTCAGCGCATCTGCGACAGCGTGGCGCGCGCCGCCGAGAGCGTGGAGTGAGTGTTTCTCCTGGGGACCGCACATCGGCGTGCCACCAGGTCCGACGCCGACCAGCACGGAGCGCGGTGCCAAGCCGCGGTCGTGGCGCCCTCGGTGGGTAGGCAACGACACGGTGCATCCTCCGCGCCCCGAGGATTGTCGGGGACCGGCGACAAAAGTCCTGCACAACACGCGGGGGCGCGTCTGGGGCCCGGTACTGCGCTGGTAGGATCACCGAGGAGCCCATAGCTATGCCGGAAGCCGCACACCGACGCAGCAGGAGCGACGCCCGGAATCGTTGGGTGATCGTCGCCGTCGTCGTCGCGGTCGTAGCCATAGGCGCGGTGACCACGTCACTGGTCGTCACACGGGTGAAGCCCACGTCGGCCGGCGCCGCCCCCACCAAGCCACCCCTGCCCCTCGAGGTGGTGTCGAGCGCCCCCGCCCCCGACGCCACCGACGTGGCCACCGACGCCCCCATCAGCGTGACCTTCACCGTGCCCCTGGCCACGGGGACACCGGTGCCGTCGTTGTCTCCGTCTGTCCCCGGCTCGTGGGTGCAGACCTCGGCCGACGTCCTCGCCTTCGACGCCTCTGCCCCTCTCCCTCCCGGTGCGAGCGTGGCGCTCACCGTGCCCGGTGGGTCCCAGGGTGTACGCGGGGCCCGGGGCCAGCTGCTCGACCAGTCGCTCACCACCCACTTCACCGTGGCGCCCATGACGATGCTGCGGACCCAGCAGCTCCTGGCCCAGCTCGGCTACCTGCCGCTCACCTTCGCCCCCTCGAGCCCCGCCACCGTGGCGGCCAACGAGGTCGCCGCCCCGCTGGTCGGGACGTTCACGTGGCGCTACGCCATGCCGGCCAGCTTCACCTCGCTGTGGTCCCCGGGCCAGGCCAACGTGGTGACCCAGGGCGCCATCATGGCCTTGGAGAGCCAGCGGGGCCTGACCACCGACGGCGTGGCCGGGCCCAAGGTGTGGTCGGCGCTGCTCCAGGCACTGGCGGCCAACCAGACCGACACCGACCCGAACTACGACTGGGTCGACGTCGCCACCTCCCTCCCCGAGCACGTGAACGTGTGGCGCAACGGCCAGATCGTGTACACGACCAAGGCCAACACCGGCATCGAGGCGGCACCCACCGAGCAGGGCACGTGGCCGGTGTACGCCCGGTACACGTCGACGACGATGTCGGGCTTCAACCCCGACGGCAGCCACTACTCCGATCCGGGCGTCCCCTGGGTCAGCTACTTCCACGGCGGTGACGCCCTGCACGGCTTCAACCGGTCGAGCTACGGCTACCCCCAGAGCCTCGGGTGCGTGGAGATGCCCCCCGCCAACGCCGGGGTCGTGTACCCCTACACCCCGCTCGGCACGCTCGTCACCATCGAGTAGCCGCCCCCGGACCTGCGCCTATGCCCGAGGCGCGGAGGGTGCCGAGGGGAACCGGGGCTCGCGTCGCTCACGCACCGCCGCCAGCCCCTCGCGGGCGTCGGGACCGAGGAAGCCGAGCATCTCGAGCGCCACCGACTCACCGAAGACGGGGAGCGCCTGGCGCAGCCACTGGTTCATGACCCGACGCGTCCACTGCACGGCGGTGGCGCTCCCCCGCGCCAGGCGCGCCGCGATGTCGAGCGCCTCGGGGAGGACCCGGTCGTCGGGCACGCAGCGCGTCACCAACCCGATGCGCTCCGCCTCGGGGCCGGCCACGAAGTCGGCGGTGAGGAGGTAGTACTTGGCCTTGGCCATGCCGCACAGAAGCGGCCACAGAAGCGCAGCGTGGTCACCGGCGGCGACGCCCAGGCGGGCGTGGCCGTCCGACAGCCGGGCCGACTCCCCCACGATGCTCACGTCGGCCAGCAGCGCCACCGCCAGCCCGGCACCCACCGCCACGCCGTTCACCGCCGACACCACGGGCTTGTCGGCCGCCAGCATGCGCTCGACGACGGCACGGGCGTCGCGCCACTGGTCGAGCAGCGCGGCGTAGTCCTCGGTCATCTCCTCGATCATGTCGAGATCGCCCCCGGCGCTGAAGGCCCGCCCCGAACCGGTGATCACGCTCACCCGGGCGTCGGGGTCGGCGTCCACCACGGCCCACACGTCCGACATCTCGCGGTGCATGCGGATGTTGGCGGCGTTCAACACGTCGGGGCGGTCGAGCGTGATGAGCACCACGCCGTCGGGGCGGCGGTCGAAACGCAGGTGCTCGAAGTCCTCGTAACGGGCGGCGGGCATGGCGGTCACCCTACGACGGGGCCGCACCGGGGCGCGACCCCGGCGTCATCGGCGTGTCAGGACGCAAAGAGAGGATGGCTGAGACCCAGCTCCACGAGCGTGCGCTCGGGATGGCGGGGCACGGCGATCTCCTCGGCGGCACCCGGCACGGCCAGGACGTAGAGGTTCCACGACGTGCTCAGCCCGGCCGGCTCGATGTCGGCGTAGATCCGCTTCTCGACGTCGGGGCGCCGCTCGAATCCCGCCTCGGCGAAGCGCTGCGTCCACCATCCGAACGACGCCATGGTCAGATGGCCCTCGACGGGTTGGCCGGTGTCGTCGCGGGCAAGGTCGGTGAAGGGGACCGGCCCGGGGAACGACGCGCCCAGGGCTTTGTAGTGGTCCAGGCGATCGGGAAGGACCTTGCCCTCGAAGAACCCGTCGGGACCGGCCTCGTTGTTGGCGCCGAAGGACGGGATGGTGGCGTACACGAAGCCGGCGCACACCCGGCGCAGCTCCACCAGGGCACCGGGCACCCGGTCGGGCGGGAGGTGCTCCAGGGTCTCGAGCACGCTCACCAGGTCGAAGCTGGCGTCGGGCCAGGGCAGGCCGGCCAGCAGGTCGCCCACCCGCACGTGGCCCCGCGCCCCGGCGGTGGCGTGGTCGACGGCGTAGGCGCTTATGTCGCACCCC
>JBEKVE010000161.1:0-7332 GCA_049514335.1 Acidimicrobiales bacterium
ACCGCTGCGGGGGGTCGCGGTCGGGGATGATCCCGCACTCGTAGGGGGCCAGCTTGGCCGCGGTGGGCCGCTTGCGCGGGGCCATGAGCCCTGACGCGAGGAAGGACATGCCCGCGAAGAGGACGCCCAGAACGAAGAGGAGCACGATCGGCAGGTACTGGTCCATGACCGAATGCGGTTCTACCACGGCACCCTGCGCACGGGCACATTGGCGGACCCTGCCCCCGGGCGCTGTCGGGCCCGTCCCGGCGGGTGCCTGCTCCGCCCCGTCGCCACCTACGATCTACCCGGTGACCCCCTCCCGATCCCGCTCCACCGGGACTGCTCCGGGCCGGCCGGCAGGCACGGCCGACGGTCGCGTCCACGACGTCGTGGTGGTGGGCGGGGGCCCGTCGGGCTCGGCCTGCGCGTACTGGCTCGCCGACGCCGGCTGGGACGTGGTGGTGGTGGAGAAGAAGCACTTCCCCCGGGAGAAGACGTGCGGCGACGGCCTCACCCCGAGGTCGGTGCGCCAGCTCGACGACATGGGCCTGCTCGGTGCCCTGAGCGGCGCGCACCGCTACGACGGGCTCCGGTCCTGCGCCTACGGACGCACCCTGGACATGCCGTGGCCCAGCCACCCCGTCTTCCCGTCGGTGGGCTACGTCATCACCCGCCACGATCTCGACCAGCTGGTGGCCGAGCGGGCGGCCAAGGCCGGTGCGCTCGTGTGGCAGGGGGCCGAGGCGGTGGGCCCGCTGCTCGACCGGGCCACGGCGGGCACGGTGGGCGGCGCCGGGCCGGCGCCCGAGGTCCTGCCCGCCTGCGCCGGCGCACGGGTGCTCGACCGCGACTCGGGCGTCACCCACGAGGTGCGGGGCCGGTACGTCGTGGTGGCGGACGGCGCCAACTCCCGCTTCGGGCGCGCCCTGGGCGCGTCGCGCGACCGGTCCTTCCCGCTCGGCATGGCGCTGCGGGGCTACTTCCGCTCACCGCGCCACGACGAGCGGTTCATCGAATCGCACCTCGACATCCGCGACGCCTCGGGGGACGTCGTGCCCGGGTACGGGTGGATCTTCCCCCTGGGTGACGGCCGCGTGAACGCCGGGGTGGGCCTCTTGAGCGTCGAGGGCCGGTGGAAGGGCGCCAACACCTCCAGCCTCATGGACGCCTTCATCGACTGGGCCCCGAAGTCCTGGGGCCTGTCCCCCGACACCATGTGCGGGCCGCCCACGGGCGGCAAGCTGCCCATGGGCCTGTCGGTGCACCCCCGCATCGGCCCCAACGTGCTCGTGGTCGGTGACGCGGCCGGGTCCATCAACCCCTTCAACGGTGAGGGGATCGCCTACGGCTACGAGACCGGGCGCCTGGCGGCGGCGTGCGTGGGCCGGGCGCTGTCGGGCGAGGGCGTGCACGCCCTCGTGTCCTACGAGTCACAGCTCCAGGACGCCTACGGCATCTACTTCCGGGTGGCCCGCGAGTTCGTGCGCATGATCAGCAGGCCCGAGCTCATGCGGGCCTGCGTGAGCACCGGCATGCACTCCAAGAGCCTCATGAGCTGGCTGCTGCGCATCATGGCCAACCTGCTGCGCCCCGACGAGGTGGGACCGGCCGAGGCCGCCTACCAGGCCATGCTGGCCCTCGCCCGGGCCGTTCCGGGCTGAGAGCGCACCCCCGAGGTCACAGCAAAGAGACGCCGATGACCCGGGCCTCGATGTCCCGGACCAGGGTGTCCTGGGTGTCGAGGGGGAAGACGAGGTCGCTCGCTTCCGACACGGTCGCCTGCACGCGGCCCCCGAAGACGGCCACGGCGGTGGTGATCGACGTCACCGACTGGCCCCCCTCGTTGCCGATGCGGGCGATCTGGAAGGCCGCCACGGTGAGGTTCGGACTGTCGTCGGGGACGGGCACCACGGTGGGCTGCACGGTGGCGGTGGCGTACCCGCCGGTCGGGGCCCCGGCGCCGGCATAGGGCAGCATGGCCTGCACGAAGGGCTGGTAGCAGGTGGCGAACAGCGACGGGTCGGCGAACACGCCGGCATCGGCCGTGCCCATCTGCGCCGAGCGCTCCACGTCCACCACCGAGCTCACCGTCCCGCCGTCGCCGGCCGGGTCGAGGTAGGTGGGCGATCCCACCTGGGCGGTGCGCTGCGCCGCTGCGCCGCCCATGGCGAAGGCGCCGTCGAGAGCGGACACCGGCACGTGCAGGCACCGGGCCAGCACCGAGGACGCCTGCTGGGCGGTGCGCGCGGCGGCGGGACCCTGGGTGGTGGCACCGGCGGCGAACACGTTGCCGGCGGGCGTCGTCACCGCCTGCCACCCCGGCACCTCGGCGGGCTGGATGCCCACGCGCACCGCCAGGGCGTGGTCGGGCACCGAGTCGAGCGGCGCCGGCGGCGGGGCGGTGCGGATGTACCACAGCGCCGCCGCCAGGGGCAGCAGACCGACCACGGCCGTGACGAGCACGAGGCGCCGCAGGTGGTGCGGGGTGTGGACCCGCTTGTGGGGGGCGGACGCCGACGCCGGTCGCGACCGTCGGGCCATGGCGGCGGGAACGGGGGCCCAATCGTCGTCGTCGTCGCTGTCGTCCTCGCCGACGGGGCCGTCGGGATCGGGGGCGGAACGGGGGTCCTCCACGGCGGGCCATGCGTCGTGCCCCGTCGTGGGGTCGAAGCCGCCGCCCGGTCCGAACCCGGTGATGTCGTCGACGATCGTGTCCCCGCCCACGGGACCGTCCTGGTTGGGGTCGGCCAACTCGGGGCCGTCGCCGGCGCCGGCCACGAGGGGACGCACCGCCACCGCCACCGCCCCGGCCTCTTCTGCCAGGAGCGCGCCGGCGGGGCCGGATGCCGCGCCCGACGCCATCCCGGCGGTCATCTCCGCCGCCGCGCCCGCCGCCGTCCCGGCCGGGACGAGGATCCGTAACGGACGGCCGTCCACCACGAACTGCAGCGAGGAGACGGACTGGCCGCTCGGGAGCGTGGCCGGCGGCCCGAGCTCGATGGCCGACAGGCGGTCCCACCCCACGGTGCGCCTCGCCCCCGGCGCGGGACCGAGGACGGTGAGGCCCCCGGCATCGACGATCACCGACAGGTTCCCAACCACGGCCGAGCCGTCAGGCGTGTCGCCTTGCAGGTACACGTCGTCCATTCGCATGTCGCCCCCCGTCAATCGCGCCACACCGGGCGCGCCAGAGCTCCCGAGCCCGCCTGCGGGGCCGGGAACAGCCATGGCACCGGGGTGGGCTCAGCCATTGGCGGCGATGCCGATCACCGGTGCATCGAGAACCAGGTTCCCCGCCGACCCGCGGAAGTAGGCGTCCCCGAAGCTGAAGATGCCGCCGTCGGAGGCGACCTCCCAGTACCCCGCGCCGTCTGCGGTGGGGGCGATGCCCACGATGGGGCGGTTCAGGTGCTGGCCGCCCATGGACCCGTGGAAGCGGGCGTCGCCGAAGGCGAAGATGCCGCCGTCGGAGGCGACCTCGAAGTAGCCGCCCCCGTCGGGCGTGGGGGCGATGCCCACCACCGGATCGTTCAGGTGCTGGCCGCCCATCGAGCCGTGGAACTGGGCGTCGCCGAAGGCGAACACCCCGCCGTCGGACGCCACCTCCCAGTAGCCCCCGCCGTCGGCGGTGGGGGCGATGCCCACCACCGGCTTGACGAGCGGGTGCCCGCCCATCGAGCCGTGGAACTGGGCGTCACCGAAGGCGAACACCCCGCCGTCGGACGCCACCTCCCAGTAGCCGGCGCCGTCATGGGTGGGGGCGATGCCCACCACCGGCTGGGCCAGGTGCTGACCGCCCATCGAGCCGTGGAACTGGGCGTCGCCGAAGGCGAACACCCCGCCGTCCGACGCCACCTCCCAGTAGCCGCCCCCGTCGGCGGTGGGGGCGATGCCCACCACCGGTTTGGCCAGGTGCTGACCGCCCATCGAGCCGTGGAAGGGGGCGTTGCCGTAGGCGAAGATGCCGCCGTCGGATGCCGCCATCCAGTAGCCCTGGGTGGAGCACGGAGCCACGTCGGGCACGCACGTCCCGGGGGGCGGGGCGGGCGCGATGGCGGACCCGGTGAGCTGCGGGTCGTGGTGGAACTGGGGCCATGCCCCGCTGCCGACCGAGTGGTTGGAGCCGTCGATCACCTGGTACGCGGCGATGAACCCCTGCGTGTCGTCGCCGTTCACGCCGCCGTAGGTCCCCGCCACCACCACGTCGTCGCCCACCCCCGAGGGGTCGGGCACCACCAGCGGGGTGTTCTGCATGTTCAGGTTGGCGGGATTGGTGTCGCCGTCGAAGTTCCCGCCCGGCGCGTCGTTGAGGCCGAGGCCCTGGGAGCTCACCACGGCCCCCGTCCTGCCGTCGAGGATGTCCCACCCGAGGCCCGATGCCACCACCACGTCCTGGTACCCCTGGCCGAAGTCGGCGGTGGCCACACCCCCGGCGATGGTGTTGGTGTTGGAGCTCTGCCCGGCCGGCAGCGGCAGCTGCACCGGTCCGCCCCACAGCTCGTTGCCGTTGGGGTCGAAGGCGTACACCAGGCCGCCGATGGTCTGGCCGTCGGCGGTCCACGTCGGCTCGACCACGTCGAGCTGGCCGTTGCCGTTCAGGTCGGCGAGCGCCGGGCTGGCGCGGGTGTAGCCGCCGAGGTGGCGCTCCCACAGTTGGGCCCCGTTGACGGCGTTGACGGCGGTGAGCCCGTCACGGTCGCTGCCCTCCCAGTACCGCCCGTGGCCGTACACGACCACGGGGCCGGCGCCGTCGAGGTTCCCCACCGCCGGCGACGAGGTCACGACCTCGTTGCTGGCATCGGTCCACGCCGTCGTCCCGGGTGCCCCCATGAGCCGCGTCGACCCCCCGTTCCAGTTGTTGAGCGCTCCCGGCCCGGCGGTGGAGTCGCTCGCCGCCACGATGCTCTGCGTGCCGTCGATGTTGGCGATGGCCGCCGTCGAGAAGGTGGTGTCAGCCGTCTTCTGGGGCCACCCGCCGATGGTGGCGCCGGTGGTGGGGTCGAGCGAGTAGAGGCTCAGGCTGACGCCCCCCACGACGATGCGGGTCTGGCCCGTCCCGGTGTCGCCGATGGCGGGAGAGGCCTGGATGGCCGGTGCCGATCCGAAGGCGCCGAACTCGTCGGGAAGCGTCCGGCTCCACAGCGTGTTGCCGCCGGGCCCGTACTCGAGCATGGACCCGGTGCCGTCGTTCTTGGCGCCGGCGAGACCGGCGCCGTCGCCGGTCGAGACCACGACGTCGTCGAGCCCGCCGGCGGCGGGGAGCACGGCCGGGGTGGCGTCGGCGGCGGCACCGGTGCATTGCGGCCACCCCGGGGTGGTGGAGCCGGAGGCGAGGTGCACGGCGTAGACACACCCGTTGGCGCGCGACCCCACCACAACCGACTGGCCGGCGCCGTCGAGGGTGGCGACGTTGGGCGACGACAGGTCGATGCCCGAATTGGCGCCGAGGAGATCGGCCCACTTGAGGGTGACGCTGAGCGAGGCGGCGTGGGGCACGGCGGCCTGCGCCCCGACCGACAGCATCGATGCCGCCGCCACCGTCGAGGTGAAGGTGCCCAGCACGACGGCCACCCTCCAGAAACGGCGCGATCCCGCCACTGCCATGAAACCTCCACCCGAATGCCGGCGTACCGGACCGAACCGCCTCCTCCGGATGTGTCGGCAGGAACGGGGCCCAACCTGAGGGGCGTCGACACGCCCGGGTCGACCGGTGCGGTCAGCCTGACACGTGCACGAAGCGCACCAGCTCCATGCTCTCGTAGGTGATCCACGAATTGCTCCCCTGTTGATACGGGAACATCTCGTGGGCACCGAGCGACCGGTCGGCGAGCAGGTCCGTCTCGAGGGTCTCGCACTTGGTGCCGAAGGTCTCGTAGCCGGGCGCCCACACCAACCAGATCTGGTGGCCGGGGGCGCTCACGCGCTCGAGCTGGTGGGCGAAGGCGGCCGGGTTCCCCCGGGCCGATGCCGTTCCGTAGTCGATCCAGTTCACGAACTGCGGACCCGTGCCCCGGGGGAAGGTGATCTGGCGGTAGCGGCCGGCGGGCAGCAGGCGGTTCACGGCCGGCCCGAGCTGGTCGGGGCAGTACGCCACCACGTCGCCGGGCCGGCCCAGCCGGGCCAGCGTGGCGGCGACCTCACCGGCCTGGGTGCGGCTCGTCCAAATGTTGGGGATCGCACCCGCCAGGCCGAAGGCCACGGCCGCGGCCAGCACGCCGGTGCGGATGCGCCGGTCGGAGAAGGTCGCCAGTCCGAGCGCCACCAGGAGCACGAGGGGCACGAAGACGACCGACGCGTAGCGCGCCTGGAAGGCGCTGCGGCTCACGTAGCCCCCCACCACCGCCGCCGCCAGGGTTCCCGCCAACGCCAGGGCGGGGGCGCGCCCGGCGGCGCGGGTGCGCAGATCCAGGTCGATGTGGACCGCACCGCGGGCCACGCCGAACAGGCCCAGTCCCGCCAGCGCGAAGTACACGAGCGCCAGCGCCCGGCCCTGGTTGGTGGCACCGCCCGCGAAGGACGTCACGGCGTTGACCATGGCGGCGAAATCGGCCGGCTTGGCCCAGGGCGTGCCGGTGTGGCGCGACTGGAAGACGAAGGTGGGCACCCACGGTGCGAAGGTCACGCACCCCCCCACCACGGCGGCCACCGCGGCGCGTGCCCCGCGCCGGCGCCGCAGCGGGCCTCGCCACGCCTGGAATGCCAGCCACAGGCCCACCACGCCCACCAGGTAGAGCGCCCAGTAGTGGGTGTAGAGGAGCAGGGCGGTGACGACCCCCACCGCCACCAGGTTGGCGGGGCGGGGACGGTCGAGGGCGCGCTGGATCGCCACCACGCCCGCCGCCGTGAGCAGGCCCACCAGCGCGTACATGCGGTTCTCGGTGGCGTAGCGGATGGCGAAGGGCGACGACGCCACCACCACCAGGGCGGCGATGGCCACCGTGCGCCCCCCGAGGCGCCGGCCGGCCATCCACACGAACGGCAAGGTGGCGCAGCTGAAGAGCCCGGACATGGCCCGCACGGCGGTGTCCGAGGTGCCGAAGGCCCCGGTCCAGAAGTGCAGCAGCACGTAGTAGAGCGGTGGAGCCCCGTCGCGGCGCAGCGCGCCGTGGATCTGGCTGAGCGGCAGCCGGGCGATGTCGAGGGTGAGCGCCTCGTCGAGCCACATGTCGGAACGGGCCCAGAAGCGCAGCACCACGCCCGCCACCACGACCACGACGGCGCCCGCCACCATGAGCCGCTGCACGCTGCGGTGGAGGCCCTCGCCGCCCGCCGGGACCCGCACGTCCGGACCGGGGCCGGTGGCGACGTGGGCGGTCGTGGCGCCGCCGGCGGCGGCGACATCGACGTCCA
>JBEKVE010000162.1:0-7189 GCA_049514335.1 Acidimicrobiales bacterium
GCTGGGCCGGCGCCTGCGCATCGGCCCGGCCGGTGACGACGGCCGCGTGGAGGTCGAGCTGCGGGGGCAGAGCGCCCGGGCCCTGGCGGGGGAGATCGCCGGGTTCGGCGCCGACATCGAGGTCCTCGAGCCGCAGGAGATCCGGAGCCTGCTGGCCCGGATCGGCGGAGACCTGGTCAGCCGCTACGGGGAGCACTGAGCGCTCAGCACTGAGCGCCGTCCTGTTGGCGAGATGTTGACAGCGGCGTGGATGGGCGTTGATCCCCGGCGAGCAGGCTTCGTCACGGTCGTCCGCGGGGGGCTTGTCCAGAGGGGGGCAGCATTCCGGACGACCGACCCGGGTTCAGGGCTCGGGCTCGGCATCGGGGACTGCGACCCGGTGCCGAGCCGGCTCGGGTCCTTCCGGCGGTGCCGGTCGGTCAGACGGTTCCGCCCCGCCTGCTCTCGACGGTCACGCCGATCACGGCCGACAGGACGAGGGCCACACCCGGTGCGAACAGCCACAGCCCGAAGACGATGGACAGCACCATGAGGAACAGGCCCATGCCGAGGACGAAGGGCCAGATGCTCGAGTTGGGGAACGAGCCGATGACCCCGGACCCCTCCTCGATCGAGGCGTCGGGACGGTCCTCGGGCCGCGGCTTCATGCGCTGCGACCACCACAGGTAGTAGCTGCCGGGCAACAAGCCGAGCAGCGTGGTGCCGACGAGCATGGTGGTCCCGCCCTGCTCGTAGCCCCAGAACCAGTAGATGATCCCGACGACGCCGAAGAACAGGGCGACGCCGATGAGAAAGAGCGCTTCGATTCGCACGTGGCGTCCTTATCCCTTGCCGTTGCCCGAGTCAGCTTCGCCCGGAGGAGCGGTAGCCGCGCCCACAAGGGACCCGTGCCCGTTGGAACGTGCCGCCTTGCCGTGGGCCAAGGTGCGGGCGTCGGGGTGATGGTAATCCCACACGGGCCGCTCGGACCGGATCGGGGGCAGTCGCTCGAAGTTGTGGTGTGACGGGGGCGAGGTGGCGAACCACTCCAGGGTGTGGGCGTCCCACGGGTTGTCACCGGCGGGGATGGGCTTGCGCCACGAGATCCAGAAGTTCACCAGCATGAAGACGAACGAGATGCCGATGATGTAGGCGCCGATGGTGGAGGCGACGTTGAGGCTCTGCCAGCCGAGGCCCGCGGGATACGAGGCGACGCGCCGCGGCATGCCCTCGAGCCCCAGGATGTACTGGGGTATGAACGTCAGCCAGAAGCCGATGGTGAGCAGCCAGAAATGCGCCTTGCCGAGCGATTCGCGGTACATCCGTCCGAAGAACTTCGGGTACCAGTAGTAGAGCCCGGCGAACCCGGCGTAGACGGCCGTGCCGAACAGCACCTGGTGGAAGTGGGCCACCACGAAGTAGGTGTCGTGGGTGGCGAAGTCGATGGGTGGGGACGCCAGCATGACGCCGGTGATGCCACCCATGAGGAAGGCGAACAGGAACCCGATGCAGAACAGCATGGGGGTCTTGAAGATGAGCTGGCCCCGCCACATGGTGCCGATCCAGTTGAAGAACTTTATGCCGGTCGGCACGGCGATGAGCAGCGACAACAGCGAGAAGAAGGGCAGCAGAACGACGCCCGTGGTGAACATGTGGTGCGCCCACACACCGGTCGACAACGCCGCGATGGCCATGGTGGCGAAGACCATGCCCTTGTAGCCGAACAGCGGCTTGCGCGAGAAGACGGGTATGACGTCGCTGACGATGCCGAAATAGGGCAAGGCCAGGATGTAGACCTCCGGATGCCCGAAGAACCAGAAGAGGTTCTGATACAGCACCGGGACGCCGCCACCCGCCACCGAATAGAAGTGCGTCCCGAAGTGGCGGTCGGCGAACAGCAGGATCATGGCCGCCGTCAGGATGGGGAAGGCGATCAGGATGAGGATGGCCGTGACGAGCATGTTCCAGGTGAAGATGGGGAGGCGGAACATGGTCATGCCCGGTGCACGGAGATAGAACGTGGTCGTCACCAGGTTCACGCCCGTGAAGATGGCGGAGAAGCCGGTGAGGGCGATGCCGAGGATCCACAGGTCGGGAGCCGATCCCGGTGAGAACTCCACCGACGACAGCGGCGCGTAGGCGACCCAGCCGAAGGCGGCCGCACCGCCGGCCACCAGGAACCCGAGCAGCATGGTGATGGAGCCGCTCAGGTACAGCCAGTAGGACAGGGCGTTGAGCCGGGGGAACGCCATGTCGGGCGCGCCCACCTGCAGCGGCAGGATGTAGTTGGCGAGGCCGCCGAAGGCGAAGGGGCCGGCGAAGAGGTACAACATCAAGCTGCCGTGCATGGTGAACAGCGCGTTGTACTGCTGGAAGCTCAGGAACGAGCTGTGGGGGCTGGCCAGCTGCGTGCGCAGCAGCAGCGCCATGATCCCCGCCAGGAAGAACATGACGAGCGAGGTGACCATGTAGTTCATGCCGATCAGCTTGTGGTCGGTGCTGGTCAGCCACTTGAGGATGCCGCTCGGCCCCTCGTGCTCGTGCTCGTCGTGGCCGTGCTCGTGGACGGCTTCGCGCTCGGCCAGAACGGTCATGCTGCCGCCTTCGTGTTGGACGTGTCGGAGGTGTTCGTGCTCGTGCGAGCCAGGGCGCCGCCGTGCTGCTCGGAGCTGAGCCACGCCTTGAACTGCGCCGGGGGCAGGGCCACCACGTGGAAGAACATGAGCGAGTGGTACAGCCCGCACAGCTGCGTGCACTGGGCCCGGTAGATGCCCGAATGCTGCACGGTCAGGTCGAACACGTTGGTCACCCCGGGCTGGGCGTATCGGCTGAAGTTGAACTCCGGCACGTAGAAGCCGTGGATGACGTCCTTGGAGACGAGGGTGATCCGGGTGGTCTCACCGGCGGGGACGATGAGCCCCGGGCCCAGGCAGTCCACCGCCGGGGCACAGGAGCCGCCGTTCAGGCCGACGGGGTCGGGGTCCTCGGTGGTCACCCCGGTCACGTCGACCTTGCCCGGGTAGCCGAAGCTCCATCCCCACTGGAAGGCGGCCACGTTGACCTTCACCGCCGGGTTGGTGCTCACGGCGTCCACCCGGTTCTCGACCACCACGGTGAAGGCGAACAGGATGAGCACGATGATGACGGGAACGATGGTGTAGGTCCACTCCAGGGGGATGTGGTACTGGAATTGGCGGGGCAGGTCGGCGGGGTCGGCGCCCGATCGCCGGCGGTAGCGGATGATCGACCACACGATCAGCACCGTGACGATGCCGCCCACCACGATGCCGGCGATGATCGTGCTCGAGTACAGGACGAACTCGTCGTGCGCCTGCTTGGTCGATCCCTTGTAGCCCCAGAACGAGGGGAGCGAACAGCCGCCGAGCAAGAGCGGAAGGCCGGCGATGGCCACGGCCCGCAGGAGGCGACGACGGCGGCTGGACACGACCGTCTCCGTCGTTTCGGAGTCTCTGGGGCTCACGGCGCTGACACTAGCGAACGGGCATCGGCAAGTAGTAGTTGGGAAGTCCCCTCAGTCCCCGTCGCCGGACCGGGTCCGCGAGTCCCGGGCCGTCCAGCTGAAGACGCCTTTCGCCATGGTGGACGTGGCCGCCTCGGCCATGGCGGCGAACACCTCGGCCCGGGTCCGGTGCACGCCCGCGTCGGCGGGGGCGGCCAGCGCCGCCAGCTCGGCCAGGTGACCGGCCAGGCGCAGCGAGGCGGCCGGATCGACGTCGGCCGACGCCCCCGCCACCAGGGCCGCCGCCCGGTCGGCCAGGACCCCCGCCCCGCCGGCCAGGGTGGCCAGCTCGGCGGCCAGCACCCCCTCGGGAGCGGGCTTCAAGGTGGCGGGGTTCCCGTCCCACCATCCCCCGTACAGGCGCCACACGTTGCGCACCACGAACTCGGGCTCGTCGTAGACGGGGCGCAGGTAGGGCCGGTCCATGAGGTGGGCCGGGGCCGTCACGCCGTGGATGACCTCGTCCAGCCTGGCCCCGGCGTTCATGAGCGCCACGGCCTGGTCGACCAACGAGTCCAGCAGCTCGGCCGTGTCCGAGAGCGCCTGGCGCACACGACCTGCTCCCACCACGGGGAAGCCGTGGCCCGGCAGCAGCACCTCGGGCTCGAGCGCCACCATCTCCCGCAGGGCGGCGGCCCACTCCTTCGGGTAGCGCTGGACCTTCTGGGGGTTGCCGGCGTTGGGCGAGGCCCAGATGAACAGGTCGCCGCAGCACAGGGCCCGGGCGCCGGGCACCCACGTCCAGGTGTGGTCGTCGGTCTCGCCTCTGGCGTGGTGCAGCTCGAAGCCGGCCCCGCCCACCTCGAGCGACAGGCGATCGGCGTAGGTGCGGTCGGGGTAGCGGTACTCGGTGGGCCAGCGCAGCCCCGGGACCTGGAACTGTCGCTGGTTGATGATCTCGTTGTAACCCGCCGTGGCGATGTAGCGGTCGAAGCGGGCGGGCAGGGCGTCGTGGGCCACCACCGTGGGAGCGGGCCACCCCCGTGCCGCTGACTCCTCCTCCCACACCGGCACCCCGAAGACGTGGTCGATGTGCCCGTGGGAGTAGACGGCGGTGTGGAGGCGCTGCGGCGACCATTGCCGCACCGTGTCGTGGACGGCCTGGGCCACGAAGCTCGAGCCGGTGTCGACGAGGACGAGCCCGTCGTCGGTGGAGAAGGCGGAGACGTTGGCGAACGAGGGAACGAAGGCCACGCCCGGCCCGATCTCGGCCAGGCCGCCGATGTAGCCGCCCACGGGGTGGATGTCGACGATGTCGATCTCGCCCCGCCACAACTTGTCGGCCAGCTCGAGGACGTCGTCACCCATCGCCACTTCCCCTCGGTCGGAGCTCCTCAGGCCGGTGGCCGGCGCCACGTGCGGGCCACTCGCCCTGCCTGGCGCCCTGCCTCTCGGGCGCCGTCGGCCAGTTTGTCCTGCGCCGCAGGCAGGCGCCGGGCCGAGCGTCCGGCCAGGAGACCCAGGTTGCGCGCCAGCACGGACGCCGATCGGGACCCCGTGCCTGGGCCCGCGCCCGACCCTGGCGCCGCGCCGCCCGCAGCCGTGGCGATGGGGGTGACAGGGGTGACGGGGGCAACGACAGGACGGCGGTAGCGGGTGAGGGTGGCCATGCGCAGCCACGCCAGGGCCACCACCTCGACGACCACGATCCCGGCCGCGTCGGGACGCAGGGCCGGGACGAGCGGTGCCAGCGCCAGGGCGAGGGCGACCACCACGTCGAGCAGGGCGTGGAGCCGCGGGCCGCACAGGCGGGCGACACCCAGGGGCCCCTTGGCCGTGATGGCCAGGGCGGCGAAGGCCGCCGCCCCGGCGACGAGAAGGACACTGTGGCCGATGTGCACCGAGAACTCGGCCAGCGCACCGGCCAGGAGGTACTCGAGCAGCTGGTGCAGGACGAAGGCCAGCGGACGACGCGCCCGTCGTCGCCACCAGGCCGGGCCGGTGGTGCCGGCGGGATCGGGGGCGCCGTCGACGGCGCTACCCCGAGGCAGCTGCGGGGCCTTCGCCGTCCTTGGTGGTGGCCTTGTCGCCGGTGTCCGGCGTGTCGCTGGCAGCGCTGTCCTTGGCCCCGTCGGCCAGGCCCTTCTTGAACTCGGAGTGGGCCGAGCCGAGCGATCGCGCCAGCTTGGGGATCTGGGACCCGCCGAAGAGGACGACGACGATGACGACGATGACGACGATCAGGTCCGGTCCGAAGATCTCGGCGAGGATTGGGTGCACGGAGGGCCTTCCCTTCTCCGGATCCCGCCCGACAAGCGGGAGCCTGGCTACAGGTTAGACCCCTGCGACGCTCGGCGACACCTCGTCGCTCCCACCCGAGTTGCGCCGGTCCTCGGCTCACCCTGCCAGGAAGACCCCCATGACCAGGGCGGTAAGCGACGACAGCGAGGCCAGGGCCCCCCACACGGCCAGGCCCCGGGTGGTGGTGGCGCGGGTGTGGAGGTAGGCGGCCACCCCGGCCAGGGCCACCACCGCGATCTTGATCCCGAGGACCACCTGCCACGCGTGGGGCTGGCCGGCGTGCACCGCCGACACGTTCCACAGTCCCGTGAGCACGAGCAGGGCGTAGGCCGGCCACTGGATGCGCCCGAAGGCGCGCGCCAGGGTCTTGGTCGCCCCCTCACCCAGTCCACGGGCGGCGGGGACGAGGCCGGCCATGGTGAACTGGCCACCCACCCACACCGCCGCCGCCAGGACGTGGATCGACAGCCGGACGCCGTCGAGGGCCGAGGAGAGCCCCGTTGCGTCGGACGCTCCCGACGCGCCGAGCACGCCGTGCACCGGTCAGCGCCCCTGCCAGTTGGGCTTGCGCTTCTCGGCGAAGGCCACCGGGCCCTCCATGGCGTCGGCCGAGGAGAACACCGCCCCCACCGCTTCGGCGTTGAGCTTCCAGCCCTCCTCCTCCGACACGCCCGCAGCTCGGGTCATGACGTACTTGGACCACCGCACCGCCAGCGGGGCGTTGTCGGCGATGGTGGCGGCGAGGGCGAGGGTCTCGTCCATGAGCCGATCGGCGGGCACCACCCGGTTCACGAGGCCCAGGGCGAGGGCGCGACCGGCGTCGATGGCGTCCCCGGTGAGGGCGAGCTCCAGGGCGATGGCGATGGGGAGCCGCTTCGGCAGGCGGATGAGCCCGCCCGCCCCGGCCACGAGGCCCCGCTTGGCTTCGGGGATCCCGAAGGTGGCGTGGTCCGCCGCCACCACGAGGTCGCACGACAGCATGATCTCGCAGCCCCCCGCCAGCGCCGCGCCGTTGACGGCGGCGATGACGGGCTTGGGGAATTGGCGCTGGGTGATGCCGCCGAACCCGCCGGTGCCACCCATGATGGCGCCGCCTTCGCCCGAGGCGAACGCCTTCAGGTCCATGCCGGCGGAAAAGGCCTTGTCGCCCGCGCCGGTGATGACCACCACGGCGCATGCGTCGTCGGTCTCGAGCTCGTCCAGCGCGCTCGACATGGCCGTACTCACCTCGCCGTTGATGGCGTTGCGCGCTTCGGGACGGTTGATGGTGAGAACCTCGACTTGACCTCGGCGCTCGCGTTCGACGGCGGGCATGGGCGCTCCTTCGCTCGGACGATTCGGACTCCGTCGGTGGCGCGGCCCGTGCCCGGTGGAGCGGGCCGGGAGCTCTCCGGAGTCCGCCCGAGTCTGGCCGCCCCCGCCCCGGGTCGCCACCCGGCCCCCGGCCCG
>JBEKVE010000163.1:0-7069 GCA_049514335.1 Acidimicrobiales bacterium
GTTCGAGCCCTGCCCGGCGGCCGACTGCACGAAGGCAGGTCCGGCGGCGGAGGCAGGCAGCGCCGTGAGCACATCCATGACCGGCAGGGCGAACACGAGGACGAGGGTTCCGAGGGCCACCCGGGCGGCCACAGCGCGCCGTGGCGGGCGGGGGCCCGCCGCCGCTGCGTCGTGGCGCACCCCGACTGCCCGACGGAGCGCGACCGCGGTCGAGCCCCCGTCCCCGGCGGTGTGCCTGCGTCTCACATCGACCCCCGTGCATGGTGGTGTCCCGGTCGCCGTGTCGGTCGACCGGGTCGAGGGCGGCAGGAGGGCTCGAATCCACCCGCGGTGCCACTGTGGGCGGGGGATCTCAGCGTGTCGTCAACCGGGCCCCAACACCGAGCCAAATCGGGGATGCCCCGGGCTGGTCAGTGCCTGGTCACAGGTCCTGCACCATGACCAGGAGGTGGATGCGCCCTCCCTGCCTGGTGCGCATGCCCGGGAGCAGGTCGGGGCCGCGGTAGCGGGTGAACCCCATGGCCTCGAAAAAGGAGACTGCGCCGGTGTTCTCGGCCAGGGTCTCGAGGTGACATCCCGGCACCGACCACGACCGCAGCGTGTCGAGCCACCGCCGCACCAGCAGGGCGCCCAGTCCCCGACCCCGCGCCGAGGCGAGCAGGTCGATGTGGAGATGGGCGGGCCAGCGGGGGTCGGAGAACGGCGACGGGAGCGGGTGGCCCCGGACCCCTTCGACCACCCCGTCGGCCATCGACCGCCACACGAAGGGCGCCGTGCCGGGCCGAAGCAGCAGCCCACGGCGGGCCACGCTGCGCAGGAACACCGCGGCGGGGTCGGGGGCCCGGGCCGAGTCGGCGCAGCCGAGCAGGTACCCGGTCACCTCACCCGCCGTCTCGCACACCGATGCCGATCCGGGCTCGTGATCGGTGTAGTAGCCGGTGAAGAGATCGGCGAAGCTCTCCTGGTCGCGCCAGTACCAGGCCGGCTCGCCCATGTAGCCGGTCCAGTGGCAGATCCGCCGCACCGCCGCCCGGTCCTCGTTGCGGTAGGCCCGTACACACGTGGTGTCGTCACCGGGGCCGGTCCCGGTATCGGTGACGGGCTCGGCTCCGTCCCCGCCCTCGGTGACGTTCTCCCTGCTCGTCAAGCTTGAACCGACTCCACCTCGGCCTTGATCCGCTCCAGCGTGGTGCGCATGCCGTTGCGGTTGGTGCGGCCCCGGGCCCAGCCCAGCAGGAACCAGTACAGGCGGAAGAGCGGTGTCCGGGCCAGGGCGAAGGACTCGGTGACGTCGGTGTCGCCGCTGCCGTCTCCGGCGGGGGCCAGGTCGTAGCGCCACACCATGATGGGCTGGTCCGTGCGGCCTGCGGCGAAGGCGAACGCACGCCCGGGAACGCTCTCGATGACCGTCTGCGTCGTCCAGTACACCGGCCCGATGCCGTTGCGCTTCACGTGACCCCGAAAGCGCGCCCCCTCGGCGGGGCCGGTGGCCCCGTCCAGCCACTGCGCCTCGAAGGTCTCCGGGCTGTAGCGGCCGATCCTGGTGACGTCGCTCACCAGGGCCCAGATCCGCTCGGGCGTCGCCGCCATCCGCACCGTCACCGAGTCGTGCATGGCCTCACACTACGGCGCCGACCGGGGACGATCCCGGCCTCGTCCCGTGCGTTCCAGGTCGAGCAGGAGCCGCTTGGCGTCGAGGCCCCCGCCGTAGCCCGTGAGCGTGCCGTCGGCGCCGACCACCCGGTGACAGGGCACGATCACGGCGACGGGGTTGCGGGCGTTGGCGTGGCCCACGGCCCGGGCCGCGCCGGGGCGTCCCACTCGGGCGGCCAGCTCCCCGTAGGTGACCGTCCGGCCCCACTCGACGGTGCCGAGCGCCGCCCACACCGCCTGCTGGAACGGGGTGCCGTCCAGGGCCAGCGGCACCGTGAAGACGAGGCGCCTGCCGGCGAAGTACTCCGCCAGCTGCCGGGCCGTCTCGTCGAGCACCCCGGTGGCCGGGGTCGGGTCGGCGCCCGCCCGCCACTGTCGGCCCGGCTCCGGGGAGGCCTGCGGGGGAGGGCAGGGCCTCGGATCGGGGCGGGGCCCGTCGCCCACTGCCAACGAGGTCAGCCGTCCCCGGGGATCGGCACCGAGCACGAGGAGGCCGATCGGGCTGTCGATGCGACGCCGGGCACCGAACTGCGGGTTTACCGCACTCTGGCCTGCCTCGCCGGGGTCGGGAAAGGATGCCCTGGTCACGAAGCTCGAATGGATGTCGCCACCGAAGCCGGGGCGTCGGTGGACTCCCCCTGCCACAGATGGATCAGGGCGTACGAGCGCCACGGCCGCCACCGTGCGGCCAAGGCCTCCACGGCGGCGGGGTCCGAGGGCAGGCCCAGCCCGGAAACCGCCTTGCGCACCCCGAGATCCCCACTGAGCATGACGTCGGGATGACCCAGGGCCCGCATCGCCACGTAGTCCGCCGTCCACGGGCCGATACCGGGGAGCGAGCGCAGGACCGTCCGGGCGCCCTCGGCGTCGGTCCCTGCGTCGAGCGCCACGGTGCCCGACGCCACCGCCTGGGCCAGGGCCACCACCGACGTCGCCCGTGCCCGCGTGAGGGGGAGGCGACCCGGGTCGAGGGCGGCGATGGTGGCCATGTCGGGGAACCGGTGGGTGAGCACACCCGCCCCGGTGCCGCGCGCCGTCTCCAGGGCCGTGCCGTGCTCGGCCGCCAGGCGACCCAAGAGGGCCCGGGCGGCGGGTACCCACACCAGCGGACCGATGTCGGCCCGCACCCCCCTCTCGTGGGGGTCGGCACACCCCGGCACCCGCCGTCCGGGGGCGGCGCGCACGGCCGGGCCGAGGACCGGGTCCGATCCCAGGTGGCATTCGACCGCCACCGGGTCGGCGTCCAGGTCGAGCAGGTGGCGGCAGCGCTGCACGGCGGGGGTGAGGTCGCGGAGGTCGTCGAGGCGGATCCTGGCCCGCACGTGGCCCTCGGCCGGGGTGAGCTCCACCGTGGCGCCCCCGTGGGGGAGCGTGAGGGTGCGGGCGAAGGCGCCCTCTGCCGCCACCTCGACCCCGGGGACGGCCCGGGCGCCCAGGAACCGGAGCAGGCCGGGCCCGTCGAAGGGGAGGCGGTGGGCCAGGCGGAGGTCGATGGCGCCGCTCGACGCCGGGGCACCCCCCCGGCGGCGGCGCAGCTCGGTGGGGGTGCACCCGGACACGGCTCTGATGGTGTCGTTGAACTGGCGGACGCTGGCGAACCCCGCCGCGAAGGCCACCGCCGACACGGGGAGCGCCGTGGTCTGCAGAAGCACGCGGGCGGTCTGGGCCCGCTGGGCTCGGGCCAGGGCCAAGGGGCCCACGCCGACCTCGTCCACCAAGAGCCGGACGAGCTGGCGCGGGCTGTAGCCGAGCCGCCCGGCCAGTCCGCCGACCCCGTGGCGGTCCACCACCCCGTCCCGGATCATCCGCATCGCCCGGGCCGCCACGTCCTGGCGGGTGTCCCACTGGGGAGAACCCGGCGAGGCGTCGGGGCGGCACCGCTTGCAGGCCCGGAACCCGGCCCGCTGGGCGGCGGCGGGGGCGGCGAAGAAGCGCACGTTCTGGCGCTTGGGGGTGCGGGCCGGGCAGCTCGGCCTGCAGTACACGTGGGTGGAGGTCACGGCGGTGACGAACCAGCCGTCGAAGCGGGCGTCCCGGCTCAGCACGGCGCGGTAGCACCGCTCGAAGTCCTCGACCATGGTGCCATCCTGACGGGCGAGGGGTGGCCTCGCTGGCGGGTTTCGGACAGGGCGGTTGCGGGGGCGTTGCGGGTGCGGGGCCGTCCGTCGAGCGACCAGAATCACGCCGTGCCCGACTCACCCGTGCCCCCCCGTTCATCTAACCGTCCCGGATCGCCCCCACCGGCCTCGTCGTCGCCCACCGGTGCGGCGCCCCCGCCACCGCCCCCTCCGGCGGCACCGCTGCATCTGGCCACGCGGGCACACGAGCACCCCGACGCCCCCGCCGTCATCATGGGAGCGAGCGGCGAGGTCCTCACCTACCGCCAGGTCGACGAGCGTTCCAACCGCCTGGCCCACCTCTTGCGTCACGAGGGTCTGGTCCCACGCGACCACATCGCCATCCTCATGGAGAACAACGCCGAGTACCTGCCCGTGGCGTGGGCGGCGCAGCGCACGGGGCTCTACTACACGGCGCTGAACAGCCACCTGCGCAGCGCCGAGGTGCAGTACATCCTGGACGATTGTGGCGCCACCGCTCTGGTGGCCACGCCGGCCATGGCGGAGGCGGTGGCCCGCCTCGACCTGACCCGGGTGCCGCTGCGCCTGGTGGTGGGTGGCTCGCTGCCCGGCTTCACCCCCTACGAGCAGGCGGTGTCGGGATTCGAGCCCACCCCCGTCGCCGACGAGTGCGAGGGCCGCGAGATGCTCTACTCGTCGGGCACCACGGGGAAGCCCAAGGGCGTGCGCAAGCAGCTCACGGCATCGCCCATGGGGGACCCGGCCGCTCCCCCCGTGCAGATCGCCACCGGGCTGGTCCAGCGCGGGGCGGGGATGGGGGCGGTGTATCTCTCCCCGGCGCCGATGTACCACTCCGCACCCCTCGTCTACAGCATGTCGATGCTGCGCCTGGGGGCGACGGTGGTGGTCATGGAGCACTTCGACCCCGCCCTGTGCCTCTCGCTCATCGAGCGCCACCACGTGACGCACGCCCAGTTCGTCCCGACCATGTTCATTCGCATGCTCCGCCTGCCCGAAGAGGAGCGGGCGCGCTACGACGTGTCGAGCCTGCGCTACGTCGTGCACGCCGCCGCCCCGTGCCCGGTCGAGGTCAAGCGGGCCATGTTGGCGTGGTGGGGCCCCATCATCGACGAGTACTACGCCGGCACCGAGGACATCGGCGCCACGTGGATCACCGCCGCCGAGTGGTTGGCCCATCCGGGCTCCGTGGGGCGTCCGCTGTCCCCGGCCCACGTGGTGGGACCCGACGGGGACGAGCTCGGCCCGGGGCAGGAAGGTGTCGTCTACTTCGAGGGCGGCCGGCCCTTCGAGTACCACAACGACCCCGCCAAGACGGCGTCGGTGACCGACCACCGGGGCTGGCGCACCCTGGGTGACATCGGGCTGCTCGACGAGGACGGGTACCTCTACCTGACCGACCGCCAGGCGCACATGATCATCGCCGGGGGAGTGAACATCTACCCCCAGGAGGCCGAGAACGTCCTCGCCGCCCACCCGCTCGTGGCCGACGTCGCCGTCATCGGCGTGCCCGACCCCGACATGGGCGAGGCGGTCAAAGCGGTGGTGGAGCTGGTCGACCCCGGGACCGGTGGTCCCGACATCGAGGCCGAGCTCATCGCCGAGTGCCGGCGGCACCTGGCCGCCTACAAATGCCCTCGCTCCGTCGACTTCGTCGACGAGCTCCCCCGTGACCCCAACGGCAAGCTCTACAAGCGCCTCCTGAAGGAGCGCTACTGGGAGGGCCACGACACCAGGGTGCTGTGACGGCGCGTGCGGTTCCCGCGCCCGGCGCCTCAGCCGCCCGGCGCCGTGGTGGAGGTGGTCGAGGTCGTGGTCGAGCCGGGCGGGGACGGCCCCGTGGTGGTGGTCGAGCCGGGCTCGGTGACCGTCGTCGTCGACGTGGTGGTGGGATCGGTGGCGGGCGGCCCTTGCCCTGCTGTGGTGGTGAACTCCCAGGTGCCCGTGGCGCAGTCCGCCGGCGGGGCGGCGGTGACGACGAAGGTGTCGGCTGATCCGGTCACCGCCGCCACCGTCAACGCCGGACCGTTCTCGAGGCACGACGCGGCGGGGTCGTTGGTGGCGAAGCCCACCAGTGCGTCGGCCACGGGTGTGGTCGCCGCCGGGAGCGCGGACGGGGCCACGGGGTCGAGCGTCACCGGCGCGCCGTCCCAGGTGCCGGAGTAGAAGTAGTCGGGCGGCGCCGTCGTGGTGGTGGTGGGATGGGTCGCCGCCGGCCCCGGAGCGAGGTTCTTGAGCACGGGCGCGGAACCCTCCAGGGCGGCCTGCATGGCGGGGCTGTCACCCTCCATGCCCATGGCCCAGATGCCGAGCCCGGCGAGGTGGTACGTGCTGGCCATCTCCGCCTTGAGGGCGAGCGAGGTCGGGTTGTCGAACCATGCCTGGTACCACTGGGTCCCCACCTGGTACGAGGTCCAGGGCGTTTCGGTGGCCGGGTCCCAGTACAGGTGCGATCCGAGGGCCAGCACCGCCGCGTAGCTCACCGGCGTGGCCGGTCCCGTGGCGGGGTCGCCGAGACCCGCGCCGGCGGTGGGCCAGTCGTAGCCGTAGTACGGCACCCCCAGGATGACCTTGGACGGTCCCACCGCCGCCGCGTACTGCTGGGCGGCGTCGAGGTCGGTGAACCCCGGGCCCGAGAGCGGGGCGGTGGGCGATGGCGTGGTGGGGCTGTTCATGTCGTAGGCCATCACGAAGAAGGCGTCGACGCTCGGTGCCAGTCCGGCGATGTCGTAGAACCCGGTGGGGTCGCCGGCGGCAGAGGCGTAGGTGTCCATCGTGACCTGGTCGTGCGGATCGGCCTGGCGTAAGGCGGCCGATACCGCCGCCATCAACGTGTCCAGGCCCGCCTGGTCCTGGGGTCCCTTGCCCTCGAAGTCGATGTTCACCCCGTCGAGGTTCTTGGCCTCCACGAGCTGCACGAGCGACGCCCCCAGGCGCCCGCCCGAGGTGGGGTCGGCGGCCAGCTGGTCGAGTGCCTTCTGGTCGAAGCACGACGCTGTGAGCACGACACGGTCCCCCGCCTGGTGGGCGCGCGTCACGAGATCGGCGAGCGCCTGGCTCTGATAGCCGGTCCAGCCCGGACCGCTCTCGTCGATCGAACCGTCACCGTTCACGTCGACGCTGAAGTAGGCGAGCGTCGTCACGCCCGCCAGGTTGAAGCCGGTCGACTGGGGGAGCGTCCAGTACGGGGCGAAGCCGAAGATCTCGTGCGGCCGCAAGGCCGGCTGGCCCGCCAGCGACGGAGGAGCCGGCGCCGGCGGGGCGGTGGCGGCGGGAAGCGTCACCGCAGGCGAGCCGGCGTAGTCCTGGGCCATGCGGTT
>JBEKVE010000164.1:0-7064 GCA_049514335.1 Acidimicrobiales bacterium
GCCCTCGACCCCCAGGTCGAGCATCCCCCTGATCCTGCTGGGCGTGGCGTCCGCGCTGACGACGACCACTTTGGTGTCGGCCAGTTCGGGTATTGCCTTGAGCCGGTGCAGGAGCTCGTCGCCGGGCAGGTCGGGGAGGTGCAGATCGAGAAGGACCAGGTCAGGGCGGTGCTGACGGGCCAGCTCGAGCCCGGCGCGGCCGTCGGCGGCACACACCAGGCGCACCGCCGGCCGCTTGGCCAGGATCTGCTCGACCAGGGAGGCGTTGGAGGGGTTGTCCTCCACGTGCAGCACCACGATCCCCCTGGTGGAGGTCGCTGCGGCTTGCGTCGCCGCCCCTCCGACCCGGTCCGGGACCACGGCCCCGTCCGGCGCTCGTGCCCCGGCGTCTCCTCGTGTGCGAGGGGTCCGGGTGAGGGCCGGCCGGCGGGCCCGGGGAGGAGTGCCCCCACCGTCGCCCGTGGACGGCGCAGGCGCCCGTTCGGGCCGCGGTGGTGCCGGCGACGTGTCGTCCCCCGCCAGCTCGACCCAGAAGATGGACCCGTGGCCGGCGACCGATTCCACCCCGATCTTCCCCTCCATGACCTCCACGAGCTGCTTGGACAGGGCGAGCCCGACGCCGGTTCCCTCCACCGCGGAGCGCTCCGCACCGAGGCGCGAAAAGGGGATGAACAGCTGGTCCTGCTGCTCGGCGGGGATGCCGGGCCCGGTGTCGCGCACCTCGAAGCGCACCGTCCCTTGCGCCGTCTCGGTGCGGAATGCAGCCGATCCGCCCCTGGAGTTGTACTTGAGGGCGTTGGACCCCAGGTTGAGCAGGACCTGGAGCAAGCGCTGGCGGTCGGCGCGCACGTGCACGGCACGGGCACCGTCGGCGTCCACCGACAGCTCGATGCCGGCCGCCTCGGCGACGGGGGAGAGCAGCGTCGCCACCTCGTCGAGGACCTCCCCCACCGCCACCGCCTCGGTGGACAGGCTGAGGCGGCCCGCCTCGATGCGCGAGATGTCGAGCACCTCGTTGATGAGCGACAGCAGGTGGTGCCCGGCCCGCTGGATCTGGTCCACGCTCGAGGCCTGCTCGGGCGGGAGCGGGTCGAGGTCGAGGAGCTGCGCGAAGCCGAGGATGGCGTTGAGCGGCGTGCGCAGCTCGTGGCTCATGCGCGACAGGAACTCGCTCTTGGCCGCGCTGGCTCGCTCGGCGTCGGCCGAGGCGTGGCGCAACGAGTGCTCCAGGCGCACGCGGTCGGTGACGTCGCGTGACACCGTGACCGTGCCGTTGACGCGGCCGGTCTGGTCGAACACCGGGCGTGCCCGGGTCTCGTAGGTGCGCACCTCCCCGTCGGGCAGCCGCCCGGTGGTGACGACGGGAGCGGCGCCACGCTCTCCGGCGATGCACCGGGCGATGAGATCGTCGAGCACGGCCCGGTCCTCGGGCGGGACGCTGCCGAAGCGGTGCGCCTGTTCCACGAGGTCATCGGCCCCGGCGTCGGTGGTGCCGATCACCTCGGCCAGCGCCGAGCTGGCCAGCACGGCCCGACCCTCGACGTCGCGCACCACGATCGTGTCGGGCGAGGCGTGGATGATCGACTCCAGGAGGAACCGACGGTCTTCGGCGGCTCGGATCGCCACGTGCCGCTCGGACACGTCCACCAGGTAGGCCACGACACCGCGCCACTCGTCGTCGGGACCCGTCTCCACGGTGTACACCGCCTCGGCCTCCTGCCAGTCGTCCGACGAGGGGTCGCGTCGGAAGCGCAGCAGGGTCTCGAAGCGCTCCCCGCCGCGGCCTGCCCCCGCCACCAGGGCGTCGCGCAGCTGCGCGGCCGACTCGGGGTGGAAGCGGTCGACCACGGCCTGCGTGTCGCGCTCGGCCTCCTCGGGGGCGATGCCGAGCAGCCGCTCGATGTTGGGGCTGGCGTAGGAGAAGCGCCGGGCGGCGACGTCGTAGCGAAGGGAGACGACGGGCGAGGCGGTGAGGATGTCGTCGAGCTCACCCCGGGCCCGGTCCCGCTCGGCGGCCCGCTCGTGCACCTCGGCGGTGGCGTGCAGGAGCCGGTCCGACAGCCGGCCGATCTCGTCGCGTCCGCCGGGCACGTCGTCGGGGACGTCGCCGCGCTCGAGGGCGTTGGTGGCGCGCTCCAGGCGGCGCAGGCGCATCACCACGCCCGACGTAAAGAGCTGGGACACCGCCACCCCGCCCGCCAGGGCCAGGACGACGGCGGCGATGGCAATGGCGGGGAGGAAGACGCTCGAGGTGTGGATGGCCGAGCGCTGGGCGGCGATGACCGTGTCCTCCTGGGCGGAGAGCGAGCCCACGGCCCCCCGTAACCGGCCGGCGGCGGCCGCGCTCGATCCGAGGAGGGCGTCGGTCGTCCCTGTCACGACGGGTGTGGGCCGGTGCGTCGCCAGGAGCGCCATGGCGCCGTCGAGCTGGCGGACGTCGCGGGAGATGACGGGGTCCCATCGCTCGCCGGCGGGGTTGCCCGGGGTGAGCGCCGCCAAGGCGCGCAACCCCGGGGCGACGGTGGCCTGGGCCCGCCCGTAGGACGTGAGCGCCCCCGGTGCCCCGGTGAGGAGGTAGGTGTCGAGGTCGGTCTGGGAGCTGAGGGCGCTGTTCTCGATGGTGGTGGCGGCGTCGACGATCTGCCGGTCGAGGCCGGCCACGCTCTGGGCCCGGTCGTCGGTGTGGGTGAACCAGAAGGTGGTCCCGAGCACCACGACCAGGATGGCGATGGGCACGGCGATGACGACGAGGCTCTTGGTCCCGATGGACCGGTCGACCCAGCCGTTGGCGAGTCGTCGCCCCCCGTTGGCGTGTCGCACGGGCGCACCTCTCGCCGAGAACAGCCGGAGGAATTGTGGCCTGCCCCTCGATCGAGGATAGCGATGGTGCACGACGACGTCCCGGGACAGCAGTGGGTCGGTACGCGAAGCGGCCCCGGCACGAGGGTCCGGGGCCTGCTCGGTCGATCCCTGTCGATGGTCCGGGCCACCGGGGGCCGGGCCGTGGGAGGAGCGCCGGGAGGCGCCCCACCGGCAATTACGAGGCGCGCCGCCGGGCGGCCAGCCAGGCCTTACGGAGCTTGCGCCGCTCCTCTTCGGAGGTGCCGCCCCAGATGCCCGACTCCTGGTTGGTGGCGAGAGCGAACTCGAGACACGGCTCGATGGCCTCGCACGCCCGGCACACCCGCTTGGCCGCCTCGATCTGCTCGATGGCGGGCCCGGTGGTGCCTACCGGGAAGAAGAGGTCAGGCTCGGTGTGGCGACAGGCGGCCAGCTTGCGCCAGTCGTCCGCGTCCCACTCGACCGAGCGGTTCCACATGAGTGCCACGATGACCCTCCTTCGGTACCGTGTCGTGCCTGTCTTCCGTGCCGCCCTTGTGATCCGGATCACTTGGCTGGTCACAGGGGTTGACCGCCAGGGATGTGACTCGGTGAACGTGAAACTACTCCCAAGCGCTCACCCCCGCAAGCAGTAATTCGCCCCTCGGACGGTCCGGCGCCGGGCACCATGGGGCCCATGATCGGCGACAACCGGGCCCCTACGCCGTGGCGCCGGGGTCCGGGGGAGCCCGTCACCGTGCTCGCCCACCGGGGCGGCGCCGGCCCCTGGCCCGAGAACTCCCTCGAGGCCTTCACCGCCGCCCTGCGGGCCGGTGCCGACGGGGTTGAGCTGGACGTGCGCCGCACCCTGGACGGGGTCCTGGTGGTGCACCACGACCCCGACGTGCCCGGGGTCGGGCCGGTGGCGCAGCTGCGGGCCCGTGACCTGCCCGCGCACGTCCCCACCCTGGTGGCGGTGCTCGAGGCGTGCGCCGGCGCCGCCCTCGACATCGAGGTCAAGAACCTGCCCACCGAGCCCGGCTTCGATCCCGATCACGGGGTGGCCGTCGACCTGGGGGCGCTCCTGGCCGACGGGGGTGCTGGTGGTGGCGGAGGTGCGGCGGGGCCGTCGCCGGTGCTGGTCTCCTCCTTCTGGCCCGACACGCTCGGCGCCCTGGCCGGTGCCGATCAGGCCTCCCGGGAGGCCGGTGGTCCCGCCCTCGCCCTGCTCGTCCACCCCGCATTCGACCTGGACTCGGCGCTCGAGGCCGCGCTCGGGCTCGGGTGCGCGGCGCTCAACCCCCATCACTCCCAGGTGACCGCCGACCTGGTCCGACGCTGCCACGACCTGGGGATGGCCGTGGTCACGTGGACGGTGAACCTCCCCGCCGAGCTCGACGCCGTGGTCGGGGCGGGGGTCGACGCCGTGGTCACGGACCAGGTCGAGGCCACCCTGGTCCGACTGGGCCGTGCCTGACCCCGGCCGGATTGGTCGCCCGCCCGGTTGTCGGGGACAATCGGGTCCATGAACGTCGTTGTCTGTGTGAAGCAGATTCCCGATCCGGCCGCCCCACAAGCCCTCGATCCCCAGTCCCAGACCCTGGTCAGGGAGGGCAAGCTCATCCTCGACGATTCCGACGCCTACGGCGTCGAGATGGGCCTCCAGCTCGCCGAGCAGGCGGGCGGGGGAGAGGTGACCCTCGTGTCGATGGCTCCCGGGGGCGAGACCTCGGGGTTGCGCACCGCGCTCGCCATGGGCGCGGCCAAGGCCATCCTCGTGAGCGACGACGCCCTCAAGGGCTCCGACGCACTGTCCACGGCCAAGGCCATCGCCAAGGCGATCGAGCGGGTCCAGCCCGACCTCGTGATCGCCGCCACCGAGTCGACCGACGGCTACACCGGCACCATGCCGGTCCAGCTGGCCGAACTGCTCGGCCTGCCCTCGGTCACCTTCGCCAAGAAGGTGTCGGTGGGAGAAGGCCGCGTGCACGTCGAGCGCCAGACCGAAGCCGGCTACGACGAGATCGACTGTCCCCTCCCGGCCGTGGTGACGGTGACCGCCGGCGTCGTCGAGCCGCGCTACCCGTCGTTCAAGGGCATCATGGCCGCCAAGTCGAAGCCCGTCGAGCAGCTCACGGTGTCCGACCTCGGTCTCGACGCCGGCCAGGTGGGCGCGGCCGGTTCCCGTCAGGAGGTCACGGCGGTGACCGCCGCCGACGAGCGCAAGGCGGGCGAGATCGTGGTCGACGAGGGTGAGGGCTACGAGCAGGTCGTGCGCTTCCTCGAGCAGCTCAAGCTGATCTGAGCCGGGGTCGCCGCCGCGCGTCGCCCGTCCCCGTCGCCCGTCCCCACAGCACCGCTTCCCACTCTCCAGGAGAAAACGAGAAACATGTCGATCGACAAGGTTTGGGTCCTCGCCGAGATCGCCGACGGCAAGCCCACCAGCATCTCGCTCGAATTGCTCACCAAGGCCCGCTCGATGGGGTCGACCACCGAGGCCGTGGCCTGGGGTGCCGACACCGCCGCGGTGGCGGGGGAGCTCGGCAACTACGGCGCCTCCACCGTCTACGACGTGGGCGACATCGGCGCTGCGTTGCCCGGCGCGCCCGTGGCGGCGGCCCTGTCCGCGCTGGTGGAGGGCGGCAACCGCCCCGACGTCATCCTCATCCCCGCCAGCTACGACGGGCGTGACATCGCCGCCCGGCTGTCGGTCCGCCTCGACTCCCCGGTCATCACGAACGTCGTCGACCTCACCGTCGACGGCGACGACGTCCTCTCCCAGCACGGGCTGTTCGGCGGCGCCCAGGTGGCGACGGCGCGCTTCACCGGCTCGCGTCCGTGGATCTTCGTGGTGCGGGCCAAGTCGTTCGCGGCCGAGCCCGCCGGCGGGCCCGCCGCTGCCGTCTCCGCCGCCGCACCCCCCGAACTGGGCGCCACCAACGCGGCGAAGGTCCTCGCCCGTCACGTCGAGGAGCGCACCGGCCCGAAGCTCGACGAGGCCGACGTGGTGGTGTCGGGCGGCCGGGGCCTCGGCGGTGCCGAGCACTACGCCCTCATCGAGGAGCTGGCCACGCTGTTGAAGGGTGCGGCCGGTGCGAGCCGCGCCATCGTCGACGCCGGGTGGGTCCCCTACTCCCACCAGGTGGGGCAGACCGGCAAGACGGTCAAGCCCACCGTCTACATCGCCTGCGGTATCTCGGGGGCCACCCAGCACCTGGTGGGCATGAAGGGCTCCAAGAACATCGTCGCCATCAACAAGGACCAGGACGCCCCCATCTTCTCCGTGGCCGACCTGGGCATCGTGGGCGACGTGCACAAGGTGCTGCCCAAGCTCATCGAGGCGCTCAAGTCACGCGGCTGAGGATCGTGGCGCTGCAGCACGCGCCGGGCGCGCGGCCGTGACGACCAGGTCGGTGTGGGTGCTGCGTCACGCCAAGGCGGCGCAGGGCGGCGGCGACGACCACGAACGCATCCTCACGGCCCGGGGCGTGCGACAGGCCGACGAGCTGCGCCGCTACCTGGCGACGGGGCAGTCGCCCCGTCCGCTCCCCACGACCGTGCTGTGCTCTTCGGCGCGCCGCGCCGTGCAGACCGCCGAGTCGGTGGTCGGTGATCTGGCGCCGGCGCCGGAGCTGCTCGTGGAGCGGGCGCTCTACCACGCCGACGCCGACGACGTTCTCGACCGTCTGCGCGTGCTGCCCGACGACACGGGCGCGGTGATGGTGGTGGGCCACAACCCGACGCTGCACGATGTCGCCGTGCTCCTTCTCGACCCGGCCGACGAAGCCGGCGCGGCGCGCCTCGACGGTGGCTTTCCCACCGCTGCCCTGGCGGTGGTGACGGTGCCGGCCCGGACGTGGTCGCGCCTGGCGCCGGGCACGGCCACCCTCGACGAGCTGTGGACGCCCGCCCGCTGAGGCGGGCGCGTCAGACGAGCGGCCAGGGGTAGTGGTACTCGTCGGGATCCGGAGCCGGGAACCGGCCGTCGTCGACCAGCTCGTGCGCCCGCCGGCGCAGGGCGTCGACCTCGCGCGCCGACAGCAGGCGGCGCAGCGCCGGCAGCGGCGCGTCGGCCACACGCGAGACGTCCTCGAGCAGCGCCGGCGGGACCGGCTCGGCCGCGAACTCCCAGATGACGGTGCGCAGCTTGGGCTCGGAGTGGAAGCACAGGCCGTTGTCGATGGCCCACACCTCGCCGTCCTCGCCGAGCAGGCAGTGCCCGCTCTTGCGGTCGGTGTTGTTGG
>JBEKVE010000165.1:0-7019 GCA_049514335.1 Acidimicrobiales bacterium
GTCCGGGAGCCGGCCCGCGGCTCTCTGGATCCGCAGGTCCGCACCGTAGGATCGGAAGCGTGGCGGGGTTCGTCGACGAGGCTCAAGTCCATGTGAAGGCGGGTGACGGCGGCGCGGGCGCGGTGTCGTTCCGGCGCGAGGCCCACGTGTCGCGCGGCGGGCCCGACGGCGGCGACGGGGGCGACGGGGGCGAGGTGTGGCTGGTCGCCTCCACCAACCAGGCGTCGCTGCTCGGCTTCCGGGACCATCCCCATCGCCGCGCCGGCGACGGGCGCCACGGGCAGGGAAAGCGGCGCCACGGGGCCCGGGGAGCGACCCTCGAGGTGCCGGTGCCGGTGGGGACGGTGGTGCGCGGCCCCGACGGTGCGGTGCTGGCCGACCTGGCCGAGGCGGGGGAGCGCTGGCTCGCCGCCGAGGCCGGGCGTGGCGGCCGGGGCAATGCCCGCTTTCTCTCCAACCGCCGCCGGGCGCCCGCCTTCGCCGAGCAGGGCGAGGTGGGCGAGGAGCGCTGGCTGGGCCTGGAGCTCAAGCTGTTGGCCGACGTGGCCCTGGTGGGTATGCCCAACGCCGGCAAGAGCACCCTCATCGCCCGCATCTCCGCGGCGCGCCCCAAGATCGCCGACTACCCCTTCACCACCCTGGAGCCGCACCTGGGCGTGGTGCGCCTGGGCCGCCCCGGTGACGAGACCGAGTTCGTGGTGGCCGACGTCCCCGGCCTGGTGGAAGGGGCGGCCGAGGGCCGGGGTCTCGGGCACCGGTTCCTGCGCCACACCGAGCGGGCCCGCGTCCTGGTCCTGTTGCTCGACCTGGCGGCGGCGGACGGAACCTCCCCCGAGGCCCAGGAGCGCATCCTTCTCGACGAGTTGCGCCGCTACCGTCCCGACCTCCTCAACCGGCCCCGGTTGACGGTGGGCTCCAAGGCCGACGTGGCCCCTGCCGACGGAGCCGCTGGCGACGGGGCTGACGGGGCCGACGGGGTCGGCGCCCCCGGGCCCGCCCTGCGGGTGTCGGGTGCCACGGGGGAAGGCACCGGGGAGCTCCTGGGGCGCCTGGCCGCCATGGTGGTCGAGGCCCGCGCCGAGCAGGCGAGCCAGGCCCGCACCATCGTCGTGCACCGACCGGTGTCCGAGGACATCGCCGTGGAGCGGGCCGACGACGGCTCCTTCGTGGTGCTCGGCCGGCCCGCCCTGCGGGCCGTGGCCCTGTCGGACCTCACCGACGACGGGGCCGTCGACTACGTCCAGCACCGCCTGCGCCGTCTGGGCGTGGATCGCGCCCTGGTACGGGCCGGCGTGCGCGACGGGGACGTCGTGCACCTCGGGAAGCTCAGCTTCACCTACCGCAAGGACGAGGGTGTCGAGGGGGCTGTGGGCCCCGAGGCGCCGCTCCCGGCGCGACGCCACCGCCGCCAGCGACAGGGTGAGGGGTGAGCACGACGCCGGCAGCCGACGATGCGGCCCCGGGCGCCACGCGGTCGCGCACCGTGGTGGCCAAGATCGGGTCGTCGTCGCTCACCGCGTCCGACGGTGGCGTCGACGCCGTGGCCGTGGCCCGGCTGTGCGACGAGGTCGGGGCGCTGCGCGCCGAGGGCCACAGCGTCGTGCTTGTGAGCTCGGGTGCCATCGCGGCGGGATGGTCCGCACTCGGTGGGGGGCCGCGTCCCGTCGATCCCGCCGTCTTGCAGGCCGTGTCGGCGGTGGGCCAGCCCCGCCTCATGCGCGTCTACGACGACTGCCTGGGTGCGCACGGCCTCGTGGCCGGCCAGGTGCTGCTGGCACCGCTCGACTTCGTCCACCGTCAGCAGTACCTCCACGCCCGCCAGACCCTGTCGCGTCTGCTCGAGCTCGGGGTCGTGCCGGTGGTGAACGAGAACGACGCCACGTCCGACGACGAGATCCGCTTCGGGGACAACGACCGGCTCGCTGCGCTCGTGGCCCACCTCGTGGCCGCCGATCTCCTCGTCCTTCTGACCGACACCGCCGGCCTGCTCACCGCCGACCCCCGCACCACGGCCGAGGCGTCGCTCATCGAGGAGGTGGTCGAGGTCGACCAGACGCTCGAGGCGCTGGCGGGCGGGGCCGGCACCGAGGTGGGAAGCGGGGGCATGGCGTCGAAGCTGGCGGCGGCCAAGATCGCCGCCTGGTCGGGTGTCGAGACGATCATCGCCGACGCCGCCAAGGCGCATGTCCTGGCCGACGCCGTGGCCGGCCGGCACGGGGTGGGCACCGTGTTCCGGCCCCGGGGCCGGCGGTTGCCGGCCCGCAAGCTGTGGATCGCCTTCGCCGTGGCGGCGGCGGGGACGCTGGTGGTGGACGAGGGGGCCCGGTTGGCATTGGTGGAGCGCGAGGCGTCGCTCCTTCCCGCCGGGGTGGTGTCGGTGTCCGGGCGCTTCGACGCCGACGACGCGGTGGAGATCGCCGGGCCCGACGGGGTGGTCTTCGCCAAGGGCCTCGCCCGGCACTCGGCCGATCACATCGCCTCGTGGGCCGGCCTGCGCACCTCAGAGCTGCCCGACGCCACCCCCCACGAGGTCGTGCACCGGGACGACCTCGTGGTGCTCGGCTGAGGACGAAGAGCCGCCCCGATGCACCGCTCGGGGTAGGGCCTTGGTCCACCTCCCCGGTCGCCGCTCTGCTGGACTGCATGTGTGCGGCTGTCGGCGAGCACCGGCCTGTTCGAGGTCGGGCAGCGTATGGCGTTCGGGTTCGGGGTCACCGGGGCTGCTCTTTTCGCCGCCCTCGGTGTGGGGCCGCGTTTCGGGCGCACGCCGACCGGGGGGCGGGCCCTCGGGCGAGTGCAGGCGGCCCGCGTGATGCGGTGGGTCTGTCTCGGAGGCGCCGTGGTGGGTCTCGCCCTCATGGGCTTCGGGGCCGCCTAGTTGCGCAGCCCCGCCGCGCCTCGAAGAGACCCACCACCGGGGTCAGGGGGGACCGCGGCGCGGGGGTACCCTGGGGCATGGCACGGGCGCACCTCGTCGAGCTCGGGCAACGGGCCAAGGCGGCGTCACGCGTCATGGCCGTCACCCGCAGCGCCAAGAAGGACGCCGCTCTCGGCACCGCCGCCGATCTGCTCGATGCCCGCCTGGCCGAGATCCTCGAGCACAACGCCGCCGACCTCGACCAGGCCCGGCGCGAGGACGCCACCGACGCCCAGCTCGACCGCCTGCGCCTCAGCGACGACCGGGTCCGGGCCATGGCCGACGGGCTGCGGCGCGTCGCCGCCCTCGCCGATCCGGTGGGGGAGGTCGTCGACGGCTGGGTGCGGCCCAACGGCCTGCGGGTGGAGCGGGTGCGCGTGCCCCTCGGGGTGGTGGCCGTCATCTACGAGAACCGGCCCAACGTCACGAGCGACGCCGCCGCCCTGTGCCTGAAGGCGGGCAACGCCGTGATGCTGCGGGGCTCGTCGAGCGCGCAGCGCTCCAACACGGCCGTGGCCGCCTGCCTGCGCGAAGCGCTCGTGAAGACCGACCTGCCCGAGGACGCCGTCGTGCTGGTGGACGACACGAGCAGGGAAGCGGCGGTCGAGTTCATGCAGCTCGACGGGCTGGTGGACTGCCTCGTGCCCCGTGGGGGCCCCTCGCTCATCGAGTCGATCCGGCGCCACGCCACGGTTCCCTGCGTCATCGACGGCGACGGCAACTGCCACGTCTACGTCGACGCCGCCGCCGACCTCGACATGGCGCTCGCCATCGTGGTGAATGCCAAGACGCAGCGACCCGGCGTGTGCAACGCGGCGGAATCGCTGCTCGTGCACGAGGCGGTGGCCGCCGAGTTCCTGCCCCGGGCACAGCAGGCGCTCACCGGCGTGGAGCTGCGCGGCGACGAGCGCAGCCGGGCGCTCGTGCCCGGTATGGGCGTCGCCACCGAGGAGGACTACGCCACCGAGTACCTCGGGCCGGTGCTGTCGGTCGCCGTGGTGGCGAGCCTCGACGCGGCGGTCGACCACATCACCCGCTACGGCTCGGGGCACTCCGAGGCCATCGTGACCGGCGACCTCACCGCTGCCGAGCGCTTCTGTGCCGAGGTGGACGCTGCCGCGGTGCTCGTCAACGCGTCCACGCGGTTCATCGACGGGGCCGAGCTCGGCTTCGGCTCGGAGATCGGCATCTCCACCCAGAAGCTCCACGCCCGCGGGCCCATGGGGCTGCGCGAGCTCACGTGTGTCAAGTACGTCGTCCACGGTGACGGGCAGGTGCGTCGGTGAGCGCTCCGGCCGAGCAGGGAGG
This sequence comes from Acidimicrobiales bacterium, assembly GCA_049514335.1. Lineage (GTDB taxonomy): Bacteria > Actinomycetota > Acidimicrobiia > Acidimicrobiales > UBA8190 > JBEKVE01. Next base: position 4,226 of record JBEKVE010000165.1, read on the forward strand.
TCCCGAACAGGCGCACGCCGCGCCGGGCGGCGCCGGGCGCGTGCCGGCCGTGCCGCTCGGGTTCCCCGATCCAGGTCCGCCGCTGTTCGCCTCGGTGGTGGAGGTGCGCGAGCGCCTGGCCGAGGTGGGGTACCTCGCCGACGACGGCATCGCCGGTGTCGTGCACCTGGCCGACCGCCTGGCCAAGCCGGTGCTGGTGGAGGGCCCGGCCGGCACGGGCAAGACCGAGCTGGCCAAGTCGGTGGCGCGTGTGACCGGGGCACGGCTCATCCGCCTGCAGTGCTACGAGGGCCTCGACGAGTCGAAGGCCCTCTACGAGTGGAACTACAAGAAGCAGCTCCTGCGCATCCAGGCCCAGCGGGTGGCCGACGACAACGACAGCGCCGGCGCGCCGGGGGCGGGGCAGGGCGTCACCGCCGCCGGCGGTGCGTCGTGGCGCGACCTGGAGGAGGACATCTTCTCCGAGGAGTTCCTCCTCACCCGCCCGCTTCTCGAGGCCATCCGCTCGAGCGAGCCCGTGGTGCTGCTCATCGACGAGGTCGACCGGGTGGAGCTCGAGACCGAGGCGCTGTTGCTCGAGGTGCTGTCGGAGTACCAGGTGTCGATCCCCGAGCTGGGCACGGTCCGCGCCCAGCAGATCCCGCTCGTGTTCCTGACCTCCAACAACACGCGCGAGCTGTCGGAGGCCCTGAAACGCCGCTGCCTGTACCTCCACCTCGATTACCCCTCGCTCGAGCGCGAGCGTGACATCGTCCTGGCCCGGGTGCCAGGGGTGAGCGAGGAGCTCGCCGACCAGGTGGCGCGCATCGTCCGGTCGCTGCGCACCCTCGAGCTGAAGAAGCACCCGTCGGTGTCGGAGACCCTCGACTGGGCCCGCACCCTCGTGGTGCTCGGAGTGGAGTCCATCGACGCCGAGCAGGCCAAGGCCACGCTGCACGTGCTGCTCAAGTACCGCAGCGACCTCGAGCGGGCGGCCAAGGAGCTGTCCGCGGCGGGGGAGCTCCGGACCTGAGCGCACGACAATGCTCGACGTCCTGACCGGGTTCGTCGGCGAGCTGCGCGCCGCCGGGCTGCCGGTGTCGCTCACCGAGTCGATCGACGCGGCCGAAGCCGTCCACCACATCCCCCTCGAGGACCGCCAGGCCCTCAAGTACGCGCTGGCGGCGACGCTCGTGAAGTCGTCCGCCCACTGGAAGGCCTTCGAGACCGCCTTCGAGGTCTATTTCTCCATGCGTGGCCCGCAGTACGAGCTCGATCCCGACGCCGACGCCGGTGCCGGCCGACAGGCCACCGATGCCGACGCCGCCCAGGGCGACGCGGCGGGGAGCGGCGGCGGGGGGGAGGCGATGTCGGCCGAGGACCTGGCCGAGATGCTGTTCCGGGCGCTGCGCTCGGCCAACGACGCGCAGGTCGCCGCGCTCGCCCGCCAGGCCGTGACCCGGTATGCGGGGATGGAGCCGGGACGGCCCGTGGGCGGCACCTATTACCTGTACCGGACGCTTCGCAATCTCGATCTCGACCGCCTGCTCGAACGACTGATGCAGACGGCGCGCGACGAAGCCCCCGAGGGACGCCTGACGCCGCTCGAGGAGCGCCTGGCGCGCGACGAGTTCCAGGAGAGGCTGGGCCGTCTGCGCCGCGAGCTCGAGGACGAGATCCGGCGCCGGCTCGTGGCCGACCGGGGCATCGAGGCCCTGGCCCGGTCGCTGCGCTCGCCGCTTCCCGAGGAGATCGACTTCATGCACGCCACGCGCGACGAGCTGGCGTCGTTGCGCCGCGCCATCCACCCCCTCACCCGGAAGCTGGCCGTTCGCCTGGCCCGCAAGCGCCGCCACGGGCGCAAGGGGGCCCTCGACTTCCGCTCCACCGTGCGCCATTCGTTGTCGACGGGCGGGGTTCCCGTCGACCCCAAGTTCCGCTACCCCCGACCGGCCAAGCCCGAGATCGTGGTCATCGCCGACATCTCCGGGTCGGTGGCGTCCTTCGCCCGCTTCACGCTCCACCTCGTGCACGCCATCTCTTCGCAGTTCTCCAAGGTGCGCAGCTTCGTGTTCATCGACGGCATCGACGAGGTGACGCGGTTCTTCGAGGGCGTCGACGACGTGGCGGAGGCCGTGCACCGCATCAACACCGAAGCCGACGTGGTGTGGGTGGACGGGCACTCCGACTACGGGCACGCCTTCTCGGTGTTCTGGGAACGGTGGGGGGAGGAGATCACCCCCCGCACGAGCGTGCTCCTGCTGGGCGACGCCCGCAACAACTATCACGCGTCGCAGGCCTGGGTGGTCCAGGAGCTCCGTCACCGGGCCCGCCACGTGTACTGGCTCAACCCCGAGCCCCGCGCCTACTGGGGAACGGGGGACTCCATCCTCCAGGAGTACGCCGTGCACTGCGACGACGTGTTCGAATGCCGCAACCTGCGCCAGCTCGAGCGGTTCGTGTCGGAGCTGGCGTGAGCGCCACGGACCCGCCCCCCGGCGTGCGGACCACGCCGCCGCTGGCGCCCGATCGCACCCGGGTCGTGCTCATCCGCCACGGCGAGGCGATGTGCAACGTCGACGGCGTGGTGGGAGGGCACACCGGCTGCACGGGCCTGACGCCGCGCGGCAGGCGACAGGCACTCGCCCTGCGGGCGCGACTCGTCGAGACCCACGAGCTGTCCGATGCGGTGGCGCTGTACACGAGCGTGCTGCCTCGTGCTGTGGAGACCGCCGCCCTGGCCGCGCCGGGTCTCGGCGGGGGAGCACCGCGCCCGGACTGCGCCCTGTGCGAGCTGCACCCCGGCGAGGCCGAC
>JBEKVE010000166.1:0-6993 GCA_049514335.1 Acidimicrobiales bacterium
CATTCGTTGACGACGGTGACGGTCCCCCGCTCGAAGCGTTCGAACCCAGTTGCCTTCAACATGTCCTCGATCACGTTCTGGGTGTCGCCGTGTTCCATGTTGGCCGCAGCATGGGAGGCTTCCGAGAGCTCGATCACCTTCACGAAGTACGGCATCAGACCGAGGTGCACGAACTGGCCCCAGAAGGTCAGGCCGAGCCGGCCTCCGGGGACCAGTACCCGGCGCGCTTCGAGCAGGGCCGCCTCGCAGCCTTTCCAGATCCCGTTGAAGCTGGTGGCCGTATCGAAGGACGCGTCGGGGAACGGCAGGGCGAACATGTCACCCACGCGGAAGTCGCCTTTCGGCGTGCGGGCGCGGGCGATGGTCACAAGGCCCTCAGAGGCGTCGATGCCCGAGACAGCTGCGCCACGCTCGCTCGCCAGGTGCGCGGCGAAGCCTGACCCGCAGGCGATGTCCAGCAACCGCGTGCCATCGGCGACGGCGAGTTGGTCGAAGACCGCCTGGTTGGCCGCTCGGGCGTAGGGCTCCCACAGGTACGCCCAGTCCGTTGCCCGGTCTCCCCAGGCCTCCCCGGCCTCTCGCCAGTCGTGGGTCGTGGTCGTTTTCTGGGCCATGGCCGACCTCCTTAGACGAACGATCGTACAATAAAGTATGGATGATCGTCCGTCTAGCCTGGAACGGGAGCCGTGAGGACCGAGAGCCGATGGCAGGCGAGCCGATGGCAGACAAGCAGGGACCAACAGCCAGGCAAACCCGGGCGCCGGGGGACCGGGCGCGGGCTCGGATCGTCGAGCATGCGGCGCGCCTTGCAACCATCGAGGGGCTTGAAGGGTTGTCGATCGGCCGGCTCGCCGAGGCCAGCGGTGTGGCGAAGAGCAGCGTTCACGCGCTCTTCGGATCGAAAGAGGCGCTGCAGCTGGCAACCATCAACGCAGCGCGGGAGAACTTCATCGCCGAAGTCGTCGGACCCGCGCTCGCTGCGACCTCGCCGGGTCGCGGGCGGCTCCTCGCGCTCTGCGAGGGGTACTTGTCCTACGTCGAGCGGCGCGTCTTCCCCGGAGGGTGCTTCTTCGTCGCCGCATCAGCCGAGGTAGGAGCGCAGCCTGGACGCATACACGACGAAGTCGCCCGCGTTCAGCAGCAATGGCGCGACCTCCTTCTTCGAGAGGCCCACGCTGCCGCCGACAAGGGCGAGCTGAGGACCGGCGACGAGCCCGCACAGCTCGCCTTCGAACTCGGAGTGATCCTTGCCGGGACTGACATCGTCGCCATCCTCCACGATGACCCCGGTGCCGTTTCCCGTGGTCGAGCCGCGGTGGTGTCCCGCCTCAGAGGCCCCGCGATCTGACGAGCGTGTGACGCGTGCTCGTGGGGCGGCTGACAACACCAAGCGGCCCACTCCCGTCGCAGCAGAGCTTCTCGGCTCCTGTTGACACCGAGTGATCAGCGATCGCCCGGCCCACGGCGAACAACAGCGTTCGGTGGGACAGGTGCAGCGGCATGCCATCCACCTGGGAGGCGGCTTCGCCCTGTGCCACCGCAAGACCACCCACGATGAGACTGTACGCCGCTACTCGAACCGGGTCCCTGATTCAGACAGCTTGGGATCTGGCGCTGACTACGCCGGTTGACTCAGTTCGACCTCACCTACGTCAACGCTGTGGGGGTCGGGGATCGGCAGGCCGTCCTCAGTCAACCCCTGGACGTGCAGGGCGATCGCCTCACTGATCAGTTGCTCGGCTTCATCGTGGGTTGCCGCGGCGATGCCCACTCCGGGCAAAGCGGGTACGAAGGCGCTCCACCCGGTTGCAGTTTTCTCATACACGACGGTCCAGGTGCTCAACGGTCCTCCCTCGACAACCCGGCCTGCCTGAGAATGCTTCCCAGCGTACCCGGTGCCATTTCCTGGCCCGGTCTTCCCGCGACGGTCACCCTGCCCTGCCTGACGGGGTGTCGGAATTGGCGATGACTTCCGCGCTGGGCCACCTGTCCCGTTCCAACATTCGGATCACGTCCCGGACCTTCATCAAGGCGCCGAAGGTAACTGGGGGTTGTGTCAATCATCCGGACCGGCGGCCGAACAAGCGGCTCCAGGAGCTCCCGCCGGCCTGGCAGGTTCGAAGACAACCGCCTAGGACACAACCGCCTAGGACACGAATCCGCGGCGCGCTGCGTCAGGCGTTCGCCGGCACCGCCGTCCCGGGGCCCCTTCGACGAAGGGTCACGAGATCACGACGCGTCGTGGGCAAGGTGGCTTGCTCCTGGCCCTCGACCACGAAGCCGGCGTCGGCGATCATCTCGAGATCCGCCTTGCCGGCCTGCCCCTCACTCGTCAGGTAGTCGCCGAGAAAGATGGAGTTGGCGAGTTGCAGACCCAGGACCTGGAGGCTGCGCAGGTGGATCTCCCGACCGCCGGCGATCCGCACCTCCACGTCGGGGAAGAAGAAACGGAACAGGGCGAGGATCCGCAGGCAACGTTGCGGCGTGAGCTGCCACTCGTCGGCTAGAGGCGTGCCCTCGAACGGGATCAGGAAGTTGACGGGCACCGAGTCGGGATCCAGGTCCCGCAGATCGAAGGCCAGGTCGACGATCTGCTCATCGGTCTCGCCCATCCCGAAGATCGCTCCCGAGCACGGAGAGAGGCCGGCGTGCTGGGCGATGCCGACGGTGTCGACCCGATCGGAGAAGGTGTGGGTCGAGCAGATCTCGCCGTAGTTCGCTTCGCTCGTGTTGAGATTGTGGTTGTACGCGTCAACACCGGCCGCCGATAGCCGCTGTGCGCGATCCGGGGTCAACAGACCGAGGCTGGTGCAGATCTCGACGGCAGGGTGACGTTGTTTGATCACCCGTACCGTTTCGGCCACCCGGGCGATGTCGCGGTCGGTGGGCCCTCTGCCGCTGGCCACGAGGCACACGCGCTTGGCCCCCCCGGCCACCGCCCGATCGGCGGTCTCGGCCGCGACGGCGGGATCGACCCAGTTGTACGTGAGGACGTCGGCGTCGGAGCCGCGGCGCTGCGAGCAGTAGGAACAGTCCTCGGGGCACAGACCACTCTTCATGTTCACGATCAGATTCAACTTGACCCGATTGGAGAAGAAGTGCCGGCGCACCCGGCTCCCGGCGGCGACGACGTCCATGAGCTCGTCGTCAGCGCTGGCGAGGACGGCAAGGGCCTGAGCCCGGTCCGGGATCTGCCCGGCCAGGGCCCGTCGGACGAGGTCGTCGAGCGTCTCTGAGAGGTCGGTCCGCATGGGTCGATCATGGCATCTCGAACGGCGCAGGTGCCGAAAGACGGCCTGGGCCGGCGGCCGCGGTTTAGGGTTCGCGTGGGCGGCCTGTTGAAAGGAGAGCGCATGGCTCGCAGGCTCGGTGCGGAATTCCTCGGCACGGCGATCCTGGTCTTCGTGGCCGTCGGCGTGGCCACGCTGTCATTTGGCTTCGGTGTGGCGGGGAGCAGCTTCGCGGCGGGGGTGGTGGCCACGGCGCTCGCCTTCGGGTTGACCCTCATGTCCCTGGCCTACGTGCTCGGTCCCATCTCCGGCTGTCACGTCAACCCGGCGGTGACCATGGGGGCGCTCCTGGCGCGGCGCATCGCGCTGCGCGATGCCTGCGGTTACTGGGTGGCCCAATTCGCCGGCGGCATCGTGGGTGCCCTCGTGCTGTGGGGCATGTTCAGCACGTCGCCGCTCTACCACCGCTCCACCACTGGATTGGGTACCGACGGGTGGGGAGCGCAGAGTCATATCCACATCGGGGCGGGTGGTGCCTTCCTGGCTGAGGTGGTACTCACGGCCATCTTCGTGTGCGCGGTGCTCGGCGTGACGGGCAAGGCGGGCAACGCCGCCACCGCCGGCGTGGTGATCGGCCTCACCCTCACGGTCGTCCACCTCATCGGCATCCCCGTGACGGGGACGTCGGTGAACCCGGCCAGGAGCCTCGGGCCGGCGCTGGTGGTGGGAGGGACCGCCCTGCGCCAGGTGTGGCTCTTCATCGTGGCCCCGCTGGTGGGCGGCGCCGTCGGCGCCGGGGTGCACCTGCTGCTCTATCCGTCCAAGGACGAAGCCACCTGATCGCGCCGTCCAGCGCAACGCCACCGCTCGCCTCATAGCATCGAGACACTCCGGGCTGGGGGCACCTCGCTGGGAGCTAGAAATGGGACACGAAGAGGCTTCGCGGCCGGCGGCAGATTCCGACGCCCGGCGGCGTGACGAAACCACTGCGTCGCCCTTCCGTCGACAGGGAGTGCTCGAACGTGCCCTGCCGTTCGCCGTGGTGGCCGTGGCAGCCGAGGCCAGCCTGTTGCTTCCCCCGGCCCTGCGGTCGACGCCAGGGGCGGTGGTGAGTCTCGTTCTCCTCGTGGCCACCGGCGCCGCGTTCCTGCTGCCGTGGGCGCGCATGGCGCCCTGGGTCACTTGCTCGCGCCGGTGGCCTACACGGGATCGGCGCTGGCGCTCGTCCTCGCCACGGGCCAGACGGCGCCGGGTATCGGCATCATCGTGCTGGTCTCGCTCGTGTGGACAGCGTTGTTCCATCGACGCTGGGAGCCGATATGTGTGGGCGCGTCCGTCGTCGCCGTCGAGATCGTCACCGCCCTGATCCCCCTGCAGGTGTCGAATTCGATCATCGCCCGTCGTGTGTTTCTGTGGGCCACGCTCGGTGTCGTCATGTCGGTGGCCATCCACGGCCTGCGCAAGCGCGCCGCACGTGCCCGTCGCGAAGCCGATGTTTTGCACGGGCAAGGCCGGCAATTCGCCGTGACCGAGGACCGGGAGCGCATCGCCAAGCAGCTCTACAGCTCCACCCTGTACGACCTGGTGGCCGTCGGGCTCACCTGGATGCCACCTCCAACCTGTCGAGGCGGCAACCCGTGCGTGACCGCATCGAGCACGCTGCGGGGACCATCGACGACACGGTCAAGCGGCTGCGGGCTGCCATCTTCGACCTCGACCCGGCGGGCGCGGCGCGAGCCGATCCGGTCGTGGGGGTGGGCTCGGAGCGGTGGGCGCGTCGTACGCCGGCGACGAGGGGGCGCTCCATGGACGACCGGGGTAGGTGGGCCGGCCCGGAGGGACCTCGGTGGCGCCGATCGACTGTGGAGGGCAGAGGCGCCGGGCCGTCAGTGGCAGCCCGGACCGTCCGACACCTTGTCGAGGGCGTCGGCCAGGGCGGAGAGCTGGCGCCGGGTGAGGCGCTCGACGAAATGGCGACGCACCTGCGCCACGTGATCGGGTGCGGCCTCCTCGAGCCGGGCCCGGCCGGCCGGGGTGAGCGCGGCGTAGGACCCGCGGCGATCGGTGGGGCAGCGGTGTCGTTCCACCAGCCCACTCGACACCAGGCTGTCGAGACGACGGGTGAGCCCACTCGGGGAGAGCAGCAGACGCTCGGCCAGCTCGCTCATGCGCATCTGGCCGCCTTCACCTTCGAGCTCCACCAGCACCCCGTAATCGGTGACCGACATCCCCTGACTGGCCTGCAGATCGGCGTCGAGACGGCCGATGAGGCGGGAGTGCGCTCGTAGCAGCGACCGCCATGCGTGCATCTCGAGATCGTCGAGCCACGGGGTCGCGGGCATAGTCCCAGCGTACCGGGTGGACACGGTCCTTGCGGGCGCAATCGACCCGGGATCTCGGTCCCCACCTATGACCGGCGGCCGAGGGAGGGTCGGCGCCCCCCAGCCCGTAGTCTGAGGCCCTCATGGCCGAACCGGGTTCACTGCCCTCCCTGCTCGAGGACCTCCACCTGGAGCACGCCGCCCTCGACGGTCTCGTGGCGCAGCTCGACGAGGCGTCGTGGGCGCTGCCCACCCCCGCGGCGGGCTGGGCCATTCGGGATCAGATCAGCCACCTGGCCTTCTTCGACGATGCCGCCACCATGGCCGTGACCGAGCCCGCTCGGTTCACGGCCATGGCCGAGGCGGCCCTGGCGGCTCCGGGCGATCCCATGGAGGAGCATCTGCGCCGGGGCCGGGCCATGTCCGGCGCCGAGGTGCTCGCCTGGTGGCGCCGGGCCCGCCACGCCATGACCGACGCCACGGGCACCCTCGACGACCGCGCCCGGATCCCCTGGTTCGGCCCGCCCATGGGGGCCCTGTCGTTCGTGTCGGCGCGCCTCATGGAGACGTGGGCCCACGGGCACGACGTCGCCGACGCGCTCGGTGCGCGCCCCGAGCCCACCGAGCGGCTGCGCCACATCGCCCATCTCGGGGTGCGGGCACGGCCCTTCTCGTTCATCGTGCGCGGGCTCGACCCGCCGGCCGCGCCCGTCCGCGTGGCGCTGCGCGGGCCGTCGGGGCAGCAGTGGGAGTGGGACGCCGCGCAGGACACGACCGATGTGGTCGAGGGCTCGGCCCTCGACTTCTGCCTGGTGGTGACCCAGCGCCGGCACGTGTCGGACACCGACCTCGAGGTCGCCGGGGACGGGGCGCGGCAGTGGATGGCGATCGCGCAGGCCTTCGCCGGCGGTCCCGGTCCCGGACGTCCACCCCGGCACGGCGACCAACGCTCCTGAGGCCCGGAACCCCGGGCGGACTGAGCGGGCCTGGGTCGGGCCGGCGTGACCCTCAGACCGGGGTGATCCTCAGACCGGGGGACAACTCAGACCTGGGTGACGGGTTCGACCTCGTCCGGCGTGCGGCCGACGGTCTCGTCGACCGGGTCGTCCGCCTCCCCGTCGACCGGGTCGTCCGCCTCCCCGTCGACCTGGTGGCCGTTCCGGTCGTCGGTTTGGTCGTCGGTCTGGTTGTCGCCACCGTCGTCATGATCCAACTTGCGGCGCTGGCGTCGGTACAGGACCACCATGATGACGATGCCGGCCACGAACAACGCCAGGCCCGCCGCCTGGACCAGGTTCGAGCCCAGCTTGCCGATCTCACCCAGCCACAGCCGCTCCTCGTAGAAGCGGGTCAGGCCCCACAACGCCATGGTGGCGGCGAGCACGAAGCCCACCGGCCGCCGCTTGTAGCGCCGCTCGATGTAGATGAGCACGCCCCAGATG